>JAJZPI010000039.1 GCA_021811275.1 Deltaproteobacteria bacterium
GTCGAGCTGATCGAGGAACTGGTTAAGATCGGCGGCGGCTACGGCCTCTTCGCCGGCTGCGCCGCCGGCGACACCGCCGCGGCCTTGGTGGTTAAGGTTTCGTAAGAGAAGAGCTGTGGGGGGAAACCCTTTTTGCTGCGCAAAAAGGGTTTCCCCCCAGGCCCCCCTTCCTAGAAAAGCGTAGGGGTAAGGGGCGAGGCGCTTCCCTCGCCCTTTTCGTTTTTTCTGCCGCTCCAACGTGGTGACCGCGACGAGATTGCTTCGTCGCCAATGCTCCTCGCAATGACAGCCATTGCTGTATTTTCCCCGCCGCGAGCCCTCAACGGTAGCCCGCAAGCTCCGCTCGGGACAAAACCTCCCCTACCCGTCCTGGGTGCCCAGGCACTGGGCCGCGGCCCGCGTCTTGGCCCGGCCGTAATCTTCGCCCCGGCAGGGGGCTTGCGGAGTGCGGGTTCGCTCCGGCCGGAGCCTGGCGCGTGCCGGAGCCTGGGGGCGCGGACGCTGGCCGCAAAAAAACGGCTTTCTCTTGCTTCCCTTCTCCCGCGCCGCTCTTACGCCGCGCCGGGGACGAAGGCGGCGGGGCGGGTCTCCTCGAGGCTGATGGCCTGGGTGGGGCAGGTGACGAGACAAAGCCCGCAGCCCATGCACTTGGCCGGGTCCACTAGGCTGGGCGAGCCTTCGCCCTCGGTCCAGCTTATGGCCTTGAAGTAGCAGCGCTCGTGGCAGGCCCCGCAGCCGGAGCAGGCCTCGGCGTCGATCCCGGCGGTGTAGCGGCTGGGGTCGATGACGTAGGTGCCGTACTTGAGCAGCACGGGCATGGTCTGGCAGCAGCAGGGGCAGCAGTTGCAGATGAAGTTGTTCACGTCCTGGCGGTTGACTGTGACGTGGATCAGCCCCGCCTCCTCGCTCTGGCGCAGGATCGTCATGGCCTCGTCCTTGGAGACCTCGCGGCCGCTGCCCCGGGCGATGGTGTATTCGGCCCCGCGGTTGACCTGCAGGCAGACCTCCAGGGGCCTTTCGCACAGGCGCATGCTCAGACGGCAGGTGCACTTGGTCACCGCGATCTTCTTGGCCTTGGCGATGATGTCGGCCAGGCTCTCGAAGTCCAGGATCTGGGCGCGGGCGGGCACGGCCAGGCCCACGGGGATGACCCGGGTGAAGGGCTTGGCGGTCTTTTTGCTGATGGCCTTGGCCAGGTCGGGCCACTCGTGTTCCATGAAGTCGCGCCAAAGGTCGATGAATTCGCTCGTGGCCTCGGGCCAGACCAGGGTGGCGTCATGGAACTGCACCATGTCCTTGACCATGCGCCAGGCCGGGGGGTCGGCCTTGGAAAGGCTGAAGACCAGGCCCTTGCGGAAAAGGTCCTTGAGCATTTCCTCCACGCGCCGGCTGGGCTGGTCGAGCTTGGCGGCCAGTTCGCCCACGCCGGCGGGCAGGGCCAAGAGCAGCTCGGCCTGCTCCAGGTCGGCCAGCAGGGCGAAGAGACCGGCGATGCGTTCGGAGTGGCCCAGATTGATGCGCGCGGCCAGTTGTTGGTAGCGAGGGTCCATGGCGCTACGTCCTTTCCGTGCTGGGTGGAGGTCAAAAAGCTAGGCCAACAGGAGCGTGGATGTCAAGCCCGAGGGTGGCGCGCGCCCGCCGGGGTTGGCCGGAGGGCGCGCGGAGGGGGCCGGGGGGGCTGGGCTAGAAGTTCTTGAAGTCGTCGTCGTCCAGGGGGATGGCCCGGGCGGGATCGGTCTTGGCCCTGGCCTTGGCGCTTTTCTTGCCTCGGGCGGGGGCCGCTCCCATCCGTGCGGGCGCGGGCAGGGACTTGGCCGCGGGCGCCCCGGGCGCGCCCCCGGACTTGCGGTCCGCCTGGCCGGCCCCGTCCACCAGCGCCGCCAGATCGTCCACGAAGTTCAGCATGGTCTCGGCCTGGGAGGTCAGCTCCTCGGAGGCGCTGGCCGACTCCTCGGCGGTGGCGGCGGTGTGCTGGGTCACCCGGTCCATCTCGCCGGCGGCCTTGTTTATCTGGCCGATGCCCTGGGCCTGCTCGTTGGAGGCGGCGGCGATCTCCCCCACCAGCTCGCCCACCTTGGACGAGGTGGACTGCATGGCGTTGAAACTCTCGTCCGTGCGCACCGCTAGATGGGAGCCGTCGCGGATGTTCTTGATGTTCTCCTCGATGAGCGCGGTGGTGTTCTTGGCCGCCTCGGCGGCGCGCATGGCCAGGCTGCGCACCTCCTCGGCCACCACCGCGAAGCCCGAGCCCGCCTCGCCGGCCCGGGCCGCCTCCACGGCCGCGTTCAAGGCCAGCAGGTTGGTCTGGAAGGCGATCTCGTCGATGGTCTTGATGATCTTGGCGGTCTGGTCGCTGGCGGAGGTGATGCGCTCCATGGCCTGCCTCAGCTCGGCCATGGAGGAGTTGGCCTCGGCCGCCGCCCGGCCGGAATCTCGCACCAGGCCGTCGGCTTGGGATGCGTTGTCGGCGTTGGTCCTGGTCATGGAGGCCATTTCCTCCAGCGAGGAGGAGGTCTCCTCCAGGGCCGCCGCCTGCTCGGAAGCGCCCTGGGCCAGGTCCTGGCTGGCGCGGTTGACCTGGCGGGCGGCGGCGGCCACCTGGGCGGCCCCCTCGCTCAGGCCCTTGATGATCCGGCGCACGGGTGTGACCACCGCCTTGACGATGAACAGCATGATCACCAGGATGCCCGCCGTGCCGGCCAGGCCGAGCAGCAGGTTCAGGCGGGTGATGGCGTCGGCCTGGGCGAAGACCTCCCCGGTGGGGGCCGAGAGGGCCACGGTCCAGTCCACCGACTTGCAGGGCTCCAGAAAGGCCATATGGCGCATGCCGCCGGCGGCGTAAAGCACCATTCCCTGCTTAATGGCCAGCCACTGCCGCCCCCACTCATGCTCGCCCAGCTTGAGCTTGAGGATTTGGGACTTGTCCTTGTGGGCGAAGAAGACGCCCTTGGCGTCGAAAATGGCCATGTAGCCGGTCTGGGCCACCTTGACCGGGTCCACGAAGCGATCGCTGAACTTGGCCAGGTCGGGTACCCCGAAAATCACCCCCAGCACCTTGTCGCCCTCCTTGACGGGCACGGCGATGGAGAAGGCCGGCTTGCCGGTGGTGCGGGCCAAGTAGACTTCCGAGACGTTGGTCTCGCCCTTCATGGCCTTTTGGAAGTAGGCGCGGTCGGGCACCTTGACCTTGCCGACCGGGTCGTTGCCCAGAGAGCTGGCGCGCACCTCTCCCTGGGCGTTGGCCAGGTTGATGTAGGAGAAGCCGGACATGCTCTTGACCGTGGCGGCCAGTTCGCCGTTGGCCGAGCCCCGGAACTGGTCGTTGTCGTGCTTGAGCAGGGCGGAGAGAATTACTTTCGAGGAGGTCATCTCCATCACCGCCCGGGCGTCATCCACCCACAGGTCGATCAACTCGGCCTTGGAGCGGGCCAGGCTCTCCAGGCCCTGGGTGGTGGACTCGTGCAGGGCGTCCCTGGTCAGGAAGTAGGTCACCAGGGAGATCAGCCCCATGGACAGCACCACCAGGATCGCTATGGGCCCCATGATTTTTGCGCGCAGGCTCAGACGCATATGGCTGGTCCTTCCGGTTGGTGAAGTGGAGGCGATGAGGTGCGAAGCCTGGAGGAGGGGCGGGAGGCCGGCCGGCCGGGAAAGTCCGCCCGCGGTCCTATGCAACCCACGCTACTTACAAGGTTACAAAGTGGGGTGGGGTTTGGCAATACCTTAATGACTCAAACCAGTGCCCTTGCCCGCGAGCCCACCGGGTCCGGAAGTAAGGTTTTTACGACCCGCGCGGTACAAATTTTTGAACCCTAAAATTGCCAATTTATCAGCCCCATACGCCGAGCGGGCCGCCTTGGCCTTCCCGGCGGTTCATGATTTTGCACCAGAGTGTCCTGGGCATTGCCCCCGCCCGTTCGGGCTCTTCGGGTTAACATGGCAAAATAACGTGTTTTATTTCCTTCAAACAGGACGGCGGTGATCATGGCATCCAGCTTGCATTAATAGCTGGCAACCAGCTTTCATAACCTCTTCTTCTCCTAATAGAGACCGCCGGGCACCCCAGCCCGGCCTTCTCTTTTTTTAAGGCCAGTAATGCCGGCGCGGCCGGCTTCCCCCCTTCCCCGCACGGGGCTACCCAAGCACTCGCGTCTGTGTCATCATGGCCTTGCCCTCGCCGCCGGCCCGAGGCCGAGGCGGAATCAAGGCTACCTGCATGGGCGCGTGATGAAGCAATCGCTCAACCAACGACCCCGCCTGGCCCGGCGCGCGGGACTGGCCTGCCTGGCCGGCTTGACCGTCTTCCTGACCTTGGCCTTCATCCCGGCCTGGTCCGGGCCGGCGCTGGCCGAGGAGCCCCCCTTGAGCCTGGATGAGCTTTTGGAACTGGCGGGGGGCCGCAACCCCCAGGTGCGCCAGGCCTTGGCCAACCAGGAGGCGGCCCGCGCCCGGGTGGAGCAGACCGCCAGCGGCTTTTGGCCGCAGCTCTCCGGCCAAGCCAGCTGGGAGGCCACCCGCAACGAGATGACCAGCAGCGGCGAGCTGGAGGGCCAGCAGCGCCAGGCCGGCCTCAGCCTCAGCCAGAGCCTGATCAATATCCCCCTTTGGGGCCAGACCAGGGCCGGACGCCTGGAGGCCGAGGCCTACGCCTGGGCGGTGGAGACGGCCCTCAACGAGGTGCGCGCCGGGGTGCGCGGGGCCTACCTCGACCTGCTCTCCGCCCGCGCCCAGCTTTTGGTCTACGAGGAGCAGGAAAGGGACACCGCGGCCTTCCTGGAGCGGGCGAGGAAGCTTCTGCAACACGGCCTGGGCACGCCTCTGGAGGTGGCCAGGGCCTCCCTGGACCTGGCCCAGGCCCAGGGCAAGGTCATCGAGGGCAAGGCCAGCGCGCGCCGGCTCATGGCCCGCCTGGCCGAGGCGGTGGGCGTGCCCCAGGTCTACGGCCTGCCCCTGGCCCCCTGGGATCGCTCGCCCGAGGCGCCCATCGCCGCCGCCCTGGAGCAGGGCGAGGCCGGGTTGGTGACCCGCGCCCTCAAGGTTCGGCCGGAGATGGTCAGGCTCCAGCGGCTGACCGCGGCGGCCCAAGCCTCCCTGGACGCCGCCGAGGCCGGGCACTGGCCCACCCTGGACGCCTCGGCCGGCCTGGGCCAGATCGGGGCCCACGACCTGGACAGCCAGTATTACTCCTATGGCCTCGCCCTGAACCTGCCGTTGTTCACCGGCTTCAAGCTGCGCGCCACCAGCGCCGAGCGCCGCGCCCTGCTCAAGGCCGCCGCCGAGACCCGGGACCTCATGGGCCTGACCGTGCGGCGAGAGACGCAGCAGGCCCTGCAGGGCCTCCTGGAGGCCCAGGCCAAGGTGGCGGTCAGCCATAGCCTGCTGGCCAGCGCCAGCGAGAACTATCGCCTCATCAAGGGCCGCCACCAAAACGGTCTGGCCACCCCGCTGGAGCTTTCCGAGGCCCGCACCCAGCGGTTCAATGCCCAGGCCGAGGTGGAGCGCTCCCGCTACGGGGTCTTCTCCGCGCTCTCGGGGTTGGACCGTGCCCTGGGCGGGGGCCTCTTCCCCGCCGCCGGGGGCCGGCCGTGAAGGTGGAGTTCGTAAACCTGGGGCAGGCCGGCCTTGATCTGCTTACGGCCGCGGCCCGGCTGGCGGCCTGGCACCATGCCCAAGGCCACCGGGCGCTGCTCTTGGCCGGCGACCAGTTCCAGGCCGAGGAGGCCGACCGCGCGCTCTGGACTTACGCCCCGGCCTCTTTCCTGCCCCATGCCCTGGCCGGAGGCGAAAACCAGGCCCAGGAGCCGGTGCTGATCGGGCTCGATTTGGAAAATCACAATCATGCCCAGGTATTGATCGCCCTGGCCCCGCAGGAGCCGGGCCTGGCAGCCCTGGAAGGTTTCGAGCATTTGATCGAGTTCGTGCCCGCCCGGGAAGGGCCGGAGCTTACGGCCGCCCGCGCTCGATACAAGCAATGGCAGGCCCTCGGGGTAGAACTTGCGCACACCACCCGCCTGCCGGGGTAATTTCCCCTTGCCGCGAGCCCGGTTATCGGGTATAAGAGCGTTTCCGAACTCTTATTTCAAGCATTCCCGGGGCGAAAGCTCCCGCGCGAGGACCAGATGGGCAGCGTAATCAAGAAGCGCCGCAAGAAGATCCGGCAGCACAAGCACCGCAAACTTCTCAAGCGCACCCGTCACCAGCGCCGGAAGTAGGCCGCCGAGGTTCTTGGGGGGATCATCCGCCCCGGTGCGTATGCCCCGGGCCGGGAGGCGATCCCCCCAACATCCCCTCCAGACCGCAGAGCCGACGCCCCAGCGGGGGCGCGTCGTCTTGGTGCGCCCTCGGCGCGTGCCGGGGGCGTGCCGCGCCACCCGAATCGGGTCGGTGGGGCCGGCCCTGTGGGCGAACCTCACCATCTCCCGTTCAAGATCGCCGGGAATAACTTTGATACCAAGTTGCATTCAAACAAGGTCATCCATGGCTTTGAATGCTTTTCGGTCGGACCAAAGCGTATTTTTATCCGATATCCCTGATGCTTACGCATCAGGCCCTCGCCTTCTTGGGGGGAAGGGGTGGGGTGGGGGGTAGCCGTCGCTACGGCCCGGCCTCAATCCTCCTGCGAGGATTTCTTAATGTCTATGATGCGGGTCTGGCCCAGGTAGGGCTGGGATTCGTAGCGGACTATCTTGCCCAGCCTGGCCACCAGTTCGGACAGGCGGTCCACCTCGGCCCGCGCCTTGCCGGCCAGGCGCTGGAGGTTGGCGGGGTCCTGGTATATCGCCATCATCTCCAGCGAGGCCAGAAGCGAGGTCAGGGGCTGGTTCAGCTCGTGGGCCGCGGCCCCGGCCAGCTCCACCACCCCGCCCAGGCGGGCGGCTTGGCGCTTTTCGGCCTCCTGCCGCCGGCGGGCCCCGATGTCCCGCAGGCTCAAGTGGACCAGTTTCGGCCCCAGCACCAGGCCGGTGACCTCCCAGGCCGGGGCCTCATCTTCCCGGCTAGCCTCGGCGGACAGCTCCTCGGAAACCTTGCCCTCGGCCATCAGCCGCTGCCACAGACCCTTAAACTTTTCGTCCAGGTCCGGGGGCAAGACCTCGGCCAAATCCCGGCCCGGCAGGGTGGTCTCGCCGCCCGGCAGCAGCTGGGCTTGACGGTTGGCCTGCAATATCTGGCGCTTGTGGTCCAGGAGCAGGATGGCGTCGGGCGAGCCCTCGACGATGGTGCTCAGGCGGGCGGCGCTCTCGCGCAAGGCCTTTTCCGCCCCCAGGCGTTCGGTCACGTCCTCGAAGACCACTATCTGCTCCCCCCGGTCCAGGCTGACGGGCCTGAAGAGCACGTCCTTGGTCGAGCCGTCGCGGCAGACCACCCTGAATGTTTGAGGACGCATGCGGCCCGGGCCCAGCTCGGCAAGGTCCCGCTTCCAGGTGGCCG
Source organism: Deltaproteobacteria bacterium (assembly GCA_021811275.1). GTDB lineage: Bacteria > Desulfobacterota > Desulfarculia > Desulfarculales > Desulfarculaceae > JACRDC01. Next base: position 7,429 of record JAJZPI010000039.1, read on the forward strand.
CCACCCCATGACGGTAGTCGGGGTCGGGAAAGGCCAGGCGGAACCACTGGCGGCCGGTCTGGAAATCCCCCAGATCGTAGCCAAAGAGCTGGGTGAAGGTCGGATTCAGGTACAGATAACGCCCCTCGGCATCGATTATGGCCAGGCCCAGGGGCGAGAAGTCGGCCAGGCGCATGAAGCGCTGGCGCTCCTCCTCCAAGGCCCGGGCCATGGCCTGCTCCAGGCGCACGTCGCGCAGTATGCCCAACACCACCTTGCCCCGCTGAGGATCCTCGAGCAGGCTGAAGCTCCCCTCCACGGGCACCACGCTCCCATCGGTCCGCAACACCCGGAAGGGATAGCGGTTGGGCACCTCATCCCCGGCCAGGCGCCTGCGATGGCGATCCATAAGGATCGGCAAATCCTCGGGAGGGACCATCTCCTGGATGCGCATGACGGTCTGGTAGCTCTCGGCGCCCGCCAGATCGAGGGCGGCCTGGTTGAGGGAGTTGACCGCGCCGTCGGGCATGATTTCAATGATGGCGTCATGGGCGGCGGTTATCATGGCCTTAAAGGAGGCCTCCACGCGCCGCAGGCGGCTGTTGGCCTCATCCAGGGAGGGGGAGTGGCGGCGCATGGTCTCCACCAGGAAGCGGCGGCGGACGGCGGGCAGATACATGGACAGCGCCCGCAGGCGGTCGCGCCAGGCGAAGGGCTCCCAGGCCAGCTCCAGCTCGCAGCTTTCCCCATCCGTGAATGAGCAACTTTTTTCGTTTATCTCGATGGGTTCTCCCCCCCAGGCCAGGGCCCCGGCCGCCAGCCCTCCCTGGTAGAACAGGCACAGGTCCCGGTTGAGACCGACGGCGGGATTCCAGTGGATGGATATCCGGCAGCCGGAGGCGGTCAGGTCGATGACCTTCTCGGAGCTGACCACCCGCGCGAAGCCGCTCCCCAGCCAGACCAGGGCCCTGGCGGCCCGGACCGGAGTGCCCAGCACGCGCAGGAAGAAGGCCCTGGCCGGGTCCCAGTGCTGGAAGGCCACCATCTCGAAGCCGATAAGGAAGCCGATCCGGGGATCGAGGAAGATGTCCTCGCGGGCCCGGCGCAGCATCTCCAAGAGCACCGGGGCCGGCACCTCGCCGCCGCCGCAAAGGAGCCTGCGCAGGTTTTTCTCCGGCACCCCGGCCAATTCCTCCAGGCCCCAAAGGAGGCGGGGCAGGGCCTCGGGCCGGCGGCGCAGGACGAAATCGACTACCGCTGATGTGCAGTCGGCATTAACGTGCGGTTTGTTCATTGATATATTTGCGCGCCTCCGTTGTGAGCCGGGCTGATCGCCCGGCGGAAACGGGTGCCTGATTATCGGCCAGGGGGCCGGCAAAAGGCAAGGAATAAGATAGGGAACCTTATGGACTGCGGCCGGGAGTTGTTGTATCTTAACTGATTAGACTTGACAATCCATCCGGGCCAAAGGCCCGGATGCAGGGTTGGGCGATTTTCTCGTACCAGTGACCCGGCCTTGGCATCTTTGTTAAAAACTTAAGGAGTTCACATGGAAACGACGAAGGCCCCCAACGTGGCCGGAGTTCAGGCTCCGGGCAAACGCGTCGTCTACAGCCTGTGTGGGATGTGCGCCGTGCGCTGTCCCGTACAGGTCAACGTGGAGGATGGGCGCGTTGCCTGGCTGCAGGGCAATCCCCACGACAAGGCCATGGAGGGCAGCCTGTGCGCCAAGGGCGCGGCGGGCATTTCCTTTGAGTACGATGACGAGCGGCCGCAGACCCCCCTGATCCGCACAGGCCCCCGGGGTTCCGGCCAGTGGCGTTCCGCCAGCTGGGACGAGGCCCTGGACTACGTGGCCAAGGGGCTCAAGGAGGTCATCGCCGAGTGCGGAGGCCAGGGCGTGGCTCTCTCCGACCGCGGCGGACCCTTCACCGATTTGACCAAGAGCTTTTTGAAGGCCATCGGGTCGCCCAACTACTTCAACCACGACTGCACCTGCGCCCGCAACGTGCACCACGCCGCGCGAACCCTCTTCGGCATGGGTCGCAAGGGCTTCAACTACGACATCAAGAATACCCGCCATATCGTGCTCTACGGCCGCAACCTGCTTGAATCATTGCAGGTAAAGGAGGCCAAGGAGTTCGTGGCCGCCATGAGCGCCGGGGCCAAATGCACCTACATCGACCCCCGCGCCACCGCCACAGCCGCCAAGGCCACCCGCTTTTTGCAGATCAAGCCCAACACCGAATACGCCCTCAACCTGGCCCTGATCCACGAGGTGCTGAAGGAGGGGCTCTACGACGCGGCCTTCGTCAACCGCTGGGTGGAAGGCTTGGACGAACTCAGAGCCTTCATCCAGCCCTACGCCCCGGAGTGGGCCGAGGGCGAGACCGGCATCGCCGCCGGCGAGATCAGGGCCCTGGCCCGCGAGGTGGCCGCCGATGCCCCCAGGGTCATCTTCCACCCCGGCTGGATGGTCGCCCGTCATCGCCAGTCCTTCCACACCAGCCGCACCAGCTACATCCTTAACGTGCTCATGGGCTCCATCGAGCACAAGGGCGGACTGATCTTCGCCAAGGCCGCCAAGGACGCGGGGGCCAAGGACCTGCAAACCCTGGGCTCGCGCATCCCCAAGGTCGAGGCCAAGCGGGTGGACCAGATCGGCGCCAAGTACAAGCACTGGGACGGCGAGGCCGGCCTGCTGCACCTGCTCTATCCGGCCCTGCTGACCGGCGAGCCCTACAAGGTCGGGGCCTACATCGCCTACCGCCACGACCCCCTTTCGGCCCTGCCCGACCCCCAGGCCCAGATAAAGGCCTTCGACAAGCTCAAGCTCCTGGTGTCCATCGACGTCAACTACAGCGAGACCGCCTGGTTCTCCGACGTGATCCTGCCCGAGTCCACCTATCTGGAACGGGCCAGCATCATGATCTCGCGCAAGGGCCCCAAGCCCAACTTCGGCGTGCGCGACCAGGCCGTGGCCCCGCGCTTCGACAGCCGGCCCCTTTGGTGGATCGTCAAGGAGTTGGCCAAGCGCCTGGAGGTGGGCCAGTACTTCGACTACGAAACCGTCGAGGACCTCTGGGCCTACCAGCTCGAGGGCACCGGGGTCACCATCGACAAGATGCGCGAGAAGGGCTTCGTGTCCTTCGCCAAGGACCCCATCATGTGGGACCGCGCCGAGGGGCTCAAGTTCAAGACCGCCTCGGGCAAGATCGAGATCATCAGCCCGGTCCTGACCGAGATGGGGCTCGCCAGCCTGGCCCCCTACCAGGCGCCCCCGGCCCTCAAGGAGGGTCAGTTCCGGCTGCTCTTCGGGCGCTCGGCGGTGCACGCCCACGCCCAGAGCATGAACAACCCCCTGCTGCACGAGCTGCTGCCCTCCAACTGCCTCTGGATCCATCCCGCCGCGGCCAGGAATCTGGGCATTGCCGACGGCGACACCGTGGAGGTCTCCAGCGGGGGCTACACCGCCCAGGGCCCGGCCAAGGTCACGCCTTGGATTCACCCGGAGGCGGTCTTCATGCTCCACGGCTTCGGCCGCACCGTGCCGTTGCAGACCCGGGCCTTCGGCAAGGGCATGGCCGACCAGCGGTTCATGGTGGGTCTGCTCGACTCCTATGACCCCGCCGGCGGCGGCAACAACCTGACCGAGTGCGTGGTCACGGTGAAAAAGGCCTAGGCCCCTACCTCTGGGAGAAACAGCGATGAGCGACTACTACCTTATGCAAGACCCCGAGCGCTGCATAGGCTGCTCGGCCTGCGAGCTGCACTGCAAGACCAACAAGGGCCTGGGCGTGGGCCCCGCCCTCTGCCGTAACCTCACCGTGGGTCCTCTTGACCAGGGCGGGCTACCTAGGCTGCGCTACGTGTTCATGCCCTGCTTCCACTGCGAGCACCCCTGGTGCCAGAGCGTCTGCCCCACCGGCGCGGTGCAGAGACGGGCCAGCGACGGCATCGTCTTCATAGACCCCTCCCTGTGCATCGGCTGCAAGAGCTGCATTCTGGCCTGCCCCTGGGGGGCCTGCCAGTGGGACCCCCAGCACAAGGTCGCGGTCAAGTGCGACTACTGCAAGGACCGCCTGGACGAGGGACTCAAGCCGGCCTGCGTGACCAAGTGCCTCTCGCAGTGCCTGAGCTTCGGCCGCGCCGACTCCCTGCCCGAGGACCGCCGCTGGCGCTTCGCCCAGGCCGTGGCCGCCGAGGGACCAACCCCCCAGGGCTAGGCGGGATCGTGGAAGGCCAAGACCCGACCCAGCCCGGCTGGGAGCAACCCCTGACCAGCCGCCTGCTCCGGGTGGGCCGCCCCGGCCTGGAGGCCTACCTAGAGCAGGGCGGTCTGGTGGGGGCGCAGCGCGCGGCGCGCTTTTCGCGGGTGGAGGCCCTGACCGAGCTGCGCGCCTCGGGCCTGCGCGAGCGCGGGCTCGACGCCGCGCCCCTCTACCTCACCTGGCAGCGTTTTCTGGAGCAGCCGGGCCCCGGCCTTTTGGTGGCCGAGGCCCGGCCCGCCGACCCCCGCTCGCTGGCCGAGCGGGCCCTGCTCGCCGGCAACCCCTTCCTGCTGGTGGAAGGCCTCATCATCGCCGCCCTGGTCAGCGGGGCCGAACAGGCCCGGGTGCTGCTCTCGCCGGAGCAGGCCGACCTTGCCCCGCTCATTCAAGGGGCCTGGGAGGAAATCGCCCGGCGCGACCCCCTGGAGGGCGAAGGCCCGCGCCTGAGCTTGAGCTTTCCGGGCCGGGGGGAGGAGGTCCCGGCCGGGGCCAGGGTTCTTTTGCACTGCCTGGAAACCTGGTGCCAGCTGCCCCTGCTCACCTCCTGGGGAGCGGGCTGGTTCCGCGGCCTGGGCAGGGCCGGCCAGGGCGGCACCCGGCTCCTAACCGTGGGCGGCCATGTGGGCAGCCCCGGCCTGCTGGAGGCGCCCATGGGGGCCAGCCTCTGGCAGATCCTGGAGGCCGCGGGCGGGATTCCGGGCAGGGACATGGCAAGCTTCCAGGGCCTGGCCCTGGATGGCGGCCTGGGCGGTTTTTTGGCCCTGGAATCGGCGGCCACCCCGCTGGCCCCCGAGGAACTGGCCGGCCTGGGCTGCGCACCCGTGCCTTCCACGGTGTGGGCCCTGGGGCCCGGCGATTGCCTGGTGGAGGAAACCGGGCGCGCCCTTGAACGGCTGGCGGCCCCGGAGGGGGAGGACGGCGGCCTCGTCCGGGAGCTGATCTTGAAGGCCCTGGACCTGGCCAGGCGAGCGGGCCGGGCCGGGCTCTCGGGCCGCGAGGACTCCTTGGCGGCCAGCGAGCGCCTCCTGGACGAGCTTCAGACCCTGGCCTGGGAGCTGAAGGCCCTGGGCTCCCGGGCGGCCAGGCCGCTGATCACCTCGCTGAACCAGTTCGGAGAGCAATGGGCCGGGCGCCTGGCGGGCCGGGGCTGTTCCGCCCAGCCCTCGCCGCCCCCCCGCCCGGCCCCCTAGCCGGCGCTGCCCGGGAAGGGCTCGGCTTTCTGGCCGGGCAACTTGGCGGCGAAATTCTCCCGCCGGCAGTCTGGACAGAGGTGTTGGAATGACTGATAGCCGGCGTTCACGAGGACTTCCCCCACGTTTCTGACCAGGCCCATGGGCGCGAAAAGCGTCCCGCACTTCTCGCAGTGTTGCAGCTTGACGCGGTTGATGATCGTGCCCGACATCAACAGGATGCGCTGGTCTCCCTCCTCCTCCATTTGCAGGGCTCCGGTGGGGCAGACGTTGACGCAGGAGCCGCAACCGATGCAGTGGGGAAGTCCGTGGACGTAGTCTTTCAGGATCAGTGAACTTTCACCGGCATGGTGGAAGGAGATGGCCGAGACTCCGATCTTGTCCCGGCAGATTTCGACGCACTTGCCGCAGCGCTCGCAGATGTCGCAACGCATGCAGCGTCTGGCCTCCAGCCTGGCCGCGGCCTCGTCCAGGCCCATCTCCACCCGATCGAAGGTGTGCATGCGCCGGTCCAGGTCGATCAGGGGATTCTCCTGGCGCTGGACGAATGACTTCTCCTGGTAGGGCATGCGGATGGGGGCCACCATGTCCCGCGGCCGGGGAATGAACTTGGTGGGCAGGGGTTGGCCGCGCAGAAAGGCGTGAATGGAATAGGCCGCCCTTTTGCCCGCGCCGATGGCCTGCACCACCGTGGCCGGCCCGGTCACCGCGTCCCCGCCGGCGAAGACGTCGGGAATGTTGGTGAGCTGGGAGGGCACCCGCACGTGCACGGTGCCCTTTTTGGTCAGCTCGATATCGCCCAGGCCGGGATAATCGGCCAGGTTCGTGGTCTGGCCGATGGCCGCGATGATCGCGCCTACCGGCATCTTGTACTCCGAGCCCTCGACGGGAACCGGCCGCCGCCGCCCGCTCTCGTCGGGCTCGCCCAGGGTGGCCATGAGGCATTCCAGGGAGTCGACCTTGCAATAGCTGCCGTGCACCCGGGCCGGGATGGTCAACTGATGGACGTGGATGCCCTCCTCGGCCATCTGGATGATCTCCTCGAAGTGGGCGGGCATCTCCGAGCGCGAGCGCCGGTAGATCACGCTGACCGAGGAGCAGCCCAGGCGCACGCAGGTTCGCGCCGCGTCCACCGCGGCGTTTCCGCCCCCCACGATCGCCACGCGGTCGGCCGGCTTGATCTTCATCCCCATGGACACGTCCTTGAGGAACTGTAACGCGCTGACCACCTGGGGATATTCCTCTTCCCCCTGTATGCCCAGCTTGATTCCCCGCCAGGCCCCGACGCCCAGGAAAAAGGCCCCGTAGCCCTGGGCCCGAAGCTGGTCCAGGGTCAGGTCCTGGCCCACGGGGGTGTCCACCAGGATCTCCACCCCCATGGCCTTTATGGCCTCAATCTCCCGCTCCACCACATAGCGGGGCAGCCGGAACTCGGGGATGCCGGCGATCATGAGGCCGCCCGCCTTGGGCAGGGCCTCGAACACCGTAACCTGGTAGCCCTCCCAGGCCAGGAAATAGGCCGCGGTCAGGCCCGCGGGGCCGGAGCCGATGACCGCCACCTTTTCCTGATATTTGTTCTTGGCTTGGGGTATGCGGTAGCCAGCGCCCCTCTCGATTGCCATCTTGGCGGCCAAACCCTTGATATCCTTGATGGCCAGCGGCTTGTCCAGGTAGCGGCGCTGGCACCAGGCCTCGCAGGGATTCGTGCAGACAAGTCCGCACACCCAGGGGAAGGGATTATCCTGCCGGATAAGCTCGATGGCCTCGTCATAGCGGCCATGGCCGACCAGGGCGATATAGGAGGGGATGTCTATGCCGGCGGGACAGTTCAACTGGCAGGGGGCGGAAGACTCCCTTTTCAGGCCGTCATCCGCATAAACGATATGGGTTTTGTCCGCATGGGCGCCCGGTGCGAACAAGGGTTGTATGGCCATCTCGGACTCCTGTAATCACCAAGTTGCATTCCGGCCCGGCCGCCTGGCCGCGCCAGTCACTGGCTGCGTTTCCAACAATGATATGTTTATATATATTTTGTAGTGATAATTCAACAAATACCAGATCGGCGGCTCCAAATACCCCCCGGCGGCCCGCCCCTGCGGGCCATGGCGGGGGCTGGTTTTCCCCTCGTGGCGTCGAAGCGGAAAGCCCCTGGCCGGCCTTCTTCACCTGCCGGGGCCGGGGCCTGACACCAAATAGCGCTCTAAGTACTCGTTTGAGCGCTATTTGGTATACGGGCCATGGATCCACGCCAGGCAACAAGTTGGCTGAACTCCCGGGGGACGGCCCGCCGGGAGCGCAAGCTTTGGCCAGGCAGGGCAAAATCGCACTTTTGCCAAGCCGACATTGCACAGGGCGGGACGCCCCGGGCAATGGCCTGATATCGGTATTGGCTGCCCGCGGGCGGCGAAAACGCCTTGCGCCTCGCCGTGAAGAGGGGAACCGCCTCCAAATAAACAGGGCGGGCTTCCCCGGACGCTGCGGATCAGCTTGGTCGAAACGCTGCGTTGTCACCAGGGCGCCAAGGGTTGGCAACAATCTGTGAAAATAATTATCACCGCGCAAAGCAATGTCATAATAAAAGGATAGCTCAAAATTATGGGGCGTAATCATCGAAGGCGGTTATCAATTCGACTGTAAGATGCCCGTTGCCCAACATGAATATTTTCCAATATAACCCTTTGCCAACATCATTTGTGCGCTGTTAAAATTAGGTATTAAAGATTTGTTAGCGTAAAAAATTTCTTTTTGCGGTCAGGGTAGCGCCCTTGTCTCCCGCGTTGACAGGGGTGTTCGTGGTCCAACCATGCCGCCCGGAACGGGCGCCCGCGCCGGGCCCAAAGGAGGGTGAACCATGCCGAGGAAATGGGTTGCAAACAGATGGCTGGCCCTGTTGCTTGCGCTTGCGCTTGCGCTGCCTCTGGCCGGTTGCGCCTACAATCCGAGCCAGGCCGAGGTGCAGGGCGGGGCCGTGGGGGCCGGGGCCGGCGCGGTGGCTGGCGCGCTCATCAGCGGCTGGAAGGGCGGCGTGATCGGCGCGGTGATCGGGGCGGTGGCCGGGGCCACCATCACCCACATCGCCACCCGGGCCTCGCGCGAGGCGGCCACTCACCAGAAGCCGGTGGCCTACACTGACGACTCGGGTACCAGGCGGGTGGAGGCCTACCCCGTGGCCAGCGCCGGCAAGTGCCATACCGTCAAGGAGAAGTTCTACGAGAACGGCAAGTTGGTTCGGGAGGAGAGCCGCAAGGTCTGCGACTAGGGGCTGATTCTAGGCCGCGTTTTGCGCATCGACCACCAGGCGCTTGCCCAGGGCCTTGAGCGCGGTCTCCATGAGGCCCAGGCGGGATCGTGGTCCAGGTCCAGCAGGCGGCGCACCTGGCGGGAGCCGCACTCCAGACACCGGGCCAGTTCGTCCTGCGACACGCCCTGGTCGCGCAGGGCCTGGTAGATGGCCAGCTTCAGGGACAGGCGCGGTGGTGGCAGGGCCACCAGGGGCCGCCCGCGCTCGGGCTTGGAGGGGCCTGGGATGTCCCATCGCTCTTCAACGTAGCTGGTGAAGGCCACATGCAGGGCGTCGGCGGCCCACTCCAGGGCGTCATCCCTTGTTTCACCCAAGGTGAGGGCCTCGGGCACGTCGGGGAAGTTGGCGACGAAGGTCCCGTCTTCATCGGGGCGGATGTCCAGCGGGTAGGCCACGCGCAATCCACGCCAAGCCAGGAGGAAGCCCTTTCTTGCTCTCTCAAAAACCGCCTCAGCTTCGCTAAACTGATCTCCGCCATGTTGGTCTTCTGGGTGAAAGGGTTTTCGCTCGCCCATTCATCCCGCTTCTGAGGCCAACATGATATTTGTTGGCTGGGGTGAGCCTTGGCCGGTATGCCAATGAGCGTCCAAAGTTATCCTTTGAACGCCTATTGGTATTAGCGAAAAGGCCTCATTCTGCAAACAGGGCTCCCCGCAGGCGCCTTTCGGAAAGTTTTTTCAAGAGGCGGACTTGGGGAGAGCCTCTTTTTTAAAAATGGGACTCCTCCACCGTTCACGCCACGTAGCGGGCCTGGTCCAGGTCGCGGAGCTTGTCCTGAATCTGGCGGGCCAGTTCCTCCAGGGAGTCGTCATCGCCCATGAGGTTGCCGTGGATCTCCAGGTGCAGGTTGACCTGGGGCGGGCTGGCGGCGGCGCGGCGGGCAGGACGGCCGCCGGCGTTGACAGCGTTCAAAAGCGGTAGGGTCGAGGCGTTGACGCTGTCGGCCCGCACGATGTATTCGCCGCGCTGGGCGATGAGCGGTATCTCGTCGGCGGAAAGCGCGGAAACCCGCGCGCCGGCGTGATAGCGGGGCAGCATACCCAGCCAGCCGCCTTGGTGCATGACCAGGCCGCCGGCGTGATAGACTTGGTCCGAGGCTCCCGGCGCGGCGTCGTAGTTGTAGTGCACGCTGATGGTGCTGTCCCACGAGGTGGGGATGCTCTCGATGCTCTCGGCCAGGCTGCGCATCTGCTCGGTGGTGGTGGCGGCGTCGGCGGCGGTGGATTGCAGGGCGTCGGCGAAGGCGGTCTTGAGGCTGTCGGTCAGGGCCAGAGAGGATATGGAACCGGCCTCGTACTGGGCGATAAGGCCCTGGATGGCCGCGCCCAGGGTCTGGGCCTGGCCCTGGGGCAGGTTCATGGCCTCGGCCATGTTCAGGAGCGTGCCCGCGAACTGATCCCCGGCGCTGGCCCCACCGACGATGCTCTCGGCCCCATGCTCGAAGACCTGGCTCATGAGGTCGATCTTCTCGCCGGCCAGGCCCACCGCCTCGGAGGCCTCGATAAGCTTAGCCTGGAAGGGGTCCAGGGCGTCGACCATGGCGTTGAGATCGTCGTTGGTGAGCCCGGCTCGCTCGGCCAGGCGGCCCATCTCCAACGAGGCCTGGCTCATATCCTGCAAAACGGCGCTGGCAAAACCCTGAGCGTTGATGGTAGCCTCCATGAGCGCCTGCTGGACCTGTTGACTGGCCTGGCCGAGGTAGTCCATGTCGGCGTTGACCGCCTCAAGGGCCGAATCCTGGGTGTGTCCGCCGGAATCACTTAGGCCCAAGATCTGGCCGATGGCCCCGATGGGACCCGTCCCACCGGTGGCCAGGGCTAGAAGTTCGCCCGCGGCCAGGACGCCGCCGCCGGCCAAGAGGCCGGCGCCCAGTGAAAGGCCACCGGCGGCGGCTTCGACGCCCGCGCTTTCGCCCAGGCCGGCCAGGGCCAGGGCATCGTCCACGCCGCCCATGGCGGTGGCGGAGGAGCCGGAGAACCAATTGAGCAGCGAGCTGGCCAGGCCGCCCTCCTTGACCAAGCCGCCGGCCACCGCGGCCCCGGAAAGGGTGTCGCCCATGTTGTAGGCCGCCAAGGAGTCGCTGATGGCCGTGGTAAGTCCCTTGCCGCCGGAGCTGAAGCCCAAGGAGCCCAGGGCCAGGGAGCCCAGGCCGCCGGCCAGGATGCTCTGGGCGCTCTTGGCCAAGCTGGTCCAAGCGCTGTCCCAAACGCCGCCGATGTTGTCGAAGCCCGTGGTCACGCCATCGAGCAGGGACTGACCGATGCCGCTGGAGATGGACTTGCCGCTCTTATCGATCATGGTCGACCAGGACTTGTCCCAGGTCTTGGAGAGTTCATCAAAGACGCCGTTATACGAATCTGATGTTTTCTGCGTAGCTTCAGCAAGGCTAGCATCATCGACTTTTGTTTTTATTGCTACCTCAAGTTCCACGGACATTTATTGCTCCTTCCTTGAGAGTGGCATGTGATTATTCCCGCGGATCATTCGGCCGGCTGAAATGTTTAGGTGAATAGCATTAGACTAAGGAAAGGAAATTCAATGAAACATAAGGGGGTAGCTGCCGTCGCGGCCTTGACCATTCTAGGCGGCGTATTGGGGGGAATGATCTCTGGTTGGCTTTTTTCCAGCCAGGCGCAAGCCAAGAATCAAATCGACACATACGCCGACTCTGTCAGCGCGCGTATCTTTCGCCTGGTCGACGCGCAGGGCAATCTCCGGGCGGCCCTGTGCTTTGACAAAGGCACCATCAACCCTTCCCTGGTCATGCTGGACAAGAGCGGAAACATCCGCGCCTACCTTTCCGTGTCCGAAGCAGGTCCCTCCCTGGTGTTCAGGGACCAGAACAACAAAGCCAGGCTGGGAATCCGGTTCGAAGAAAATGGCGTATCTTCCATAAATTGCCTGGATGGGCAGGGGCAGGCCCTGGTCAGCATCATCGCCGACGGCGCCGCGGGAGGGTCCAAAATCGCCTTTTCGGACAAGCACGGGGAGCCACGGGTCGGCTTGGGAATGCTCTCGGGCGATGCGCCTGGGCTGGTCTTGCGCAATGAAAAGGGCAAGCCCCAGATAGCGGTATTTAGCCACCAAGGATATGGCCCCGGCCTTTTCGTGCATGACAGCGATGGGACTCCTCGCATGGCCTATACCAACCGGGGACCTGCCGAGGCGAGCCGGGGAGCGGACAAGGCGCTGAACTGACTCGTCCCGCGTAGTTCGTGGTTGGCGGGCTGTGGTCCGGCCAGCCAGCCAACCTTTCAAGGGAGGCATGCGTAGCCCCAGAATTCATTTCGCGTAGTTTTCCAGAGCATGCATGTCCTTTTGTTAGCGTTGTCGACATTCATTAACCGGCAAGGCGTGGGTAGTAAACGGAAGCACCTCACTGAATGATGGCCAGCCAACGGGGAATCATGAAACGCGGTCAATTTTTCATTTTACGGCTGGCAATGGTGGCGTCCGGTTTGGTTGGCGGGGCTTCCGTCGGCCTATTGGCCGGATCGCGGGTGTAGGCCAAAGAGCAAGTCGACTTGAAGGCCGACTCCATGACAGCCAGGATGTTCCGGCTGGTGGACCAGAAAGGCAACCTGCGCGCCTTGCTGGGCAGCAACAAGGAGGGGTGCCGGGGCTGGTCATGCTTGACCCTAAAGGTCGGCATCGGGCTTATTTCAACCTCGCGGAAAAAGGACCCGGGCTGGACCTGCTTGGCCCCGACGGCTCGATCAGGCTGGCCTTGGCCGTGGATGACAAGGGCGAGCCCTCCATCTACCTACTCATCAAGGAAATAATGGGGGCGTGGGCCTCCTGCCGCTAATGGCGGGCCCCGACTGGGCATGATGGACAGCAGCGCGGGCAGGTTGCGCCTCCTGCTCACGGTTGACGGGCGCGACGATCCCATGGCGCTGCTGGGCGGCGTCATGGGCGTCTTGGTTTCCTCATGCTTCGTCTACAATGTGGCGCATGCTGACTCTGCAAATGGCATCGTACGGCCCGACAAGTTCAGTTATTGGACGATAAAGGCAATCCAAGAGCGGTAGTGGGCTTCGACGATGACAAGAATCCAGCCCTTCTTTTTTTGATAACTATGGGGAAAATGGATTATATCTTGGTCGAACTTCTCGCGGAGGCTCCCTTCGGTTCATGGACGGCACTGGTAAGGCAAGGCCGCATATCTCGCTAGGCGATAATGGATTGCCTGGTGTTTATCTGCTCGAAGGCATAAAAAAATTCGCGCTTCGCTTTCTGTGGCGTCGGACGATAATCCTTTCATGTCCATCACGGATAGCAACGGCAAACCATGCTTTATGGCCGGTCTTGAAAAGGACGCCGAGCCGGTATTGTTTTTGAAAAACAGGGCGAGCAATAGTCAGACCGCTCCTTACAGCCCCCCCGCCTGGGGCCGGGGCTGTTCCTGATGGATTCCCGGGACAAGGCCAACAAGGCCTAGGCGACCAAGGACGTTGTCGACGCGGACGGCATCGGCGTCAAGGAGTTGGAAGAGATGCCGCGACGGTAGAACGGGAGGAAGGCCGGCCCGAATGTTGGGGGCGTGGTGGGGGCTCTTGGCCAGGCCGGTCCAGGCGCTGTCCCAGACGCCGTTTATGTTGCCCAAGCCCGTGGTCGCGCCAATAAGCGTTCAAAGTGATCCTTTGAACGCTTATTTGGTATAACCATGCATCCACAGAACCCGGAGAAGATCAATCAACAAGGAAAATGGCGAGCAGGACGGTGCGGAGGGTATAAAATACGATGATAGCAACCTGTTGGATCAGCCGCACAACTCCGCCAAGAAAAAGCGATTAAACATTACGGAACCTTGTTTCCCCAAAGGGGTTCTTCCCGAATGGGGCCCCCGGCCATGAACCTCCGCCTGGACATCGCGGTGGCGGCGCCGGTGTGGCATGCCTTGAGCTACGCCATCGCGCCGGAGCTGGCGGGCTTGGTGCGGCCCTTGACGCGGGTGATGGTTCCCCTGCGGGGGCGCCTGACCCTGGGCTTCGCCCTGGGCCCGCCCGAGGAGGGGGACCCCGCCGGCCTGCGGGCGACGGCCGATGTGCTCGACGAACCCGGCTGCCCGGCCTTCGCGCCGGCGCAACTCGGTTTCTTTCGACGGGCGGCGGCCTACTACCAGACGCCCCTGGGCCAGGCCCTGGCCTGGGCCTTGCCCGCCGGCCTTGGGGGCAAGGATTGCGCCGTGGACCTGACCCGCCCTCCGGGCGAAACCGTGCTGCAGGCGCGTTTGGGCCCGGGGGCCGCCCGGCCCAAGCCGGACAGCCGGGCGGGGCGCCTGCTGGCCCGGCTGGAGGCCGAGGGCCCCTCGCCCCTGGGGGCGCTGCGCGAGGAGTTCCCCGCCGCCGCCGCCCTGGCTCGGGCCTTGGAGAAGGCGGGTTGGCTGTCGGTCAGCCACCGGCCCCTGGTCAAGGACCTCCTGGGCCGGCCGCTCTGGCCCGAGCCCCGGCCCTCGGCCTACACCCCGGACCAGCGGGAGGCCCTGGCCAAACTCTTGCCGGCGGTGGCGGCTCGGCGCTTCGAGGCCTTTCTGCTTTACGGCGTGACCGGCAGCGGCAAGACCGAGGTCTACCTGGCCGCCTGCGAGGAGGCCCTGCGCCAGGGCCGGGGGGCCCTGGTGCTCACCCCGGAGATCGGGCTTTCCTTGCGCCTCGAGGGCCTTTTGCGCGACCGCCTCGGTCCGGGCCTGGTGGCGGTGCTGCACTCGGGGCTCACCCCGGCGGCGCGGCGGGCCCAGTGGCGGGCCATCGCCGCCGGCCAGGCCCGGGTGGTGGTGGGGGCGCGTTCGGCGGTCTTCGCGCCCCTGGCCGACCCCGGGGCGATCTGCGTGGACGAAGAGCAGGACGAGGCCTACAAGCAGGAGGACCGCCTGCGCTACCACGGCCGCGATCTGGCTCTCTTGCGCGCCCAGGAGGAGTCCTGTCCCGCGCTCCTGGGCACGGCCACTCCGGCGGTGACCACCTGGCAGCGCGCCCGCGCCGGCGAGTTGACCTTGCTCTCCCTGCCCCGGCGCATCGGCCAGGCGCAGTTGCCACGCATGGAGGTGGTGGACCTGCGCCGGGCCGGCCGCCTGGAGGCGGGCTTCCTGAGCGGACGGCTCAAGCAGGCGCTGGCCGACACCCTGGCCCAGGGCCGCCAGGCCGTGCTCTTCCTGAACCGGCGGGGCTTCGCCCCGGCCTTCATCTGCGGCGAATGCGGCAAGACCGTGGGTTGCCCGGCCTGCTCCCTGAGCCTGTCGCTGCACCAGGAGCGCGGCCTCCTGATCTGCCACACCTGCGGCCACCAGCGGCCTCTGCCGACGGCCTGCCCAAACTGCGGGGCTCCGGCCGAGGGCCTGAAGCCCTTGGGCCTGGGCACCGAGTCGGTGGCCGCCCGTCTGGCCGAGCTGATGCCCGGCCTGCGCTTGGCCCGCCTGGACCGCGACACCGCCGCCACCCCGGCCCAGCTCCGGCAGATCCTCAGGCAGGTGGCCGAGCACCAGGTGGACGTGGTGGTGGGCACCCAGATGATCGGAAAGGGCCACCACTTCCCCCTGATCGGGCTGGTGGGGGTGCTTATGGCCGACCAGGCCCTGGCCCTGCCCGACTTCCGCGCCGCCGAGCGGGCCTACGCCCTGCTAACCCAGGTGGCGGGCCGGGCCGGCCGCGGGGGCGGCCCCGGCCTGGTCATCGTGCAAACCTTCGACCCCGACCACCACGCCATCCGCGCGGCCATCGCCCACCGGCCAGACTTGTTCTACGAGACCGAGTTGGAGGAGCGGCGGGCCCTGGGCTACCCGCCCTTCATGCGCTTGATGCTCCTGCGCCTGGAAGGCATGGACGAGGCGGCCACGGCGCGGGCGGCCAAGGATCTTTGCCGCCGCCTGGAGGAGGCCCGGCGCCGCCTGGCCCCGGAGGCCAGGCTGTTGGGCCCGGCCCCGGCCCCGGTGGCGCGGGTGCAGTCGCGCTGGCGGCAGATTGCCCTTCTCAAGGCCCCGCGATCCTCGGCCCTGGGCGCGGTGCTGCGCCAAGGCCTGCACCTCATGGAGGCCCTGCCCTCCGGTGTGCGCCTGGCCGTGGACGTTGACCCCATAAGCCTGGTCTAAGTTGAGCGCATCGACTCCCATGGCGGGTCAGGCGCGTGCCGCGCCGGCCATGGCGGGTCGGGTGAGCCCCCCGCCCGCTCGGGCCTCGCACGCTCCCGTCGAGGGTTCGCGCCGGTAAAAATTCAGAATGTACGTCAGTGCGAGTAGCATCCCGAGGGGATGCGATGAAGCAATCTCTTAGTCTCGTAGGGCGGGGCAGCGTAGCCTAACCCGCCTTCCGCGTTTACTCCCTCTGCCTTTGGGAAAAAGAGAGAGCCATTTTATTACGGCCCGCACCCACGCCCGGCCGCAGGGGCTCTCGCGGCGACAAGGCCCATCTCGCCGCGCCTTGACCCTTGCCCTCAAGCCCCGGCCCGCGCAAGGCCACGTCTAAAACGAACCCGCTCCCCGCCAGCCCCTGCCGGGGCGAAGATTACGGCCGGGCTAAGGCGCGGGCAGCGGGCCCGGTGCCTGCGCACCCAAAGCTGGTCGGGGGCGCTCGGTTCTGATCGAAGCTTGCGGGCTTCCCTTGAGGGCCCGCGTCGGGGGAGGGCCTTTCTTCGGAGGGGAGGGGGTTGCCCTCTGACCTCTTTTCACCTCTTGCGCAGCATCCGCTCGTCGCCCACGCGGATGGTCAGTTGGATGGAGTCGAAGTATTCCAGGAGGGGGATGAGGTACTTGCGCGAGAGGCCGGTGATCTCCTTGAACTGGGCCGCGCCGATGCGTTCGTGCCCGGCGAAGTAGTCGACCAGCTTGGCCTTGAGGGCCTCGAGGGCCTCGCGGTGGTAGTAGAGGTCCTCCTTGATCTTGACCAGCGCGCCTTCGTTGACCAGGACGGATAACAGCTTCTTGGCCTGGTTCTTGTCCTTCTCGGCCTCGAGCAGCTCCTTGAACAGGGGCGGGGTGGGGCCGCCCTCCTCGTAGGCGCGCATGATGCGGGAGCGCAGGGCCCGCTCGTCCTCCTGCAGGCGCACCTGATGGCCGGCCAGGCGGATGATGTCCTTCTCCACCGCGACCTTGCCCTCGTCGGTGAGCTTGCGCAGGAGGTGGGCGTAGAGCTTGGGGGCGATGCCGGCGCCCAGGCGCTGCTTGAACTCCTCGCGGCCCATGCCGGGCTTGAGGGGCTGCTGGGCGTGGAAGCCGGCCAGCAGGGACAGGGCCTCGTCCATGAGCGCGGCCTGCACGCCGGCGGCGATGAGCCGGCCGCCCTCCTTGTCGTAGCGCACCAGTTCCTGCTTGGTGAGCATGTCGGAGAGCAGGCCATCCAGCTCCTTCCTGGGCAGGCTGGTCAGGCGCACCAGGTCGTCGGCGGTGATGCCCTCGGGTCCGGCCAGGCGGGCGTGCACGGCCACCTTCTCCTGGGAGGTGCCCGCGCGCAGACAGACCAGGTCGTCGATGATCTCCTGCCGGCGGCGCTTGTGGCGGCCGGGGTGGGGGTGCAGCACCACCCCGCCGGCCACGGTGGCCACCGGGCTGTAGGAGCGCAGGACATAGTGGTCCCCGGCCATGAGGGCCACCGCCCGCTCCAGGCGCACCTGGCAGAAGGCGGTCTCGCCGTGCTTCAGATCGTCGCGGTCCAGAAGCATGATGCGGCCCATGATCTCGCCGCTGCCGGCGTGGAAGCGCACCGGGGCGCGGTGCTTCAAGGGTCGGGTCATGTCCTTCAGGGCCACGGCCTCCACGTCCACCCACAGCGAGGGCTTCAAGGAGCCGGAGGTGGCCACCACGTCGCCGCGCTCGATGGTGGCCTTTTCCACGCCTTGCAGGTTGACGGCGGTGCGTTGCCCGCCGCGGGCCTGACGCACCTCGGCGTTGTGCACCTGCAGGCCGCGCACCTTGGCCGTGAGCCCCTCGGGGTAGATGGTCACCTCCTGGCCCACCTCCACGAAGCCGCCCATCCCGGTGCCGGTGATGACGGTGCCGAAACCTTTCATGGTGAAGACGCGGTCCACGGGCAGCCGCCAGGGGCCGTGGGCCGGACGCTCTTCCAGGGCTTGGGCCATGTCGTCAAGCACCTTGATCAGCTCGGGCACGCCCTGGCCGCTCACCGCCGAGACGGGCATGATGGGCGATTTGGCCAGGAAGGTGCCCTGGAGGTACTCGCGCACGTCCTCCACGACCAGTCCCAGCCATTCCTCGTCGACCATGTCGATCTTGGTCAGCACCACCAGGCCGTGGGAGACGCCCAGCAGCGAGCAGATGTCAAGGTGCTCGCGGGTCTGGGGCATGACGCCCTCGTCGGCGGCGATGACCAGGGCGACGAAATCGATGCCCGTGGCCCCGGCCACCATGTGCTTGACGAACTTCTCGTGGCCGGGCACGTCCACGATGCTCAGGCGCTGGCCGGAGGGCAAATCCAGGTGGGCGAAGCCCAACTCGATGGTGATGCCCCGGGCCTTTTCCTCCTTGAGGCGGTCGGTGTCGGTGCCGGTCAGGGCCTTGACCAGGGTGGTCTTGCCGTGGTCGATATGGCCGGCGGTGCCCAGGACGATCTGCTTCATGGGAGAGGCCTCCGTCAGGTGCGCGTGTTTTCGGGTAATTGTCAAACTATAGGCCGGGGGGCAGGGGGCGTCAACCCAGTGCCTGGGCGTCAGGCGTCTGGGCGCTTGCCGCGCCGGCCAAGTCGGGTCGGCGGCGTGCCGCCGCGGCCAAGGCTAGGAGAAACTCGTGGCCATCGGCTAGCTTCTGATTCCAGACAGTGAGGCGGACAAGCGAAACGCACGCCATTCGCTTGGTTATAAACGCGAGGCGAAAGGGCGAGAAAGGTCTTGCTTCCCGATCACCTATCCAGCAGCTTGACAGGCTTCGGGCGGGATGGCTAATCATGGTCTTGGTGTCTCGGTTTTCAGCCGCCGCCCGTTCTCTCTCACGCCGCCCCTTGCGGCGGGCTTTTGGCGCGGGGCGATGGCCGGGCTCGAGTCGACACGCCCCCCTGCGGGCCGGTGCCGCTCAAATGGTATTATTCCGGCAGATGATAATTTGCGAACGGGAACCAACTACCTTGCAAACCAGGGAGGCGTCTTGAACCGACAGGACTGGCCATTGGGCATAGAGCCCGGTCAAAAGGTGGTGATAGACCTGTTCCAGCCCCGGGACGCCCCAGGCGTCGCCGCGCTGTTCAATGCCGTGTACGGCAAGGATTATCCCGTCAAGGTCTACTATGACCCGGAGCTTCTGGCCCGCGAAAACGCCGCGAGGCGGATCATATCCTCGGTGGCGCGCACCACCCGAGGGGAGGTGGTGGGGCACATTTCCTTGTTCAACTCAGCCCCCCACCCAAAGCTCTTCGAGCTGGGGGCGGGAGGGGTGCTGCCCACCTATCGCAACACGGCCAAGCTTTTAACCCGCATGATGGTCCATGGCCCCCAGGTTGCCGCCGAACGCTTCGGCCTCGAGGTGGTCTTCGGCGACCCGGTATGCACCCACGTCTATTCGCAAAAGATCTGCCACGGACTGGGCTGGACAACCCACGCCTTTGAGGTGGACCTCATGCCGGCCAACCTTTACGACCAGGCATCCGATCCCGATAGCCGGGTATCGGCCACCATGGATTTCAAGACCGTAGTACCCAACCCCCATGATGTCTATCTGCCGGCGGTCTACGAGGATGCCTTGAGCTTTCTGTATGAAGGCCTGGATGACGCCAGGCAACTGAAGGTCTCTGAACAAACCGTGCCGGCGGGGTTGGCGACTCGCCTGGAGAGCAAGCTTTACCCGTTCTCCCAGTTGGCCCGTCTGGCGGTTTGGGAGGCCGGGGAAGACCTTTCGGAGGCCCTGGCCAAGGAAGAGGATGCCGCCGCCCGCCAGGGCGTGCGGGTCATCCAGGTCTGGCTGCAACTCTCCCGCCCCTGGGTGGGCCAGGCCGTGACTATGCTGCGCGAACGCGGCTACTTTCTGGGCGGCTTGCTGCCGCGCTGGTTCGACAGGGACGGCCTGCTGATGCAGCGCATGGGCCACCATCCCCATTGGGACGGCATCACGCTGGAATATGACAGGGCCAAGGCGCTGTTGTCCTTGGTGCAAGAAGATTGGGGACAGGTCATCCAGCGCCGTTAGGCGGTTTCCGTTCCGAAACCCGTATGTCGGTGGGCGAGTCGGGGAAACCGGCGCCAGCGGTGCGGAGCAGCCCCCTTCAGGAGCGCAGGGCGTCACATCCCGGGCCGAGCCTCGGACATGGCGGCTGGCAGAACCGGACTTGGCGTTAAATTTACCTAGCGGCGGCTGATATGTTTGACCGTCCCCCGACCGCTCAATATGCGCTTGT
>JAJZPI010000040.1 GCA_021811275.1 Deltaproteobacteria bacterium
ACCTCTTCGGCCACAATCCCTGTGTTCTGACCCAGCTCGGGCTGCAGGAGCGCCTGGACTCCGACCCCGCCGCCCTGGCCGGGGTGGATAATGTGGTGATGATTCAGTGCGTGGGGTCACGCACCCAGGATCACTCCTATTGCAGCCGCATCTGCTGCACCCAGGCGGTGGCCAACGCCCTGGCCATCAAGCAGCTCAAGCCGGAAACCGAGGTCAGCGTCCTCTTCCGCGACATACGCACCTTCTCGCACAAGGAGCTTTACTACAAGCAGGCCCGCGAGGCGGGGGTGAACTTCATCCGCTTCGAACTGGATTCGCCGCCGGTCATAGATGAGGACCAGGGCAGGATCACCGTCCGGGTCATGGATCATATCCTGGGCCGGCCCATCGTGCTGGAGGCCGACCGCCTGGTCCTCTCGGCGGCGGTACGGCCTCGCGATGACATTCATGAGCTGGCCTCGGCCTTGAAGCTGCCCCTGGATGCCGACGGCTTCTTCATGGAGGCGCACCTCAAGTTGAGGCCGGTGGACTTCGTCAACGCCGGTTTTTTCCTGGCCGGCTCGGCGCACGGCCCCAAGTTCCTGGAAGAGGTGATCGCCCAGGGCAAGGCCGCGGCGGCGCGGGCGGCCACGGTGCTGGGACAGGCCGAGATGCTGGTGGGCGGCGAGGTGGCGGTGGTGGACGCCGAGCGCTGCGTGGCCTGCCTGACCTGCGTGCGCACCTGCCCCTACGGGGTGCCGCGCATAAACGAGGAGGGCGTGGCCCACATCGATCCGGCCGCCTGCCACGGCTGCGGCAACTGCGCCTCGGCCTGCCCGCGCAAACTGATCGAGGTGCAGCATCACACCGACGCCCAGATTCTGGCCAAGGAGCTGGCGCTCTAGGCCGGTCCGGGCAGAGGGGAGAAGTCATATGAACCAGCGCTACGACCCCAAGGTACTCGCCCTGATCTGCACCTATTGCACTTACACCGCCGCCGACATGGCCGGCTCAATGCGCCTGCAGTATCCGTCGAACGTGCGGGTTATCAAGCTGCTCTGCACGGGCAAGGTTGACGTGCTCTATCTGCTTGAGGCCTTCCGATCGGGGGCGGACGCGGTGATGGTCAGCGGATGCGAGATCGGCGACTGCCATTTTCTGGAGGGCAACCTGCGGGCCAAGGAGCGGGTGGCCCACGCCAGGACTCTGCTGGCCGAGGTCGGCTTGGAGCCCGATAGGTTGGAGATGTTCCACATCGGGGCCTCCGACGCGCCCAAGTGGGCCCAGACCGTGGACATGATGACCCGCCGCGCCCTGGAGCTGGGGCCCAATCCACTCAGGCTTCGGGCTGGCGCGGAGCAAACCAAGGAGTTGGAGGTCCGGACATGATAGTGGCCGAACGCAAGGGATTCGAGGAGATCGCGGCCAGCCTGAGCGGCTTCCGCAAGGTGCTGGTGGTGGGCTGCGGCACCTGCGTGGCCGTTTGCTTGACCGGTGGCGAGAAAGAGGCCGGGCTTCTGGCGGCTCAGTTGGACATGGCCGCCCAATTGGCGGGGCGGGACCAGGTCTTCGAGGTGGCCTGCGTGGAACGCCAGTGCGACCGCGAGTTTCTGGACGAGCTGGCCGCCCGGGCCCCTGAATTCGACGCCCTGCTTTCGCTGGCCTGCGGCGCGGGCATCCAGTTTTTGGCCGAACGTTACGACGAGATACCGGTCCTGGCCGGGGTGGACACCACCTTCATCGGCGTGAACGACAACGTGGGGGTGTGGGAGGAACGCTGCCGCTCGTGCCAAAGCTGTCTGCTCAGCACCACCGGCGGAATCTGCCCTGTCGCCCTCTGCCCCAAGGGCATGCTCAACGGGCCCTGCGGCGGTACCGCGGACGGCCAGTGCGAGACCGATCCCGAACGCGCTTGCGCCTGGACCCTCATCTATGAACGGCTTTCCCGCACCGGCCGGCTGGAAAATCTGGCCCGGTTGGTTCCCTTGCGCGACAACGCCCGAGCCTCCCTGCCCGGGCGAAGGACGCACCCCGCCTATCAGAGGAGGTACAGCGCCCATGCCTGAGTTCTCCCAGGCCCTGAGCCAAAAGGAATTCGTGGTCACCCTGGAGCTGGACCCGCCCCGGGGCGTGGACACCACCCGGCTGACGGAAACGGCCAAGGCGCTGCAAGGCCGGGTCGACGCGGTGGTGATATCCGACCATCGCGGAGCAACCCCGCGTCAAAGTCCTCTCTGGGCTGCCCACCTTCTGCGCGAAAGCGGCCTGGCGGTGGTGCTGACCATGACCTGCCGCGATCGCAACCGCCTGGCCCTGACTGGCGACATCCTGGCCGCCGGCGCCGCCGGTTTGCAAAGCCTGCTGCTGGTAAGCGGGGATTTCGTGACCCTTGGCGACCACCCGGGGGCCAAGCCGGTCTACGACCTGGACTCGGTGCAGGCTCTGCAGCTGGCGGAAGTTCTGCGCGCGGGAAGCGACCTGGCCGGCCAAGCGCTCACGGGCGCGCCGGAATTGTTTGCGGGAGCGGTGGCGGCCCCGGCAGCCACTCCTCTGGAGCCCCAGCTGATCAAGTTTCGGAAGAAGCTGCAGGCGGGGGCCAAGTTCATCATCACCAAACCTTTGGCCGAGGCCGGGCAGCTGCGGTCCTTTTTGGAAAGAAGCGGCGGGGTGGAGATACCGCTCATCGCCGGGGTGGAGGCGGCCGGCCCCGAGGCGCTGGATGACGCCGCCCGGCTGTTGGCGGATCTGCGCGGTTCGGGCATGGCTCGGGGCGTGCACCTGTCCATGCCCAGCGCCCCGGAGCGGCTGGCGGATCTGCTGAAGGCCTGCGGACTGTAGCAAAGGAGGCCGCTACCATGAACGACGGGCGCGTGCTGATCCTGGGGGGGGGCATCGCCGGGGCCACGGCGGCGGTAAGCCTGGCCGGCGCGGGGGTGCCGGTAACCTTGGTGGAGAAGGACGACTTTTTGGGCGGGTTTGCGGCCAGGCTTGCTTGCAAGGCCCTGGACTCCTGCCAAAAGTGCAACGGCTGCCTCGCCGAGCCAAGGTTGGCGGCGCTCATGACCACGCCGGGAATCGACATCCTGCGCCGCGCCCAGGTGAGGGAGCTGACCCAGGGCGATAACGGCTTTCTGGCGCGGGTGGCTCAGCGCCCGGCCTACATCGATCCCGAGCGCTGCACGGGCTGCGGGATATGCCTGCAAAAGTGTCCGGCCGCGGCCGAGGGCGCGCTGCGCAGGCCCTTGCTCGTGGGCGACAGGCCGCCGCTGGCCATCGACCCAGCGGCCTGCCTCTATTTCCGCGACGGGCGCTCCACGCTTTGCCAGGACATCTGCCCGGAGGAGGCCATCGACTTCGGGCGCAAGCCGGGCGAGATCCAGGTCGCGGCCAAGGCGGTGGTCTTGGCCACCGGTTTCGCACCCTATCCCGCGGGCCAGAAGGAGCGCTTGGGTTACGGCATAGTGCCCAACGTGGTCACCGCCATGGAGCTCGAGGCCATGCTGCGTGACCAGGGCGCTCCCCGCCGGCCCAGCGACGGCCAAAAGCCGGCGAAGGTGGCTTTCATCCAATGCGTGGGTTCGCGCGAACGCCTGGGCCACAATTATTGCTCGCGGGTGTGCTGCGGCTACGCCCTGCGGCTGGGGCGCAGCCTGAAGCACCGCCACGGAACCGAGGTCACGGTCTTTTATATGGACCTGCAAAGCTTCGGACAGGTGCCCCAGGAGATACTGGAGGCGGCCAGGCGGGAACTGAACCTGGTGCGTTCCATGCCCTATGATGTCATGTCCGGGGAAGGAGGGCGGGTGTTGGTGGAATACCAGGCCCAGAGCGGGCAGCCGTCCCGTAGTGAAAGCTTCGACATGCTGGCGCTCAGCGTGGGCATGACTCCGGGCGCGGACAATCCGGAGCTGGCGCGCGGCCTGGGGGCCGGACTGAGCGAACAGGGGTTCCTGCGTCCGGGGACGGGCATATTCGTGGCGGGGGCGGCCTGCCGTCCGCTGGATGTGGCCGAGAGCGTGGCCAGCGCCGGCCGGGCGGCCTTGGACGCCCTTCGCTACTTGGAGGCTAAGTGATGGCCCAAGCCACACGTCGCGCGGTGTTCATTTGCCAGGGGGGCGCGCAGGACCAGGCCGACCTGGATTACAAGCGCCTGCGTTGGACGGCCGAGGCCCAGTCCGATCCCCTGGTCTTCGAAGTGCCCCAGGCCTGCCAGGCAGAGGGGGCCGCGGCCATCGCCCGTCTGGCCAACCAGCACGGGCTGGCTCGATTCCTGCTGGCCGCCTGCCCCATGGCCGGGGCGGCGGGATCGCTGGAGCACGCCTTGGGCTTGGCGGGCCTCGCCCTGGGGGCGGCGAGGGTGATCGACGTTTTCGACCTGCCCGAGACTCCGGGGTTGGCCTGCCGGGTGACGGAGGGGGCGGCCGTGGCCATGGCCCAGGCCCTTGCCGTGGAGGAGGCCTGGCGCGAACTGCCCCTGGAGGCCCGCGAGGTGGCGGGCGGGGTCCTGGTGGTGGGTAACGGTCTGGCCGCCCTTGAGGCTGTGACCGGCCTGGCCGACGCCGGCCGCGAGGTCCTGCTCCTAACCCCCACCAGGCGGCTTGCCCTCGCCCGGCCCGGGTTGGGAAAAGAGGCCTCGGAAGCGGCCGCCGCCCTGGCCGAAGGGCTGGAGGATCGACCGGGGGTGGAGATCATCCGCCGCGGCAGTCTGGTTTCCCTGAGCGGCACGGCCGGGGATTTCCAGGCCGTGGTGAACGATGCCGCCCAACGCCCGCGCCTACTGCGGGTGGGGGCGGTGGTGGTGGCCCAGGCTCCCCCCCAGGCCCCCAACCTGCCGCCGGGCCTGGCCATCGGGCCCAGGGTGGTCACCCTGGATGATCTGTGGGCGCTCATGTCCTCGCCGGAACACTTCCGCCGCGCGTTGGGGGATAAACCCGCTCCCCGGGTGGGCTTGGCGGTTGGCCTGGGACGGGAGCCTTCTCCCCTGGGCTTGCGCTCGGCCTGCCTGGCGGCCTTGGGCCTGATGGCGGAGACGCAAGCCGAGGTGACCCTATACACTACCAACGCCAAGGTGGCGGCCCCGGAGCTGGAGGAGCTGACCCAGCGGGTGCGCTCTGAAGGGGCCCTGATGGTCAAGTTCACCCAGGACCGGCCTGCGGTCACGGTGCAGGAAAGCGGCCTGCGCCTGCGCTATATGGAAGACATCCTGGGCCGCGAGGTTGAACAGGAGCTTGACATTTTGGCGGTGGATGAAACCGCCGCCCCCGACCGGCAGTGGCGCGCCCTGGCGCGGACCCTGAACCTGACGGTGGGGACGAACGGGGCCCTTCAGCCCGATCAGGTGGGCAGCCTGCCCGTGCGCACCGTACGTGCCGGAGTCTTCGCGGTGGGGCCGGCCCGCTCGACGGGCGACTGGCTGGCCTGGTCCGACGAGGTAGGCGAGGCCTTGCTGGAGATAGAGCAACTCCTGGGCGAAGGCCAGCCGCTGCTGGAGAGCGGACGGGTGGTGGTCGACCGCCGGCGCTGCGCCATCTGCCTGACCTGCGTGCGGGTCTGCCCACGGCAGGCCATGGGGCGCCGCGACCGGAGGCCCTTCAGCAACCCCCTGGCCTGCACCGGCTGCGGCACCTGCGCCTCCGAATGCCCCATGGACGCCATCCAGATCGTGGGGGACGACGACGCTCGCTACCGCCGGGAAATCAGGGCCGCAGCCGCTCCGCGAGGAGGCATGCTGGAACTAGCGCCGCCAGACGAACTGCTGGTCCTGGCCTGCGCCAACTCCGCCGCGCCGGCCCTGGCCGCTGCGCGCCTGAGCGGAGGCGTGCCTCCGGCGGGCACGCGGGTGGTGCGGGTGCCCTGCGCGGGAAAGGTCGACCCGGCCTTCATCCTGGAGGCGCTGGGCCAAGGCTTCGACGGGGTGCTGCTCCTCTCTTGCTTCGAGGATGCCTGCTATTCCCTGACCGGCAACGTCTGGGCGGGGATGCGCCTGGAGCACCTGCGGCATGTGGTGAGCGAGGCTGGTTTCCAACCGGAGAGGATCATGGGCGCGGCCGCCGCCCCCAGTGGACGGGCGCAGGTCATGGAGGCCCTGCGCCAGGCATGGGACCGCTTGGACGAGCTGGGTACCAATCCCCTGAAGACGGCGGCCCGGGTGCGCGATCTTTTGGGCCGCTTCACGGTGAAGGTGGACCACACCTACGTGATCCTGTGAACGGGGGTTAAGGCAGGGGCTCCAGAAGGCCCTCCAGGTTCAGGCGCTTCTCCAGGAGGTCGGCCAAGAGGTCGTACTGGGTGTCCTTGAAGCCGGCGTAGTCGTTCAGCGAGGGCGTGAGGCCCGCGCCGCCGGCCCAGGCCAGCACCGCCGCGCGCAGAGAGTCGTTGTCCAGCAGACCGTGCAGGTAGGTGCCCACCACCCGGCCCTCGGGGCTGACCTGCCCCTCGGCCAGGTCCAGGGGCCGGCCCAGGCGTTTGACCAGGCGCAGGGCCGGACGGTCCTGGCCCTGGGCCTGGGTCTGGCCCATGTGAATCTCGTAGCCGTGTACCGGCCCCGCCACCGCGAAGGGCAGGCCGGGCAAGCAGCGGGCTTCCACCCGGGTGGTGGTCTTCTCCCCGGCCATGACCGTGGCCACGGGCAGCAACCCCAGGCCCTCGGCCTGGGCCGGCGGTCCCTCGACGCCCAGGGGATCGGCGATGGTCCGGCCCAGCAGCTGATAGCCCCCGCAGAGCCCCAGCACCCGCCCGCCCAGACGGTGAAAGGCCTGGATGGCCTGGAAGAGCCCGCTTCTGTGCAGGCCGGCCAGGGCGGCCAGTGTGTTCTTGGTGCCGGGCAAGAGCAAGAGGTCCAGCCCGGCCAGCTGCTCGGGGCCCTCCACCCAGGACAGTGAAACGCCGGTTTCGGCGACCAGGGCGTCGGCGTCGGTGAAGTTGCTGATGCGGCTCAAGCGCACCACGCCCACGCGGACCCGGCCCTCCCCGGCGGCGGCCTGACCCCGCTCCAGGACCACGCCGTCTTCCTGGGGCAGGGTGATGTGGCCGAACATGGGCACCAGGCCCAAAACCGGCTTGCCGCCTTTGCGCTCGATGTAAGCCATGCCTTCACTGAAAAGCTCCGGATCGCCCCGAAACTTGTTTATCACCACACCGGCCAGCAGACGGCGCTCGGCCGGGGTCAGGAGGTTCAAGGTGCCCAGCACCTGGGCGAAGACGCCCCCGGCGTCAATGTCGGCGGCGAGCAGGACCTTGGCCCCGGCTCGGCGGGCCATGGAGAGGTTGACCAGGTCGTGGCGCTTCAGGTTCATCTCGGCACAGGAGCCGGCCCCCTCCATGATCACCAACTGGTGCGCTCCGGCCAGCCGGCGGTAGGCGGCCATGACCCCGCGCACCAAGCGCGGCTTAAGGGCGTAGTAGTCGCGACCTCGGTAGTTGCCCAACACCCGGCCGCCCACGATAACCTGGGAGCCCAGATCGCTGGTGGGCTTGAGCAGGATGGGGTTCATGTCCACGTGGGGCTCCAGACCGGCGGCCTCGGCCTGGGTGATCTGGGCACGGCCCATCTCTCCGCCCTGGGGGGTGATGCCGGAGTTGAGTGCCATGTTTTGGGCCTTGAAGGGGGCCACGTCGATGCCCCGCCGCCGGAAGACGCGGCAGAGCCCGGTGACCAGTACGCTCTTGCCCACGTGGGAGCCGGTGCCCACCACCATGATCGGCCTGTAATTGACTGGCATGGCCAGTGCGCCTCCTCGGGCTTGGTTTATGCCGGCGGCCGGTGACCGCGGGGTTTCATCGGCCCCGGGGCGGGGGAGCCGCCGCCATATTTGCGCAGATAGCCGCGCGGAGTGACCATGCGCCCTTCCCAGCTGAAGCTTTGGGAGTTGCCGATGATGACGATGGTCTGCATGCCCACCTGGGCCTGGGCGGCCTGGCCCAGGCTGGTCAGCGTCACCCGCTGGTCATGGCGCATGGCCGCCGTTACCACTCCCGTGGGGGTGGAAGGCTCCCGCCAGCGGCCGACAAGCTCCAGGGCGCGGCCATACTGCCAGTCGCGGCCTTTGCTCTTGGGGTTGTAGAGGGCGATGACGAAGTCGGCCTGGGCGGCCAGATCCAGGCGCCGTTCGATCAGCTCCCAGGGGGTGAGGCGGTCGCTTAGGCTGACGCAGGCGAAATCGTGGGAGAGCGGCGCGCCCAAGAGCGAGGCCGCGGCGGTGACCGCCGGCACCCCAGGCACCACCGTCACCGCCAGCGCGCCCGGGGCCGTGCCCAGGGCCAGGCCCCGGGCGCGGGCCAGCTCGAAGACTACCGCGGCCATGGCGTAGACCCCGGGGTCGCCGCCGGAGACCAGGGCCACCCGCCGGCCTTGAAGGGCGAGGTCCATGGCCTGGCCCGCCCGTTCCATCTCCCTGGTCATGCCCGAGGACAGCACCTCCTTGCCCTCCAGCCAGGGACGGGCCTGCTCGATGTAGTTCTTGTAGCCCAGCACCACCTCGACTCCGGCCAGGGCCAGCCGGGCCTGACCGGTCATGCCCTCGGCCAGGCCGGGGCCCAGCCCGACTACCCAGAGGCCGCCGCCGGCCCCTTGAGGGCCACGGCCAGGGTGGCGTTGGTGGATTTGCTCTTTCCCACGATCAACGGCCCCCCCCGGGCCGCCAATATCGCCGCCGCTTCGCATACGCTTCTCGTCCCCATGTGTTGTTGGACCAGGCTGGAGGGATTGGGCACCGCCACAGTCTCCAGCCGGTCGGAGGGATAAAAGATCAGGTCCGCGCCCAGTCGGCGGGACAATTCTATGAGGCCGGGTTCGTCGCGCTTGGCCTCCACGCTGGCCAGGCAGAAGATCGCTGTCCCCGCCAACCCGCGTTCGGAGAACACCCTCTCCAGCAATTCATGCATTTCCTCGGCAGTCGTGCCCCGGTTGCAGCCCAGGCCCAGACAAAGGCAGGAAGGGCGCAGCAGCAGCCAGCCGGGGCGCGGGTCAAGGGTCCGGTGGGTGACCAGGACCAGGGGAGGGCCAGCCTCCAGCGCACCGGGCAGTTCCTGACGGGCGAGGAAGATGCCGGGCCAGCGCCGGTCGAGGCCGGGCAGCAACCAGCCCTGGGGGTCGTGCACCTCCACGGGCTCGCCTTCCAGCAAAGCGGAAGCCACCCGGCTCAAGGCATCAAGGCTATCCCAGCGCAGGCCGGCCCGGCTGGCCTCCAGCTCCAGGCTGGGCAGGCCCTCTACGTCGCTGCCGGTGGTGATGACCGGCTGGCCGCCCAGGATGGCCGCGGCCCGGCGGGCCAAATCGTTGGCACCGCCCAGGTGGCCGGAAACCAGACTCACCGCGAAGAGCCCGCGCTGGTCCACCACCACCACCGCCGGGTCCTCGGCCTTGTGAACAAGGAGGGGGGCGATGGCGCGCACCACGATGCCGGAGGCGGCCACGGCGACATGGGCGGGAAAGCTGCGGAAGTTTTTCCCCAGGGCCTCGGCAAGGCGGGAAAAGGTCTGTTCGTCCCCTCGGGCCAGGCGCGCGGGAAGGAACAGGCTGGAGCCGGGCAGGGCGGCGGCCAGGCGGCGGGCCACCGAGGCGCCGGCCGAGGTCAGGGCGTAGATCGCCACTACATTGGCCAGCCCGCCTGGCATCAGACCTCTCCGTCGCGGCCCTGGCGGCGGCCGTGGCTGAAACCGGCGTCGTAAAGCTTGGAGGCCGCAGTGGACAGCCCGCCGGCCACGGCCTCCACCCCAGGCCCGGCCAGGATGAGGGCGTGCTTCTTGATTCCGGCGCGGTCAAGGTCGGCGGCAAGGTTCGCCGCCGTGGTCCAGAGCCGGCGCTCGTCCGGCCAGGTCACCCGCTGCACCACGGCCACCGCCGCCTCGGGGCCGAAGGCCTGGGCCAGGGCGCGCGATACCTCTTGGGCCTGGCCTGCCGAAAGATAGATGGCCAGGCTGCAGCCATGGGCGGCCAGGAGAGCCAGGTCCTCCCGGGCCGGCACGGGGGTGCGTCCGGCGGCGCGGGTGAAGATCAGGCTTTGACATAGCTCGGGCAGGGTGTATTCGATGCCCAGGCTGGCGGCGGCGGCGAAGGCGGCGGTCACCCCGGGGATTATCCGCCAGGGCACTCCGCGCCCATCCAGGCCCTGGAGCTGCTCACGCAGGGCCCCGTAGAGGCTGGGGTCGCCGGTGTGCAGGCGCACCACCTTGCGTCCCTGGACGTAGGCATCGGTCAGGGCCTCTATGATCTGCTCCAGGTCCAGCCCGGCCGAGTCGACCTTTTCGGTTTCGGGCCGGCACCAGGAAAGCATCTCCGGGCTGACCAAGGAACCGGCGAAGACCACCAGGTCGGCCTGTTCAAGGGCCTTGCGCCCGGCCACGGTGACCAAGTCGGGGTGGCCCGGCCCGGCGCCCACGAAAAGCACGGGATTGCCCGCGGCGTTAGACTGTTCGCTCACTGGCGCTTGACCCCTTTCACCAGCCACACCGGGTTCTGGGCCTTCAGGTATATGTCATCACCTAGCGCCGCGCCTCGGCTGATCTGCACCTGAGTGATTTCCTCACGCAGGCCGGCGGCGGCCAGGGCCCGGCGGGCGGCTTCCAGCGAAGAAACCAGGACTAACGCCGCCACCAGGATTCCGCCGCTGGGAAGACGCTGGGCCGCGCCCCGGATGATGGCCGCCAGGTCGGGCCCGCCGCCGCCCACGAATACCCGCTGGGGATCAGGCAGGCTGGCCAGGGCCTCGGGCAGTCTCGCCTGGACCACCTCCAGGCTGGCCGCGCCGAAGCGGCGGCGATTGGCCTTGATCTGATGGACCCTTTCGGGCACGGCCTCCACCGCCACCACATGTCCTCCCCGAGTGAGCAGGCTGGCCTCCAGACCCAGGGAGCCCGAGCCCGCGCCCAGGTCCCAGAGGGTAAGCCCAGGCGTCAGTTCGAGCTTGGCCAGGGATAGGGCTCGCACCTCGGATTTGGTGATGAGGCCGTCCTGGTGGGCGAAGGACTCCTCGCCCAGGCCCAACCTGAGTTCCTCAGGCCAGGCCTGGCGCTTGAGCACCGCCAGGTTCAGCGGCGAGAAGCTCATGCCCGCGGCCTCCTCCAGGGAGTATTCCTTCACCCGCTCGGTCGAAGACCCCAGATTCTCCAACACCGCCAGGCGCCAATGGTCCTGGCCGCGCTCCAGGAGCAGGCGGGCGATGCCCTCCGGGGTGTGCCGGGAGTCGGTGTAGATCGCCACCCGTTCGGCGCGGAGCAAGGCCGGCCACAGTGCCGCATCGCCCCGACCGTGCAGGCTGACCACGGCCACGTCCTGCCAGGGCTCCTTGAGGCGCGCGAAGGCAGCCTGCACCGTGGTCAGGTTGGGGTGGATGACCACCGCCTCGGGACCCAGGCGCTCCACCAGCCGTCCGGCGATGCCGAAGAACCCGGGGTCGCCCGAGGCCAGCACCGCCACCCGCCGGTCGCGCGCCGCTTGGGCCAAGTCCTCCACCCAGGCATCCAGGTTGTACGCCAGGGCCAGACGGCGGGCGCGGTGATCGGGGAACATGGCCAGCAAGCGCTTGCCGCCAGCCAGCACCTGAGCCTCGGCGACGATTCCGGCCTGGCGCGGAGTCAGGTCTTGCGGGCCGCCGCCCAGTCCCACCACTTGCACCGGGATCATGCCGCACCTCCACCAGCGCGAGAGTCGTAGAGCACCCCTCCGCCCTC
Organism: Deltaproteobacteria bacterium; assembly: GCA_021811275.1. Lineage (GTDB taxonomy): Bacteria > Desulfobacterota > Desulfarculia > Desulfarculales > Desulfarculaceae > JACRDC01. The sequence goes on from JAJZPI010000040.1 coordinate 11,650, forward strand.
ATTGTCCAGGATAGCGCACCAGAGGCGTGGGCGGGGGCCGGCCAAGGACCGGGCGGCGGCGAGCACCCGCGGCCCCACCGCCGCGACCAAACCCAGAGAGCCGGCTTCGCGCAGGAGGCTCAAGGCATGCAAAGCGGTGTTGGCGCCGCGCACCAGCTCGGTCAGCTCTGGCCCGGCCCCGCTCTCGCCCAGCCAGGAGGCCAGGGTACGCAGGTCCAAGGCGGCGTTTTGAGCGTGGGTTTGGGGCAGGCCTTGAGCCTGCTTGACGGCCTTGCCGAAGAAGGAAACCAGGCCGACCGCCTCCAAGCCGAGGTCTCGAGCCTGCTCGAGCGCGAAGCCGAAGTAGTCGGCCATCTGCACGAAGGCTAGGTCGGGCAGGTCCGGACGCAGTGCCTGTGCCCGCTTTTCGCTGCGGCGTCCGGTGGTGAGCACGACCTCTTTCAAACCGGCGGCCACGGCTACGGCCAAGGCGCTGGCGATGGTGGCGGTGTAGGCCTCGTGGCTGAAGGGCTTGACCAGGCCCGTGGTGCCCAGGATGGAGATGCCGCCCAGGATGCCCAGGCGCGCGTTCAGGGTGCGCCGGGCCAGGCGCTCGCCCTCGGGCACAGATATCTCCACGCTCACCGCCGGCGGCCCCGGTCGGCCCGCCTCGCGCCAGGCCTCCCCCAGGGCCTCGTTGATCATGACGCGCGGCACCGGGTTGATGGCCGGTCCGCCCACCGCCACGGCCAGACCGGGCCTGGTCACCCGGCCCACCCCCGGTCCGCCCAAGATGAGTGGGCCTTGGCCGGGATGCTCGCCAAATTCCACCGTGGCCACGATGGCGGCGCGATGGGTCACGTCCGGGTCGTCGCCGGCGTCCTTGATCACCGTGGCCCGGGCGCGGCCATCACCCAGCGTCAGGGTCTCGCGCAGGGCGATTTCCAGCCGTCCGCCATGGGGAAGTGGTATGGAAACCCGCTCCGGGGCCGCACCGCCCAGCAGGACCGTCAGCGCGGCCTTGGCCGCCGCCGCTGCCGCGCTGCCGGTGGTGAATCCGCTTTTGAGTTCGCGCCTGGCCATCTCAGCCCCACCAGCCGTAGGCCAGGGTGACCAGGAGCACGCTCAGCACCCTCAGCCCCTGGCCTATGGAGAGCAGCTCCAGGCCGAGCTTGGGGGCGAAGATGCCCAGGTAGTGGGGGAGCTGGTGGCGCAGGGCCCGCACGGGAGTGGCCACCATGTTGCCCAGGAGCAGGGCCAGGACTACGCCCTTCATGTCCAGGCCGCCGGAGTGCATGAGCGCTCCGGCGGCAGCGAAGCCGCTGTTGAACTCGGCCACCACCGCGAAGACAACCACGCTCATGGCCTCCACCGGCAGGACGGCGCTGGAAACCAGGCCTGCGGCGGCCTTGCCCAGCCAGGCGAAAAAGCCGCCCTGGGCCAGCAGGTAGACCACCAGGTAGACCGGCAGCACTATCATCAGCAGACGTTTCAGGCGAGTCAGGAACTTGCTCCAAGTCTGCGACCAGACCTCCCCCCAGGCCGGGCGCGGGCCTGGCAGCATCTCGCTTTGGGCACTGGCCGGAGGAAGAAAGAGGCGGCTGAAAACGACCACGCCCACGGTGCGCAGGACCGCCGCCAGGAGCGTCAGGCCGAAGTAGATCACAGCCGCCCGCCCCAGAAGGGCGTAGACCACGAAAAAGGTGGTGGGCAGATGCAGAAAATAGGCCGGCAGGCTGGCGTTGAGGAGATTGGAGGCCACCAGCTGCCTTCGGTCCAGGCGGCCCTCCTGCCAGGAAGTGAAAAGCAAGGTGTTGGCCGCCACGCCCGAGGCGAAGGCCGCCGAAAAGGCCAGGCCGGCCTCTCGGGGCAGACCCGCTCGCTTGATGAGCGGCCAAGCCAGGGCACCCAGGCGCGCGCTCCATCCCATGCCTTCGATGAGCTGGCCCAGAAGCAGGCCCCCGGCGATATAGGCCATGGTATAGAGCAGCGGCCGCAGCAGGCGGGGCCAAAGGCTTGGCAGGCGCAGTTGGCTCGCCAGACTGGCCTCCTGGCCGAGCAGGAAGGCCCCGCCCGCCAGGGCCAATATCCCCAGCATGATCCACAGCCCCTTGCCCCAACCCGCCTTGGCTCGCGAGCGGCGGGGCGGCTGGGCGGGGGCGGCGTTCTCGCCTTGGGCGCTGGCGGTCACGTCCGTCATTACTCCTGCGGCCCCTTGACGATAACCAGGGAAAGATAGGGCATACTCTGGCCGCGCAGGCTGGCGGCGTCCTCCTGGAGCCGCTCGCCGGGCAGCCCGCATTGGGAGACGCAGTAGGTCCTCCGGCGTTCGGGCAGGCTCTCTATGGCGTCGATGATCTGGTCGTAGTTGCGGTAGGTCTTCATGATGACCACGTTGTCGCCGCAGGCGGCCAGGCGCGAGATGTCGGCCGGGTCGCTCACCCCGGATACCACCAGGAGCGACTCCTTGCTCTCCACCAGGGGCAGATTCAGACGGGCGGCGGCGGCGTGGTAGGCGGTGATGCCCGGCACGGTCTCCACCCTGGCCTCGGGGTCCAGGGCCAGCAGGGTGCGCACCAGATAGCCGTAGGTGCTGTAGGTCAGGGAGTCGCCGATGGTTATGAAGGCGGCGTCCCGGCCCTGGTCCAGCACCTCGAGCACCTCGCGGGCGTTGCGCTCCCAGGCTCGGTCCAGCGCCTCCTGGTCCTGGGTCATGGGGAAATCCAGCTTACGCACCTCGGTCTGGGCGGGCAGGTGGTCCTTTACCACGTTAAGGGCCAGGCTGTACTCGTTCTTGCTGGAGCCGGCGGCGAAGACCACCCGCACCTGCCCGAGCACCTCCGCCCCGCGCAGGGTCAGGAGCTTGGGATCGCCGGGGCCTACGCCCACACCATAGAGGACGCCTCGTTTTTGCTCGTTCACGGTTGCTTCTCCTCGGCCTGGATTGCCAACTCGGCCAGGGCGTTTATGACGCTGGCGGCCACCGCCGAGCCGCCCTTGCGGCCCAGCGCGGTGATATAGGGTATCTGCCCCTGCTCGACCAGGGCCTGCTTGGATTCAACGGCGTTGACAAAGCCCACCGGCAGGCCCACCACCAAGGCGGGCCTGACACGGCCCGCCGCGACGTGCTCCAACAGGCGAAAGAGCGCGGTGGGCGCGTTGCCGATAACATAAACGCCACCGGCCATGCGCGCCAGCGAGGCGTCCACGGCCGCCAGGGAGCGGGTGACGCCCTGGGCGCGGGCGGCCTCGGCCACGGCCGCGTCGTCCACCAGGCAGTCGACGGCCGAGCCCCAAAGCGCCAACCGCCGCTTGCCCAGACCGGCCTGGGCCATGCGGGTGTCGGTGAGGATGGGCCGGCCCGCGCGCAGGGCCGCCAATCCCGATTCCAGTGCTTGGGGGTGCATGCGCGTGGTTTCCATCCATGAGAAGTCGCCGGTGGTGTGGATCATGCGTCGGATCACAGACCAGGGACGAGGCTCCCAACCGTGCGGCGGGGCCTCGGCGTCGATGATGGCGAAACTCCGCCGCTCGATCTCCTCGGGGGGCAGGCTCCAGGACCCTGGGTCCATCGGGCTCATCCTTTGTTTTCCCGGCAGCGCGCCACCAGGGCCGGAGCCAGGGCGGGGTTGCTGCCGAAGTGAAGGTGCACGTAGCTGGCCAGCACGTTTTTCATGAGCAAGGCGTGGCAATCAGTCAGGGCCCCTTCCCGCCCGCCTACGGCATAGGCCAGGGGCTCCAGGTCCGGCGTGGGAGAGAGCGCGCATATCTCCGAGTAGTGGAATTCGTGGCCGCGGGCGCGGGCGCCAACCGGGCCCAGGGGCGTGTCGCGGGTAAAGGTTGCCTCGCGGTAGCCCAGGGTGCGCAGGCGGGGCAACATGCGCGTTGCCATGGGCAGGAGCCCGGCCATGGGCCAGGAGCGGCCCTCCAGGTCGAAAAGCTCGCGGCCCAGGTACATCATGCCCCCGCACTCGGCGTAGATGGGCAGACCGTCCCGGCCTCGTTCGGCGATCTCGCGGCGCAGGCCGGCGTTGGCGGCCAGGGTCTCGGCGAAAAGCTCCGGATAGCCTCCACCCAGGTAGAGGCCGTCCATTCCCGGCGGCAAGGCCGAGTCGGCCAGGGGCGAGAAGTAAACCAACTCCGCCCCGGCCTCGGCCAGGCGGCGCAGGTTTTCCTCATAGTAGAAGCAGAAGGCTCGGTCGCGGGCCACGCCCAGGCGCACCGGCTCCCTCTTGGCCGGGGCGGCGGCCGGCGCGGGTTCCGGCAGGTCGCCCTGGGGCAGCCCGGCCAGCAGAGCCTCCAGGTCCAGGGCCTCCTCCACCCAATCGGCCAGGCGCTCCAGAGCCTCCGCGCCCAGACCCCCCTCTTGGGCGGTGATGAGCCCCAGGTGGCGTTCGGCCAGGCCCAATTCCGGCCTGCGGGGCAGGCCGCCCAGGAAGCGCAGTCTGGGAAGGCCGGGCAGGCCGGGGACCAGGGTCATGGCCTGGCGCAAAATCTCCACATGGCGGGCTCCGCCGGTCTGGTTGGCGACCAGCCCGGCCCAGGCCAGGCCGGGGTCGAAGCCCTGGAATCCCTGGGCCAGGGCGGCTAGGCTGCGGGCGGCCGAGCGCGCGCCCGCGCAAAGCAGCACCGGCAGGCTCAGCCACTTGGCCATCTGGGCGGTGGAGCCGTCCTCTCCCAAGGGGTCGAAGCCGTCATAGAGACCCATGACGCCTTCCACCAGGACCAAGTCAGCCTGGCAGGCGTGACGGGCGAAGATGTTCAGGTTCTCCCGGCGCGAGAGCATCCAGCCGTCCAGGTTGTGGGAGGGCGCGCCGCTGGCCAGAGCGTGGTGACCGGGGTCGATGAAGTCCGGCCCCACTTTGAAGGCCCGGATCTTGAGCCCCCGCCGGCGATAGGCCGCGATCAGGGCCAGAGTCAGGGTGGTCTTGCCCGCCCCGCTGGCCGCTCCGCCGATGACGAGGCCCTTGACCGCGCCCTTCATCGCGCCGCTCCAGGTTTGGTGTAGAGCAGCTCGCGCAGGCGAGCGATGCCCTGCAAAAGGCGCGGAGTGGGGCGCGATACCAGGTTCTCGTCGATGAGATACACCCGCCCCTGGGCCACGGCTTTGATGGCGGCGAAGCCGCTCTCGCCAGCGATGTCCCGGACCTCAACCTTGTTCATGGTGCCGCGCTGGGCCAGATAGACGTCCATCTCGGGCGCTTGCGATAGGATGCGTTCCTTGCCGTATTCGGCGATGTTGGTGCCTCGCACGGGCCGAGCGTCGGAGGCGAGGTTCACTCCCCCGGCGGCGGTCAAAACGAAGACGGCCATGGAGTCCGGGGCGAAGGTCTTCATGCGCGAGTGGATGGACTCGAAGAACACCCGGGGCCTTTTGCCGGGAGGGATGCCGGCTGCCTGGCGCTCCTCGCGCTCCACCCCGGCCTGGAAGGCGCGTACCATCTCCTCGGCCTGGGCCGCGCGCCCGGTCAGAGATCCCAGCTTGCGCCAATAGTCGTAAAGCTCGGCCATGGTGTGGGGCTGCAGGGAAACCACCGCCGCGCCCCAGCCCCGCAGGCGCTCCATGAGCTTGGGGTAGCCGCGCTCGATCATGGGCCGCACCAGCACCAGGTCCGGCCCGGCGGCCAGGAAGCGCTCGGGGTCGTCATGATAACTGAAGACCGGCTTGCCCGCCGCGCCGGGCAGGTCTTCCACGCCGGGGCTTACGCCGACAAGCTCCGCGTCCAGCCCCAGGGCCAGCAGGTTTTCGGTGTGGGCGGGGTAGAGCGAGATGACGCGGCCAAAGGGCTTGGACCAGCGGACGGTTTGGCCGGAGTCGTCGACGAAGCTCTGTTCGCCGGCCCGGGCCTTGGCCGCCAGGAGGACCAGGCAAACGAACAACGCGCAGAGGACGGCCCGGGCTCTCATGCCGCGCCCCCTGGCTTTTGGAAGACCACCACCCGCGCGCCGGCGAAGTCGTCCCATTCCACTCGCGCGGACACCCCGAATACCTCGCGCAGGCTCTCCGTGGTCAGGGCCTGGCCGGTGGGCCCCTCGGCGTGCAGGCGGCCTCGGCGAAGGAAGATCACCCTGTCGCAGAAGGCAGCGGCCAGGTTGAGGTCGTGCATCACCGCCACCACCGTGCGGCCCTCCCGGCGCACCAGGCGCTCGGCCGTGGCCAAAACGGCCAGGGCGTGGTTGACGTCCAGGTGGCTGGTGGGTTCGTCCAACAGCAGGATCGGCGCGTCCTGGGCCAGGGCCCGGGCCAAGGCCACCCGTTGCTTCTCGCCCCCGGAAAGCTCGCCGAAACGCTTGGCCTTCAGTTCCGTCACGCCCATTGCCTCGAGCGCCGCTTCCACCGCCTCCAGGTCCTTGGCGCGGGGGCTGGCGAAACGGGGGATGTGGGGGTGGCGGCCCATGAGCACCGTCTCCTCCACGCTGAAGGGAAAGTTCAGGGCGAACTCCTGGGGCACCAAGGCCACCCGGCGGGCCAGTTCCAGACGCGGGTATTCATGCAGGTCGCGTCCGGCCAGGCGCACCCGTCCCCCGGCCGGCCGCCTGGTTCCCACCATGAGGTCCAGCAGGGTGGTCTTGCCGCAGCCATTGGGCCCCACAATGCCGTGGAAAAGACCGGGGGCGATCTCCAGGGACAGCCCGTCGATGGCCTTGACCGGCCCATAGACGAAGGACAGGTCCTCGATTTGGTAGAGGGCCTCAGGCATGGCCGCGCTCCATCTGCCGGCGGCGGAAGACGTAGCAGAAAAAGGGCCCGCCGATGACCGCGGTGAGCACCCCGATGGGAACCTCGTGGGGCAGTGCGGCGCGGGTGATGGTGTCGGCCGCCAGCAGCAGGAAAGCCCCGGCCAGGGCCGAGGCCGGCAGCAGGCCGCGGTTGTCCGGCCCCATGAGCAGTCGCATGAGGTGGGGGATCAAAAGGCCCACGAATCCGATGATTCCCGAAACCGCCACGCATACCCCGCTGACCAGGGAGGCGGTTATCAAGAGCACCAGGCGCACCCGCCGGGTCTCCACCCCAAGAGCGGCGGCCGAGCGGGCTCCCAGGGCCAGGATGTTCAGGTCGCGGGCGTAATAGACGAACACGGCCAGGCCCAGGAGCGAGGCGCCCAGGGTCAGCGCCGCGTCGCCCCAGGTGCGGCTGACGAAGCTGCCCATGAGCCAGAAGATGATGATGGACACCTGCTCGTCGGCCAGGTACTTGATCAGCCCGATGCCCGCCGAGAGAATTGCGGCCACGATCACCCCCGAGAGGATGAGATTGTGGGGATCCACCCGGCCGTCCACCGAGGAGAGCCAGAGCACGGTAAGCAGCGTGAGCGCGGCCCCGGCGAAGGCCAGCAGGCTCACCGTGGCCCCGCCCCAGAAATTGAGCCCTAGCAGCAAGGCCAGGGAGGCCCCGAAGGCCGCGCCCGAGGAGACGCCCAGGGTGTAGGGGTCGGCCAGGGGATTGAGCAGTATGCCCTGGAAAACCACCCCGGCCAGGGCCAGGCCCGAGCCCACGGCAGCCGAAGTGATGATGCGCGGCAGGCGCACCTCCAGGACGACTTGGAACAATAGGCGGTCCAACCCTTCGCCCAGGCCGGAGAGGCCGGGCAGGCTCGAGCCCAGAACCCTGAGCACCTCGCCCGGGCCGATGCGGATGTAGCCCAACCCGGCGGCGGCGACCACCAGAGCCCCCAGGGCCAGAGTCAGGGCGGTGAGCCTCAAGCCCTGGCCCCGGGGGGGTGCACTATGGGAAGCGGGGGGCAAGACGGCTACCTGCCCGCCAGGGCGTCGCGCAGATTTTCGACATACAGGTCGGCGAAGGGGTCCATTTCGCCCAGGCCGCTCATCACGCACTCAACCTGGTGACCCGCCTTGACCAGGGCGATCTTCCAGGACTCTTCGCTCCCGCACATGTCGTTCTGGGCGTGGTCGCCGGCCACGATCATGAGCGGCTTGAGCAGGATTCGCCCCACGCCCGCGGCCTGCAATTCCTCCAGCAGCTGTTCGAGGTCGGGGAAGCCTTCCACCACCCCGATGAATATCCGCGCCTGGGGATAGTCCTGGCGCAGGCGCCGGGCCAGTTCGGCATAGGCCCCGGTGGAGAAGGTGGGGTTGCCGTGGCCCATGTAGACCAGGGCCGCGCCCTTGGCCTGGGCCAGCTCGATGTCGGCGGCCAGCGCGGCCGAGGCCCGGGCGATGTCTTGGGCGTGGGGCGGGTCTTCGCCGGGCTGGCCCAGGGCCGGCCGCCCCAGGGTGAGGCTGGCGAAGGGCGTCCACTTGGGCTTGATGGTCTTGATGCCGGCCAGGGCCCGCACCATGGCTTGCAGGTCGGCGTACTCCTCGCCGGCAAAGATGTGCAACGACTGCACCGCCACCCGGCGATGGCCCTGGTCCTGCAAATTGGCGATGGCCGCCAGGGGGCCCTGCACCTCGTAGACCTCGGGCGGGGTTTGGGGATGGGCCTGGCGCCAGGCCGGGTCGTCGCGGCGCTTTTGCCAGACCTTGCGCACCTGGTTGGAGGTGAAGGCCAGGCGCACGGCGTGGTCGGGGAAGGCCCGCTCCACCCGGCGCTTGATGTTGATGATGCCGCCCAGGGCCTCGGTTCTGGTGGTGCCGAAGGAGGCCAGCACGATGGCCGGCGGCGGTTCGGGGATGGGGGGCCTTTCCATGGACATGGCTTGAGTCGCCCCGGACAAAAATAAAACCGAAACCAGTAGCCAATTCCTCACGACATGGCTCGCTTTCCGCAGGAGCCGGTATTGACGCCGCCGGGAGGGCTTGGCGGCCTGGGCGAAAAAACAAACCCCGAGTCCTTGCTTGGACTCGGGGCTGCACCCAGCTTTCTTGTCCCCAAGTGGTCCGGCCCGGCGGCCGGCGGCTGCCCAGGTGTCCTGCGCTACCTGGCAACCCTTGGAGTGGGTGGGTCTTCTGACTTCCGGATCAACCTAGTTTCCGCGCCTTCCCACCCCATTTACCGGCAGGGCAGTGGCTTTACGGCGGATTTCGTCCCCGGTCACAGCGGCGGGACCGCGGCGGTATCGCACCGCCTTCCCTCTTTAAGCCTTTCGGCTCCCACTCCGCACAATCATAAATACAACGGTGGGACGGCGGCGTCAATAGCCAAGCTGGAAGCCGACTTAGGCAGTTGGAAACGGGGCTTGTGGCGGTAGGGCCCTACTTGCCCAGGCCCACCAGGTCCAACAAAAGGAAGGAGACGGCGGCGATGGCCGCCGAGGCGGGGATGGTCAGCACCCAGGCGATGGCCAGGTTTCCCGCCACCCCCCAGCGCACGGCGTTGAGCCGCTTGGAGGCGCCCACGCCCATGATGGCCGTGGAGATGATGTGGGTGGTGCTGATGGGCGCGCCGAAATGAGAGGCGGTGGTGATGACAAGGGCCGCCGAGGTCTCGGCGGCGAAACCGTGGAATGGTTCCAGCTTGAAGATGCGGTGGCCCATGGTCTTGATGATCTTCCAGCCGCCGATGGCCGTGCCCAAGCCCATGATCGAGGCGCAGGCAAGCTTGACCCAGGTGGGCACGATCACCTCGGGTATCCAGTGGAAGAGGAATAGGGCCAGGGTGATGATGCCCATGGTTTTTTGAGCGTCGTTCAGGCCGTGGCTGACCGCCATGAAGGCCGCGGAGAGAATCTGCAAGCGCCGGAAAAGGTGGCTGCCCGTGGAGGCCTGGATGTGGCTGCAGACCCAGGCCAGCAGCAGCATGAACAAATATCCCCCTACCAGGCCGGCCAGGGGCGAGGTGAACAGCGGTACCAGCACCTTGTGGAAGATGGAACCCAGGCTGAGGGTGTCCCAACCGCCGAAGGCCACCGCTGATCCGATCAGCCCTCCGACCAGGGCGTGAGAGGAGGAGGATGGTATGCCGAAGTACCAGGTGATGACGTTCCAGGCGATGGCCCCCATGAGCGCGGCCAGGACCAGCCCCTGGCAGCCCATGACCATCTCCGGCCGCACGATGCCCTTGCCCACGGTGTCGGCGACCTCGGTGCCCAGCATGGCCCCGGCCAGGTTCAGGATGGCGGCCATGCCCACGGCCACCCGCGGCGAGAGCACCTTGGTGGAGACCACGGTGGCGATGGCGTTGGCGCAGTCGTGGGCGCCGTTGGTGAAGTCGAAGGCCAGGGCCACCATGATGATCAGAATGAGCATCAGCGGGAACTCAAGCATTTTTCAGGATGACTCCCTCGATGACCTCGGCCAGGTGGTCGGTGCGGCGCACGGCCCGCTCCAGCCTGTCATAGATGCGCGACCAGCGGATGATGACCAAGAGGTCCTGGTTGCTCACCTCGCGGGGCTCGTACATGTCGGTGAGGGCCTCGATCAGGATCAGGTCGGAGCCGCGCTTGGCCTGCTTGATCAGGGCCAGGTGCTCCCGCACGTCCTTTTTTTTTGTCCCCAGATGGGCCAGCATGGCCTGGGTCTCTTCGACCATGATGCGCAGATTGGAGGTGAGCACCTTGGCCGCCGGGGGTATGTCGACCTTGGTCAGGGCTCCCAGGCGTGAGGCGATCTGCTTGAAGACGTCGAGCACCTTGTCGGTGGCCTTGTTGATTTCGTGGATGTCCTCGCGGTCGATGGGGGTGATGAAGGTCAGGTCGAGCTGGCGGGATATCTCGCGGGAGATCTCCGACCCCTTTTCCTCCATCTCGGAAACGGCCAGGCTGCGCTCCTTGAGTTCGGCCGGCTTGTGGCACATTTCCTCCAAGAGGCGGGCCGAGGCCACCACCTGGGCCATTTGGTCCATGAAGAGCTGCTCGAACTTGGCCGTCTTGGGAAACAAGGAAAAACCCATGCCGTATTCTCCGCTAAGGCAGGTCCGGTTGGGGATTGCGGGCGTAAGGTTGCCGCCTTCCGGCATCGCCTCCCGAAGACTATGTTACAACCCTGTTAATTGCAACCCCGAGACAATGGTTGTCTCGAGACGCCCAATTCCCGGGCTGTTAGGCAATACCCGCCGGCTTCCGCCGCCGGCCTCGCCTGCCGCCGGCGGTCAACCCGGGGTTCCCGTTCTTACTGGACTGGGGCAGCCGCCCGCGATAAATTGCCATGAGTCGCGGGGTCCGTCCCGCCGGAGCCGGGCCGGCTCCGCAGCCGGAGCTGAAGCAAAGGAGTTAGCCCAGCCATGAGCAAGGCACGCAAGTACCTATACGCCCATATAATTTCCGATGCGACGGGCATTGCCGCCGAAAGGGCGGCCAGGGCGGCCCTGGTGCAGTTCTACAAGCGCTACGAGACCATCTTCGTCCGCCACGCCTTTCTGAAAACCCCCAAGCAGCTCTCACGGGTGATCGACATGGCCGAGGAGCAAAACGGGGTGGTGGTCTATTCGGTTGTGCACAAGAGCCTGCGCGAGTGGCTCATCGCCGAGAACAAGCGCCGCACCACCCCCATCGTGGACATCCTGGGGCCCATCCTGGATCAGGTGGGGGCTCGCTTCCGCATCAAGCCGGTGCTGGACCGGGCCCTGCTGCGCCGGGTGCTTGGCGACGCCTCCATCAGCCTGGCCGAGTCGATAGACTACACCCTGCGCCACGACGACGGCCTGGGCGAGGAGACCCTGGGCAAGGCCGACATCATCCTCATGGGGGTCTCGCGCACCTCCAAGACCCCCACCAGCCTCTATATCTCATGCAACCACAACCAGAAGGTGGCCAACATTCCCCTGATCCTGGGCATCAAGCCGCCCAACAAGGTCTTCCACTTGAAAAAGCCCGTGATCGTGGGGCTGACCATCGCGCCCGAGAAGCTGGCGCTAATCCGGCGGGGGCGCTTCAAGCGCGGATCGGTGGAGGGCTACAGCGACCTGCACACCATCAGCCAGGAACTGGCATTCTCCCACGAGATATTCTCCAGGATCAAGCACATCCAGATCATAGACGTGACCGACCGGCCCATCGAGGAAGTGGCCAGCATGATTATTTGACCTTTTTAAGATGCTTTTTCGCGCCTGGTCTTTTCACCGCCCGCACGGAGGACCTAATGTTGGACGAACCCGCAGTCCTGCGCTATCACCGCGAACCTCGCCCCGGCAAAATCGAGGTGGTGCCAACCAAACCATGCATGTCCCAGACCGACCTGAGCCTGGCCTACACCCCCGGGGTGGCGATCCCCTGCCTAAAGATAAGGGACAATCCCGACGCCTCCTTCGAGTACACCAGCCGGGGCAACCTGGTTGCGGTCATAACCAACGGCACCGCCGTGCTTGGCCTGGGCAATATCGGTCCTCTGGCCGGCAAGCCGGTGATGGAAGGCAAGGCGGTGCTCTTCAAGCGCTTCGCCGACCTGGACGTCTTCGACATCGAGGTCAACACCACCGACCCCGACGAGTTCATACGCACGGTCAAGCTCCTGGAACCCACCTTCGGCGGGATCAACCTGGAGGACATATACGCCCCCGACTGCTTCTACATTGAGCAGAAGCTCAGCCAGCAGATGTCCATACCGGTATTCCATGACGACCAGCACGGCACGGCCATCATCTCCGCCGCCGGCCTGATCAACGCCTGCCACCTGACCGGACGCAAGCTCAAGCACATCAAGGTGGTCATCAACGGGGCCGGCGCGGCGGCCATAGCCTCGGCCAAGATGTACGTGCGCCTGGGGGTGAAAAAAGACAACATCACCATGGTCGACTCCACCGGGGTCATCTACAAGGGCCGCGAGAAGGGCATGAACCCCTACAAGGAACTCTTCGCCCTGGACACCCCGAAACGCACCCTGGCCGATGCCGCGGCCGGAGCCGACGTGCTGGTGGGGCTTTCGGCCAAGGGGGCCTTCACTCCCGAGATGTTGAGGACCATGGCCGACAAGCCCATCATCTTCGCCCTGGCCAACCCCGACCCGGAGATCGGCTACTACGAGGCCAAGGAGGCCCGGCCCGACGCCATCGTGGCCACGGGCCGTTCGGATTTCCCCAACCAGGTCAACAACGTGCTGGGTTTTCCCTTCATCTTCCGAGGGGCCCTGGACGTGCGGGCCACCACCATCAACTCCGACATGAAACTGGCTGCGGTCAAGGCCCTGGCGGCGCTGGCCCGCGAGGACGTGCCCGACTCGGTGGTGCGGGCCTACGGCGGCAAATCCATTCACTTCGGACCCGAGTACATCATCCCCAAGCCCCTGGACCCCCGGGGGCTCTTGTGGGTGACCCCTGCGGTGGCCCAGGCCGCCGTGGATTCCGGGGTGGCGCGCATCCCCCTCCCCGAGCCCAAGGCCTATGTGCAGGTGCTGGAGTCCAAGCTGGGTCCCGAGCGGGAGATCATGCGCAAGATCATCACCCGCGCCCAGCAGGACCCCCAGCGCATAGTCCTGCCCGACGGCGCCCACCCGGTGATCCTGCGCGCCGCTCACCAGGTGGCGGCCGAGGGGATCGCCCATCCCATCCTGCTGGGGGCCGAGGGCGTCATCCGCTATCTGGCCGGCGAGATGAACGTCCCCCTGGACGGCATCGAGATCCTGGACAACCACAAGAGCCCGCTCTATGACGAGTTCACCGAGAAGCTCTACGCCATGCGCCAGCGCAGGGGCTGGTCCTGGGACGAGACCCGCCGCCAGTTGGGCAGCCGCTACGTCTTCGGCGCCATGATGGTGCTGGAGGGCCTGGTCGATGGCCAGGTGCATGGCATCGACCGCACCTACCCCGACGCCATCCGGCCCGTCCTGCAGGTCATCCCCAAGCGTAAGGGCGTTTCCAAGGTCTCGGGTCTCTACCTCATGATCATGCGCCAACACACCATGCTCTTCGCCGACGCCACGGTGAACATCAGCCCCAGCTCCGAGGACCTGGCGGAGATCGCCCTGCTATCGGCCGAGGTGGCAGAGTTCCTGGACATGACGCCCAGGGTGGCCATGCTCTCCTTCTCCAACTTCGGCAGCACCCCCCACCCCGACGCCCGGCGGGTTGAGCGTGCAGTCAACCTCGCCCTGGAAAAGCGGCCGGACCTGGTAATCGACGGCGAGATGCAGGCCGACGCGGCGGTGGACGATGAGCGCCTGAGGAAACACTTCCCCTTCACCCGCCTGGGCGGCCCCGCCAACGTGCTGGTCTTCCCCGAACTGTCGGCGGCCAACGTGGCCTACAAGCTCCTGGATCGCCTGGGCGGGGCCAAGGCTGTGGGCCCCCTGCTCATGGGCCTTACCAAGCCCTTCAACGTGCTTCAGCGGGGCACGGATATGGAAAACGTGGTGAACGTGATCGCCCTGACCGTGGCCCAGGCCCAGGATATGAAACTCAAGCGGTTGCGCTAGCGGGGGAGGGCTCAGAATACCCCCGGAGGGCGGACCGCGGTCCGCCCTCCGGCCTTCTGCGCCCAGCAAGTTTTTCCAGCCTCTTGGGGAAAATCCTCCCCGGCGGCCGCCTGCCCGGTAAGAAACCGGCTCTTCCGCCGTCCCTAAGGCGGTTCCGTCATGAGCATAACGGCCTAACAAAACGTTACAAAGCACACGCGCGCCCGGGGCGGCCAATGACGAGGCGCTCCTGGCACAGCCCTTGCTTGTTTTTGGCGCAACAGGACGCTCCCCCGGACAAGGAGGTCTACCGTGAGCGCCATATCCACAACCTACGACAACACCGCATACGCCACCGATCCCAGCCTATATGGCGCCACCACCGCCACCGCGGGTGGAGAAGGGGATTTCGAGGCCGTATTGGGCAGCCAGCTCGCGACCGGGGAACAATCCGGCTCGGGCGAGGCCGCGACCATATCGGATGCCGCGACCTCGGCCGAGCAACTGGCGCTCGCCTCCTATGATGCCGGACAGGTTACGGCCTACGCCCTGAGCCAATCCAGCGAGGAGGCCGTCGCCGAGAGCGAGACCACCGCCGCGGCCGAAACCAGCGAAACATCTTCCAGCGAGGAGACGGCCGAGGGCGAGGGGGCCGGGGACGCGGCTCTCGCCGGCGGGGCGGGATGGCCGGGCGATGGGACCAAAATGGCGGAATGGATCCCCAGCGGCATGCAGTTCTACGACGAGTTGACCGGCCAGTGGGTAAATGACGACATCCCCCACCGCATCAACGATAACGGTGATTTGGAGTATTGCTGGGAGGGCCAGTGGTTTCTCGACACCGCCGTAAGCCACCGCATGGCCGATGCCGGATCGCAGAGTGAAACGGCCGCCGCCCAGGGCACGGAGGCCGGCGGGGAAACCGGCGGGGACGCCACAGCCAGCCTGGACGGCGGGGGCCCCTACGAGGTGCAGTACTACTACAATGCCGACCTGGCCCAGTGGAAGCTTTTCAACTTCCCCACCCGCGCGAGCGAGGACGGCACCAGCCAGTACTATTGGCAGGACCAGTGGTGGACCGACAACTGGGACCACAACTACGCGGCCACGGACACCGCCTTGGCCGCCGCCACCGATACCACCTCTGACACCGCTGCGGATAGCGCGGCAGCCGCCGCCTGAGCCTGCCGATTCCGGCCAAGATATGCGTCACGGGCCGGCCCTTGCGAGAGGGCCGGCCTTTTTCTATGATGCAGGCTGGGCCTGAAGAAGGGGAAGCCATGGAGGGGGCCAGGGAGCTTTCGCGCGCGGAATTGATCTCCTGCCTGGAACTGGGCAAGGCGCTCACCTCGGAACTTGAGCCGGACCGGCTTTTGCAGGCCATTCTGGACAAGGTCTCGGC
>JAJZPI010000211.1 GCA_021811275.1 Deltaproteobacteria bacterium
CATCATCTTGATCCGCATAGGTAGAAAGTCCGCAAGCCTTGCATTCATCTCTGAATTCTGTCTGCGGCCTTCTTTCGCGGTGCGACATAAAATCCCGCGCGGTTGGGGGGTTTTTACCCACAAATCTATACAGTTCTATGTTTGGCTCGACACAGCCATCGGGCGGGCAGTGCGGTGGAAAAAAGTTTGGCCAGTTCATACTCCCCCCGAGTAGGCCTGTCCTGAGTTGCCAGCTAATAAACCTAAGCCGAGGTGAACGCTCACATAACTAACTACTTTCTGTCAATAAAAAAATTGCTTTAGTGCGAGGCCAAAACCACCTTCCGATACTGCTCCGTATAGCTCCCCTTCTCCTTGGCCACTTGCTCGGGGCTGTCGGCGGCCGCAGCCTCGCTCCCTCCTAATCCGTGAACCCCCTGGCCTTCATGATCGCGGCGTTCTGGAACAGCGCCATGCCGGTGAGCATGCGGCGGAAGCCCAGCTTGCGGTAGAAGTCCTCCTTGCCGGGCGCGGCGTAGAGCATGACGTTGCACTTGGGCAGGTCGGACAAGAGGGCGTTAACGATGGCCGTGCCCAGGCGCTTCTTCTGGTGCTCGGGCAGGATGGCCACGTCATAGAGCGCGGCCTGGTAGGCGCGGTCGGAGATGGCCCGGCCGAAGCCGATCAGCTCGTCGCGCTCATATATGAACACCACGGCCTGGCTGTTCTCAAAGGCCTTCTGGTGCACCTCGGGCGCGTGATGGGCCATGCCCACGGTGCGCAGGATTCCGCTTACCAGCTCCCAGTCCACACCTTCGCAGTCGCGCTTGATATTCATGGCGACAACCCTCCCTGGTCGAATCGCGCCGGCGCGCCTACTTGGCTAGCACGCTCTTGAGATACTGCCCGGTATAGCTCTCCTTATTCTTGGCCACCTGCTCGGGCGTGCCGCTGGCGATGATCTGCCCGCCGCGGTCGCCGCCCTCGGGCCCCAGGTCAATGACCCAGTCGGCGGTCTTGATGACCTCCAGGTTGTGCTCGATCACCACCACGGTGTTGCCCAGCTCCACCAACCGCGTGAGCACGCCCAGGAGCTTCTCCACGTCGGCGAAGTGCAGGCCGGTGGTGGGTTCGTCCAGGATGTAGAGGGTGCGCCCGGTGGCGCGCTTGCCCAGCTCGCGGGAGAGCTTCACGCGCTGGGCCTCGCCGCCGGATAGGGTCGTCGCGGCCTGGCCCAGGCGGATATAGCCCAGGCCGACCTCCACCAGGGTGTCGAGCTTGGAGCGGATGGCGGGCACGGCCTCGAAGAAGCGTTGCCCCTCCTCGCAGGTCATGTCCAGCACCTGGGCGATGTTCTTGCCCTTGTAGGCTATCTCCAAGGTGTCGCGGTTGTAGCGCAGGCCGTGGCAGACCTCGCAGCGCACATACACGTCGGGCAAAAAGTGCATCTCGATCTTGATGATTCCGTCGCCCTCGCAGGCCGGGCAGCGCCCCCCGCGCACATTGAAGGAGAAGCGGCCGGGCTTGTAGCCGCGCGCGCGGGCCTCGGGCACCTGGGCGTAGAGGTCGCGGATGGGCGTGAAGACCCCCGTGTAGGTGGCGGGGTTGCTGCGCGGGGTGCGGCCTATGGGGCTCTGGTCGATGTCGATGACCTTGTCCAGGTGCGAGAGGCCGGTTATCTGGGCCACCGCCCCGGCCCGCTCCTTGGCCCGGTAGAGCCGCTGGGCCAGGGCCCGGTAGAGGGTGTCGAGGACGAGTGAAGATTTTCCTGAACCGCTTACCCCGGTCACGCAGGTCATGAGCCCCAGGGGGAAGCGGGCGTCAACGTCGGCCAGGTTGTGCTCGCGGCAGCCCTTGAGCTCTATCCAGCCCCGGTCGGGCTTGCGCCGCTTCTTGGGTATGGGGATCACCCGCGCGCCGGAGAGGTACTGGCCGGTGAGCGAGGCGGGCTCGGTCATGAGCGCGTCGGGCATGCCGGCGAAGACCACCTCGCCGCCGTGCTCGCCCGCGCCGGGGCCCATGTCCACCACGTAGTCCGCCGCGCGGATGGTCTCCTCGTCGTGCTCGACGACAAGGACCGTGTTGCCCAGGTCGCGCATCTTCATCAGGGTGTTCAGGAGCCGCTGGTTGTCGCGCTGGTGCAGGCCGATGGAAGGCTCGTCGAGCACGTAGAGCACGCCCACCAGGGCCGAGCCTATCTGGGTGGCCAGGCGTATGCGCTGGCCCTCGCCGCCGGAGAGCGTGCCGGAGGTGCGGTCCAGGGTGAGGTAGTCCAGGCCCACGTCCATCATGAAACCAAGGCGCTGACGGATCTCCTGGAGGACCTTCTCGGCGATCATGGCCTCGCGGGGGGCCAGCTGGAGCCCGGCCGCGAACTCTATGGCCTCGCGCACGGGCAGCCGGGTCAGCTCCCAGATGTTCAGCCCGCCCACGGTGACCGCCAGCGAGGTGGGCTTCAGGCGCGAGCCCCCGCACTCGGCGCAGGGCTGGGAGTTCATAAAGTGCTCGAACTCCTCGCGGATCATGCCGCTGGTGGTCTCGCGGTAGCGCCGCTCCAGGTGGCGGATGAAGCCTTCCCAGGGCCGGCGGAAGTGGTGGCCGCGGTCACCCTTGTCCAGGGTGAACTCCACCGCCTCCTTGGTGCCGTAGAGCAGGCGCTCCTTTACCTCGGGGTCCAGGTCCCGCCAGGGGGTGAAGATGTCGAAGCCCAGATGCCGGGCCAGGGCCTCCAGGGTCTGGGTGAAGTACTCGGAGTCGCGGTTTTCCCAGGGCTTGAGCGCGCCCTGCTTGAGGCTGAGCGTATGGTCGGGGATGACCAGGTCGGGGTCGAAGAAGACCCGCACCCCCAGGCCGTCGCAGGCCGGGCAGGCCCCCTGGGGCGAGTTGAAGGAGAACATCGCCGGCGTCAGCTCGGGCAGGCTCACTCCGCAGATGTCGCAGGCCAGGCGCTCGCTGAACAGCTCCTCGCGGTCGGGCTCGCCGCCCGCCCCGTGCAGCCAGGCCAGGATGGCGCCCTCGCCCATGCGCAGACCCAGCTCCACGCTGTCGGTCAGCCGCCGGGCCACGCCGGCCTTTATCACGATGCGGTCGATGACCACCTCGATGGTGTGCTTCTTGGTCTTGGCCAGGTCGGGCGGCTCGGCCAGCTCGATGAGCGCCCCGTCCACCCGGGCGCGCACGAAGCCGTCCTTGGCGAGCCTCGCCAGGACTTGCTTGTGCTCGCCCTTGCGCTGGGTGAGGACCGGGGCCAGCAGCGTCAGGCGCCGGCCCTCGCCCAGGCCGGTGAGCTGGTCCACGATCTCCTGGGGCGAACGCGCGCGGATGGGCCGGCCGCACTGGGGACAGTGGGGGGTGCCCGCGCGAGCGTAGAGCAGGCGAAGGTAGTCGTATATCTCCGTGACCGTGGCCACGGTGGAGCGGGGGTTCTTGCTGGTGGTCTTCTGCTCGATGGCGATGGCCGGGGAAAGCCCCTCGATGGACTCCACGTCGGGCTTGTCCATGCGCTCCAGGAATTGGCGGGCGTAGGCGGAGAGTGACTCCACGTAGCGGCGCTGGCCCTCGGCGTAGATGGTGTCGAAGGCGAGCGTGGACTTGCCGCTGCCGGAAAGGCCGGTGATGACCACCAGCTGGTCGCGGGGGATGCTGAGCGAGATGTTCTTTAGGTTGTGCTGCCGGGCTCCCCGGACAACGATGTGGTTGAGCATGAGCGCTATCCCGCCAAAGGGCAATGTCGTGGCATGGACATTAGTATAGTGCCTCGGAACAGCAGATGCCAGTCCAGGCAGAGAGAACCCGGTAGGGAAGAACGCGGAGGCGGGTTACGCTTACGCTAACCCGCCCGCTATGCTACTGAGGGAACGCCAGCCCAGGCGGCAATTGGTAATGTCTCAGATTTAATTTCGGGCCTCTTCCGTTTGCAGACGTTCCGTCAGTCGGCAATTGATCGAATGACCCGCGCTGGATTTCCTCCGACAAGGGTATTCGGGGGAACGTCCTTGGTGACTACCGAACCCGCCGCGACGACTGAGTTCTCGCCCACGGTTACACCACCGATGATCGTAGCGCCGGCCGCGATCCAGACATTTCTTTCAATCACGATGGGCCTTGCGACTACGAAGGCGCGCCGCTTTGAAGGTTCAATGGGATGGCCAGACGTGATGATGCTCACGTTCGGCCCGATCATCACATCGTCGGCAATATCAAGCCCGCCAAGGTCATCAAACGTGCAGTTCTGATTGATAAAAACATTATGCCCGACACTGATGTCCACCCCGTCGGTTGCGTAGAAGGGTGGGATCAACAAAAAGCTGTCGTCCAGCTTCTTGCCGATGAGCTCGCTGAACAAGGCCCGGACTTCGTCCGCATCGTTGAACGTCAAACGGTTGAGATTAGCGGTGATCGCCATAGCTCGTTTGACGCCTGCCAACATGGCCGCTGATTCTGGCGTTTTCCTGGGAATTATCTTGGTGCGATCGTCATTCGCCATTCGTTATTTTCCTCCGATATTAGGTGCATTGAAGTCACCCGTAGTCGAAATTAAAATTGAGACACTTCCCGGCAGTGGCGGGCATGGACAACGCCGAAGGCGGGTTACGCTGACGCTAACCCGCCCTACGCAATGACCAGATTAATTATCACGAGCCCTCAACGGGAGCGCGCGCGGCTCGGTCAGGGCACGGCCTAACTCGACCCGCTATGCCCAGCCGGGGGCACTCGGCCGCCACGAACCGCCTTGCCTCTGGACCGACCAGCCCTCAACGGGAGCGCGCGCGGCTCTTTGCAACTCCACGCGCCCCGACCCGCTACGCCCAGCGCGGCTCGCGCTTAGAGCATGCCTCCGATGGCCTGGATGAGGCCGTTGCGCAGGTAGGGGTAGGCGGTTTCCCAGGCCAGGTTGACCTGGCACGCGCCGGTGGTCACG
>JAJZPI010000212.1 GCA_021811275.1 Deltaproteobacteria bacterium
AACCCCGGGCAGGAGATGCCCTGCGCCTTAACCGCTACGCCTATCTGCGCGCCGGGGCGGATGGCCTGCTCTTGGAGAGCCCCCTGACGCCCCACCGCATCCAACTGCGGCGAGCCGGCCTGGCGGCCCTGGTCCAGGCCTTGGCCGCGGGCAGCGAGGCGCGCGCCGACGATGAGGGGCGGGCGGCCCTGCTGGCCTTGCTGATCAACCTGGGCGTCGCCGAGGCGAGCGCCCCCGTGCGTGGCGACGACCCCATGGCCTACTGGGAGTTCCACGACCTGCTTTTCCACGCCCGCAGCCTGGGGGGACGCCATTTCTATCCCGTGGGAGCAACTTACCGCTTCCAAGGCAACCAACCATCGTTGCCGTTGGTCAAAGAGGCTAGCGGCGGGGAGGTGGTGGACCTGCCCAGTCCTTCGGTGGAGATGGCCGCCCGGATGGAGACGCCGTTTTCCCGAGTGATGGAGACCAGGCGATCCCTGCGGGAGTTCGCCCCCCGGCCCATGACCCTGGAGGAGTTGGGGGCCTTTCTCTACGCCTCTGCACGGGTGCAAAAGGTGGTGCGCGACCACCGGCACGACGAGGACCTTTCCTTGCGGCCCCATGCCGGCGGCGGGGCGCGCCACCCGCTGGAAATATATCCGCTGGTCAGGTTCTGCCAGGGTCTGGAGGCCGGCGCCTACCGCTACGACCCACTGCGCCACGCTATGGAGCGCCTGGCGGGCGAGCCAGCGCTGTTTGAGAAGCTATACGCCCACAACCCGCACCTGTTGGAGGGGCCGCACCCGCCGCAGATAAGTCTTTACATCGCGGCTCGCGTCGGCAGGACCGCGTGGAAGTACCAGTCCATAGCCTACAAGATCATCAACCAGGACCTGGGCTGCCTGTACCAGACCTTCTACATGGTGGCCACTGCCCTGGGCCTGGCCCCCTGCGCCATCGGCAGCGTCGAAGCACCTCTGGTGGGCGAAGCCCTGGGTGTGGACTGGCGCGAGGAGCCCTTTGTGGGCCTGTTCACTCTGGGCTGTCCGGCCGAGCGCCCCGCCCAGGCCGCAAGGAACGCCACATGACCAACGAAAATTCTCCCATCTGCCAACCGCGCGAAATAAAGATCGAGCTCACCGGGGCCTGCAATCTTGCCTGCTCGTTCTGCTACAAGGGCGAGTACGCCAGCAGGGCGGTCAGGCAAGCTCCGGAAGAGCGGGTCTTAAGCTGGATCGACTGGGCGGTGGACAATGATGTGCGCGGGGTGCGCTTCACCGGCGGCGAGCCGACCATGCACCCGAGCATCAAGTTCTTCTGCAACTATGCCCATCTGCGCGGTAGATCCGTGATCGTCAACACCAACGGCGTTAAATCGGCTGGCCTGTACGCCGATCTGTTGCGCGTGGCGGACTTCTTTTTTTTGAGCATGCCGACCTTGGACGCCGCCCGCATGGATGAGATCTGCGGAGGGCGCGGCGTGCTGGCAAAAAAATTGGCCTTCCTGGAGCAGGCCACAGCGAAGGGCAGGCCGGTAGTACTGCTTACCGCCCTGCTGCCGGAGAACAAGGGCCATCTGGAGGAGTTTGTGTTGCTGGCGCGCCGATACAGGGGCGTGTTTTGGAGGCCGCTGCGCTTGAAGGCCACGGCCGAGCAACCCCGGCCATGGACCCGCCAGGACGCCCGGGATTTCGCCCTGGAGGTGGCCGCGCTCATGGATTGCTACCAAGAGGAAATAGTGGGCATAGCCCTGGCCGCGCCCTTTTGCGCGGTGGAGCCGGTGGAACTGGGCGCACGGGTTTTCAGGGGCCGGGTCGCCAACTGCGGTCCCTACCACAGCCTGGTCGTGGACCTGGACGGCGGATTGCGATCCTGTTACGGTGCCAGGGAAACCTTGGCGACCGCGCCGGTCCCCCTGACCAAACTCGTTGCGGGAGAGGCCATGTGTCGTTGCGTCGAGCCGTCGGAGTTGCCGGGCCATTGCCGCGCCTGCCCTTACGTCAAGCGCTGCGCCGGCGGCTGCCGCAACTGGCCCGGTCTGGTGGAGTACCAAGGCAAGTTTGTCGACTACCTGGCCGGCTACCTGCCCCCAGCCTAATCGGGTCGGAAGCCATAAAAACCGATCTGCGAGGGAAGCCTTGGCCGCCGAGGATGATGTCGTACGTCTGAAACTGCCTCCCTGGGAGAGCATGCTGCCGCTGGCCGAGGACGTCGTGCGTCGGCTGTCCCGTCACAACGGGTTCACACCGGCCCTGGAGGACATGCTGGTGGGGGCGGTCCAGGAGGCCTGCGAGGAGCTTCTGCGCACCGGTCGCTCGGTCAACCTGGAGCAACCCTTCGAGCTGGTCTTGGCCTTCGGCGAGGAGGCAGCCGACGTGGCCATCGCCTACGACGGCAATATCCCTCTCAACCCCCACCTGGCAGAGCCATATGAGGTGCCCACCGTCAGCTCCGACCCGGATGACATAAACCTGGACACTCTCTGGCTGCACCTTATCAAGCATCGCATGGATCGGGTCTTCTTCGAGGTGAAGGGGCCACTGCATAGGTTGCGTTTGATCAAGTACCGGCGCGAGGAGGGCGAGGAAAAGCGGCTCTGGTTCCTGGGCATGTCGCCGGTCCTGCGGCGGGGGTTGAACGTCGAGTACTCCGGCCCGGAGGACAACCCCTCGGCGGTGCTCATACAAGACTTCAACAGCGGCAAGGTCTTCCGCTTCGGCCCCGCCGAAGCCTTTATCGTCAGCCTAATGGACGGGCAGCACACCCTGTTTGATATTTACATGCACTATGTCGAAAAGGAGGGGCCGGTCACGCCGCACCGCCTGGGAGTGCTTTACGAGACCCTGGAGGCGGCGGGCATGCTGGCCACCCCGGAGGAGCTGGCCGGGCAGCCGCAAAAGCGATCCTGGCTACAAATGCTTCTCAATCCCGTATTTTCCATTCCCCGGGCCGACGAGGTGGTGGGGGTGGTACACGGCTGGGTGAAGCCGCTAGTCAGCCCCCTTGGCGTGCTGCTGCTCGTGGCCCTCGGATTTTCCGGGGCCATACCCCTGTGGCAGAGCCAATCCCGCCTCGTGGAGGTAGGACTGCCCGACCTGGAACGCCTCATCCGTCTGCACCCTCTCTCACTCGTGGCAGTGTACGTCGTGGTAATGATCATGGTGGCCTTCCACGAGCTGGCCCATGGTATCGTTTGCAAGCATTACGGCGGTCGCGTCCCTCGCATGGGCATAATGCTCTACCTGGTGTCGTTCATCTTCTTCTGCGACACCACCTCTGCTTGGAACTTTTCCCGCAAGAGCCAGCGAATCATGGTGTCCCTGGCCGGGCCCTTGGTCACCTTCGCCTTCCTGGGAGGCGCGCTTTGGGCGGCCGGCTATTACCTTGGTACAGGGTCGTTCTGGGAGCCTGTGTTCTTGCTCGCTTGCCTTCTCTTTTTCTTTGGGCTGGCCATGAACTTCAACCCCTTCATCCGCATGGACGCCTACTACATGCTCATGGACCTCACCGGCATAGGCAACCTGCGGGAAAAGTCCTTCCGCTTTCTGGGACGCAGGCTGTTGGGCAGGTGGCTGCCAGGTGGCGAGGAAGAACGGGACTATGACGAGCGACAGCGGGTGATCTTCTGGCTTTATGGCCTCCTGGGGGGCCTGGTCACCTCCGCGCTTATCATTCTGCCCATTTTGCGCCTGGCCCGGATGCTAATGGCGCGGAACATCTACAGCGCAAGCTTGATCCTGGGCGCCATCGCCCTGGCCTTGGCCCTGTTTAGCCTAAGCCACAAGGCCGTGGCGCGTTTGCGCAACATTCGACGCCAAAAATACAAGATTAAGTAGAATGGCCAGTGGATTCGCCTACCGCGAGAAGTGATAGCGGTGGCCCTGGACAACGCCTTCGACATCACTCCCATGAAGGTGTGTTGCATGTTTGTTGTCAGACCCTTTGGGACAGATAGAGGTCAATTTCTAGGGGACACTCCCGGGTAGAAAGAAACCCAAAGGAGTGAGCCATGAGCAAGACGGAGGGACCGGAGGCGGTTGTACGGGAGATTCGGCGTCAGACTCGGCGTCAGTACTCAGCTGAAGAAAAGATCCGCATCGTACTGTAGGGCCTTCGAGGCGAGGAAAGCATCTCGGAGCTTT
This sequence comes from Deltaproteobacteria bacterium, assembly GCA_021811275.1. Taxonomy (GTDB): domain Bacteria; phylum Desulfobacterota; class Desulfarculia; order Desulfarculales; family Desulfarculaceae; genus JACRDC01. The sequence continues at coordinate 4,125 of JAJZPI010000212.1, forward strand.
GCCGCCGGGAAGGCATCTCCTCCAATTTGTACTACAGCTGGAGCAAGGCTTTCCTGGAGGCCGGCAAGCAGCGCTTGGCTGGTGACACCAAGTTGTATGGGTACCATACCAAGTCGGTGCCTGATCCCTCCGGCCGGCAGGACGAACGGGGCCAACCCTTGATTTTGGGCTACGAGATAGAGATAGCCCAGGACGAGGCCGAGGTGCTCCGGGAGATTTTCACCTGGTTCACGGAGGGCGTCAGCCTGCGCTGCATCGCCCTGCGGTTGAACGAGCGGGGCGTGCCTCATCCCTGAAAGGGCCGCAAGCGTGACGCTGGAGGCTGGGCCACCTCTTCGGTCAGGGCCATCCTGGTCAACGAGAAGTACGCGGGCCAGTGGTTCTGGAACAAGACCCGCTGGGTGAAGTACCCCGGCTGCAATAAAAGAAAACGACTGCCCCGCCCCCCGGAGGAGTGGATCGGGTCGGTACGGGAGGACCTGCGCATCATCGAGAAGGACCTTTGGGAAAGAGCCCGCCTCCATCAGGATGAGGTGGCCGAGGCCTACCGGCGCGGCCCTGCCGGCGCCCTGGCGGCCCAAAAGAGGATGACGACCTACTCCCGACATGTTTTGTCGGGCATCCTACGTTGCGGCGTATGCGGCGGAAACATGATCGTGACCGGGCGGGACCATTACGCCTGCTCCAACCACCGCAACAAGGGCGATTCGGTCTGCCCCA
>JAJZPI010000041.1 GCA_021811275.1 Deltaproteobacteria bacterium
CGAACAGCGCCACCGTGGCCCAGAAGCTGGGGTAGGCCAGGAGTTCGCGCAGATTGCCCAGGCTGGGCGCCTGGCCCGCCTGCTGGCCGGCCGGCCCCCAACGCCAGAACGCCAGACCCGCCGCCAGGGCGGCCAGGCCCAGCATCCCCAGCACCCCCCGCCAGGGCAGCCAGGCCAGCAGGGCCTCGGCCGCCAGAGGGGCCAGGACGAAGCTCAGGTTGGGGGCCATCTCGTGCACGGCCAGGGCCTTGCCCCAGTGTTCGGGCCGGATGAGCGCGGTCAGGGTGGCCAGCCCCGAGGGCAGGTAGAGCCCCGCGCCCGCACCCAGCAGGAATAGACAGGCGTAGAGGCCGGCGGGAGACACCGAGGCCGAGGCGGCCAGCAGTGCCAGACCCAGGGAAAGGGCCGAGACCACGATGAGTCGGCGATGGCCCAGGCGGCAGGAGACGAAGGCCGAGCCCAGCAGGCCGGGGAAATAGCCCAGGGAAATGAAGAGGAACAAGGAACCGGACTGGGCGTGGCTGAACCCCAGGTCGGCCTCGATGGACGGGGCGAGTGGGGCCGGCACCACCCGTGCGATGAAGTTCAGGAAAAATATGCTGGTCAGGAAGAGCAGCGCGCCCAGGTGCCCGGCCAGGTAGCCTCGGTCATTCCTTCCAGGACCGCGGCTGTCCCCGGTCATAACACGTACCCCCTCTTGCCTGCGCCTCGGCCCCGTCTATTTCAGCCTCTCGCGCACCCGCTGGATTCCCAGCGCCTGTCCGGAGTCCGGATCTATTTCCACCACCGCGCCCATAAGCCAGGGGTCGCCCTTGGCCACAGTGAAGCGGGCCGGCCTCTGGGTGAGAAAGCGCTCCACCGCCGTGGCGGGGTCCATGCCGATCACCGAATCCTGGGGTCCGGTCATGCCCAGGTCGGTGATGTAGGCCGTGCCCCCGGCAAGAAGGCGCTCGTCGGCCGTCTGCACGTGGGTGTGGGTTCCCAGCACCGCGCTCACCCGGCCCTTGAAGCGCCAGGCCAGGGCCTGCTTCTCGCTGGTGGCCTCGGCGTGCATGTCCACGCACACTGAAGCCACGCCCTTGAGCGGCCCGGCCAGCAGGGCCTCCAGGGCCGCGAAGGGGCAGTCCAGGCTGTTCATGAAGGTGCGGCCCTCCAGGTTGACCACGGCCAGGCGCTGGCCGCCCTTGGCGCGGGCCACCACCCATCCCTGTCCGGGGGAGCCGGCCGGATAGTTGGCCGGACGGAGCACGTGAGGCTCCTCCTCCAAGAGGGGGATAAGGTCCCGCTGCTTCCAGACGTGGTTGCCGGTGGTGATGACGTCCACCCCCAACATGAACATCTCACGCGCCACCCGCTGGCTAAGACCAAGCCCGCCGGAGGCGTTCTCGCCGTTGGCCACCACCAGGTCCAGATCCAGCCGTTTCTTGAGACCCGGCAGCAGATCCTCCAGGCACTTGCGTCCCGGGGCCCCGAAGACGTCGCCGATGAACAATACCCTCAGCACCGATCAGCCTCCAGCCGGCTGGCGGGGGGCGGTCCCCGTCAGGCAGGGCGGGCAGACCCCCAGGGGCCGCCGGCCGTAGTGCGCCAGGTTCTTGTCGAACATGCCCAGGCTGCCGTCGCGGCCGAAACGCCAGTGCAGGTAACCGCTTTCAGGCAGGTTGAGGACCGGGCCGAAGGTGACCCAGGCCCCCAGGACCAAGGCGGCCGCGGCGGGCCAAACCAGCCAGGAGCGCGGCGACGAGGCCTGCATGACCCTGGCCAGGTAGAAGAGCAGCAAGGCCAACAAAGGCTGGTAGAAGCGCACGTACATGTCGCCCCTGAACTGCCAGCCCTTGTAGGGCGGGGCCAGGTTGTTGAAGAGAAACACCGCCAGCAGGGCAACGATCAGGCACAGCTCAGCCGGGGCCATACGCACCCCCGCCCGCCGCCGTCCCTCCCAAAGCAGCAGCAGGAAAAGCGTCGGCAGGAAAACGTAGTTGCCGAAGAAGTAGGTTTGCCAGAGCACCCAGGGGGATTCCTTGACCAGCCTCCACCACAGCGGCAGGTCGATCTGGCCCAGGAAGCTCCCGAACACCGCCAGGGGCTCGTGCCCCTCCTTGACCGGGGCCGAGTAGCCGCCGATGGCCGACAACAGCGCGATCATGACCGCGGTGGGCAGGATCAAGAGTGGCAGGCTCAGGACGGTTGGCCCCAGGCGGCGGGTACGCCAGAGGATCAACAGCGGCGCGGCGGGCAGGTAGAAGGGCCAAAGGTCATAGCCCAGGAAGAGACCGCCCAGGACCGCGCACATGAGCAGCATGCGCCGGGGGCTCTCGGCCAGGCCCAGCTCCCACAAGGCCATGAAGGCCCATATGGAGCCCGGCACCAGGAAGGCGTAGGAGTAGGGCAGGCTGGACCAGTAGTAGACCCCGGGGTAAAGGGCCAGGCCGTAAAGGGCCCAGAGCGCCCCCCTCTCCCCCGCTCGCCGGCGCAGCCAAGCCGCCCAGGAAACGATCATGGCCAAGTGGATGAGCACGTTGGCCAGGAACCCACCCTCCATGAAGCCCCATACCTTGATGAAGGGATAGGCGATGAGCGGCTGGAGTATGCGCCTGAGTACCAGAGAGAAGGACCATTTCCAAGAGCCGTCGCCGTCGAGCAGCCAGAAGGTGGCTTCGAAATGCTGGTGATCGATGCTTCCCAGGTAGTCGCAGCCGCCAGCGCCCTGCCAGACGAAGGGCTTGATCTGGGTGGCGGCCAGGGGGGCCAGGGTGCCGGAGTTGGCCCACATGGCCAAGACCATGAGCAACGAGGCCAGGGCCAGGTGCCGCCAACCGCCTTGGCCAGGCAGCCACAGCCGGGCGAGGCACAAGGCCAGGGCCCAGAGCAGGAGAGCGGCCAGGGGCAGGCCGGCCACGTGGACGCGGAAGCCCAGAGCCTCAGCCAGCTCGCGGCTGACGGGCTGGGCCGCCGGAGTCAGGCGCGAAGCGTCAAGCACCCCCAGCCCGGCCCAGGGCGGGGCCCAGAGCAGTTTTAAGCCCGCGCCGCCGTCGCGCTGGGCGTACTCGACCTCGTAAAAATGCTGGCCCGGTCCCAGCCAAACGGTGGTTTGCTGGAAACGCATGGGGTGCTGGCCCGAGTTGTCGATGATCTTTACGCCGTCGATGAACAAACGGGAATCGTCATCGGACTCCACGGCCAGGCGGTAGGGGCCTGGCACCGTAACCCGCAAATAGCCTGTCAAGCGCAGGGAAAATTCCTTGTCCCTGAAGTCGGCGTCATTGGCATCGGACATGGCCGTGCGTTTTTCGACATAGGCCGGGCCAGGCTGGCCGGCCAGACGGGCGCCCTGAAAGCGCTGGGCCAGAAGCCCTCCCCTCTCAGCCGCCGCGGGGGGGAAAAACCACGCCCTCAACGCCCACTGGCCGGCCATGAGCAACATGCCGGCCAGGGCCAAACCGGTCAGGCTGGCCAGCAGCCGGGCGCGCCAGGAGGCGGAGTCGCTGGGAAAGATCATGATCATGGCGGGGGGGCGGCCGAACCTAGGCCGGGCTGTCCCAAACGTCCAGGCCGCGCTGGGCCGCGTCCTGCTCGGCCTCCTTGCGCGAGCGGCCGCTGCCTTCGGCCACCAGCCGGCCATCGATCTCCAGCGCCACCCGGAAGGTCTTTTCATGGTCTGGGCCTTCGGCGCTGATGATGTGGTAGCGCGGGGTGAGGTGCAGGGCCTCCTGCACCCGCTCCTGCAGGCGGGTTTTGTAATCCTTTTTGGGCGCGCGCACTATGGCCCGCTCGGCGGCGGGGCCGATGATCTCCTCCAAAATCTGGCCGGCCATGTCCAGGCCGCCGTCCAGGTATATGGCCGCCACCACCGCCTCCATGGCGTCGGCCAGGATGCTGGGCTTGTCGCGGCCGTTCTGGGACTCCTCGCCCCGGCCCAAAAGCAGATAAGCGCCCAGGCCCAACTGGCGGGCGGTGGAGGCCAGACGGGCCTCGTTGACCACCCCGGAGCGAGCCTTGCTGAGCTGCCCCTCGCTGGCCTGGGGAAAACGCTCGAAGAGCAACCTGGTCACCACCAGCTCCAGCACGGCATCGCCTAAAAACTCCAGGCGTTCGTTGGACTGGCCGGGTAGCTCGGCGTGCTCGTGCACATGGGAGGAATGGCGCAGCGCGGCGTCGAGCAACTCGATGTCCTCGAATTGATAGCCCAGCATCAGCTCCAACTCCCGCAACCGTACTCTGCGCTCCTGCTCCATGCCGCCCTCTCCTCGCCCCACAGTATCAGCGCAACCCCGCTTGCTGTCAACGCATTGCACCCCCGGCGCCCTCGCATGGCCCGGCAGCCTCGAGCGGGGCGGGGCCGGCGTGGGCGAGCAAGAAATCCGTCAACCTGCCTTGGCACCCGCGGCACGCGGGCGATGCGCTTGACTCGGCTGGCCGGCTGCCGTAAGAAGTGCTTCATGGCCAGCATCAACATATTGCACACTGAATGGTCAGACGGCTGGGGCGGCCAGGAAATCCGGATCCTGGACGAATGCCTGGGTTTGTCCGAGCGAGGACACCGGGTGGAGCTGGCCGGCTGCCCGCGGGGCAAGCTGCGGCTGCGCGCCGAGGCCGCGGGTCTGGTCTTCCACCCCTTGGACATGGCCGGGGCCTGGGACCTGGCCGCCTGCCTGGGCCTGTTCCGCCTGATCAGGAGGCGAGGCGTGCGGATAGTGCACACCCACTCCTCGGTGGACTCCTGGCTGGGGGGCATGGCCGCCCGCTTGGCCGGCGCCGCCTGCGTGCGCACCAGGCACCTTAGCGCGCCGGTCAACACCAGCCTCATGAACTTCGTCTACCGTCTGCCGCAGGCGGTGATCACCACCGGTCAGGGCATCCGCCGCCATTTGGTGAAGGACTACGGCCTGCCCGCCGCACGGGTGCTTTCCATCCCCACCGGCGTGGACTTGACTCGCTTCAAGCCTTGCGAGCCCGACCCTTCCCTGCAGGCCGAGCTGGGACTTTCGCCGGGGGAGCCGGTGGTGGCCATCGTCGCCGTGCTGCGCTCCTGGAAGCGCCACGACCTCTTCTGCGATATGGCCAAGATGGTGCTGGAGCGCCGGCCGGCAACGCGCTTCCTGATCGTGGGACACGGCCCGGGCTGGGAGCGGGTGGGCGGCTATCTGGATCAGATGAATCTTCGTCCCGCAGCGCTGATGACCGGACATCGGGACGACATTGAGCGTATACTGCCCTTATGCACGGTCTGCGTGCTGCCCAGTGACAAGAACGAGGGCGTGCCCCAGGCCGTGCTGCAGGAGTTGGCCTGCGAGAGGGCGGTGGTGGGCGCGGCGGCCGGCGACATCCCCGAGGTGGTGCGCGACGGCCAAACCGGCCTGCTGGTGGCCGCCGGCCAGGCCCCGCCCCTGGCCGAGGCGGTGCTCAGGCTTCTGGACGACGAATCCCTGCGCCGGGAGCTGGGCCGCCGGGGCCGCGCCTTCGTGTCGGAAAACTACTCGCGCGAGATCATGCTCAGCCGCACCGAGGCTGTCTATGAGCGGGTGCTGGCCGGCCAGCCGCCCGGAGAGAATGTTCTATGAGTTGGGAGGCGGTGGGCTGGCTGGCGGGTTTGCTGGGCCTGGGATTCTCGGCCCGCTACACCTGGTGGCGCAGACCGCTGACCGGCGTGCCGGTGCTCATGTACCACCACATCACCGACCAGCTGGGTGGCACGCCTCTGCCCAAGCTCAGAGTCAGCCCCAAGAGCTTCGCCCGCCAGCTGGACATCTTGCTGGCGCGCGGCTACCGGACCGTGGCCCTGGGCCAGGCCCTGAGCCCCGAGGCCCCGCCCAGACCGGTGGTGCTCACCTTCGACGACGGCTACGCCGATTTCTACGAGCAGGCCTGGCCCCTGCTCAGGGAGCGCGGCATGACCGCCACGGTCTTTCTGGTTACCGGGGCCCTGGACGGCACCAACCTTTGGGACCATGACAAGGGCGAGCCCAGCGAGGCGCTGATGAGCAGGGAGCAGGTGCGGGAGCTGGACGCGGCCGGGGTGGAGTTCGGCGGCCACACCCACACCCACCGCGAACTGACCACCTTGGACGAACGGGGGCTGAGGAGGGAAATCACCGGTTGCCAGAAAGCCCTGACCGACCTGTTGGGTCGGCCCTCGCGGGTCTTCAGCTACCCCTACGGGCTCTTCACTCCCACGGCGGCCGAGGCCGTAACCCGGGCCGGCTTCACCGCCGCCTGCACCACCCGGCCTGGCCTGCTGGGGCCCCGGACCGAGCCGCTGATGGTGCCGCGCATCATCGTCAAGCGCTCCGACGACTCGATTGATTTCCGGCTCAAGCTCACCCGCGGACGGAGCAGGCTCTGACCATGGCCACCTTGAGCGCATGCCTGATCTGCCGCGACGAGGCCGCCAACCTGCCGGCTTGGCTCAAGGCGGTGGCCCCGGTGGCCGACGAGGTGGTGGCGCTGGACTCCGGCTCGGCCGACGACAGCGTGGCCATCCTCAAGGCGGCCGGAGCGCTGGTCACGTTCAGGGCTTGGAGCGGCTACGCCGACCAGCGCAACCATTGCGCCGACCTGGCCACGGGCGACTGGATACTCTTCCTGGACGCCGACGAACGGCCGGACGAAACCTTGCGCCAGGCCCTGGCGGCGCTCAAGAGCGGGCCGGAGCCCCGCGAGCGTGCCTTCGAACTGGCCTACAAAATATTCTTTTTCGGCCGCCACCTGCGGCACGGCGGTTTCTTCGGCGAGCGCCACCTGCGCCTTTACCGCCGCGGCGCGGCCCGCTGGGACAGGCGCGAGGTGCACGAGCGCCTGGCCGCCGAGGGCCCCGTCGGGCTCCTGCCAGGTTTCGTGGAGCATCACTCCTATGCCACCGTGGGCCAGTACCTGGCCCGCATGGACCGCTACAGCGCCGAGGCGGCCTGGCAGATGCACGCGGCGGGCAAGACAGCCACGGGCTTGGCGGCCTGGTCCCACGCGGCCTGGGCCTTCGTGAACCGCTACGGCCTGCGTCTGGGCTTCCTGGACGGTTTCGAGGGCTACCTGGCCGCCCGCCTGGAGGCGCTCTACACCCTGACCAAATACGCCCGCCTAAGGGAACTGGCGCGGGGCGTCAAGGACGGACCGGCATGAAGCGTACACCGCGCACCCTGGCGGCGGCCGCCCTGGCGGCCTTGGCCTTGACCCTGGCCGCGACCGGGCCGGCGGCGGCCGACGAATTCGACCAGGGCGTGACCCTGGCCCGCGAGGGCCTCAAGGCCCAGGATCCGGCCAAGGCCCTGAAAGGGCTCCGTCAGGCCACGGCCGCGGCCTGGGCGCGCCTGCCCTTCACAGTGCTGGAGGTGCACCTGGTCGCCGCCCCCCCCACCGGCTACGGCCAGTTCCTGGAGCGGGTGGACAACGTCTACCGCCCCAGCGAGCCGCTGATCCTTTACATGGAACCGGTGGGCTTCAAGGTGCGCCACGACCCCCGCGGCGAGGTCTACAGCCACAACCTCTCGGCGGACTTCAACCTGGTCGACGCCTGGGGGCGGGTGGTGGCCGGACGGCGCGACTTCGGAAGGTTCAACGAGGAGTCAAGGCACTTCCCCGACCGCTACAACCTGGTTTTCACCTACAGCCTGAACGGACTTTCCCCGGGCGAGTACCGGGTGGAGACCACCATCCGCGACATTCTGGGCAAGCAGGCCCATACCGTGGTGGTGCCCTTCAAGATCGAGGGTCCCTAGGCTCCGGCCAGGGCCGGGCCGGGCTTTGCTACTTGCAGAGGCCGGGCGCAACCACTAATATGGACATCTATACGCGATTGTCCGGGCAAATTGACGCGACCGGGCCGCGAAGGTCCCAGAGCCACCTATGCCAATGAGGATACTCCATGAAAATCAAGAGGCTGGCCCACATCGGCGTGGGCGTCAAAGACCTCAAGGAAGTAGCCGGGGTTTATACGGATTTTCTGACCTTGGCCATGACTTCCACCGATAGCGTGGGCGAGCTGCTCACTGGCTTCATTCCCGTGGGAGAAACCAACATCGAGCTGGTGCAGAGCACCACGCCCGAGGGCGTAATGGCCAAGTTCGTGGAGAAAAAGGGCGAGGGCATCCACCACCTGGCCTTCGAGGTGGATGACATCGATGCCGCTCTTGCCGAACTCAAGGCCAAAGGCGTGCCCCTGACCAGCGATGAGCCTAGGCCCGGCGCGCACGGGGCCCGGGTGCTCTTTTTGCACCCCAAGGCCACTCACGGCGTGCTCATAGAGTTGTGCCAGTACCCCGAGGGTCATCACTAGGCCCCCGGGCTTTTGCCAGCGACCGCCAAGGCGGCCCCGGCCGGCCTTGGCCAACCTTCGCCAACCTGGCTTTCGCCCCGGCGGGAACGGACCCCGCCCGGGCCTCCGCCATTGGCTGGCCCCCCGGCCCCGCCGGAAACGGGGCCATGGAGCGCAATATGTGGGAGTACACTGACAAGGTCAAAAAATACTTCACCGAGCCGGTGAACGTGGGCGAGGTGGAGAACCCCGACGGCGTGGGCGAGGTGGGATCCCTGGCCTGCGGCGACGCGCTTAAGCTCACCTTCAAGCTTGACGAGCTGGGCCGCATAGCCGACGCCAAGTTCCAGACCTTCGGCTGCGCCAGCGCCATCGCCTCCAGCTCGGCCCTGACCGAGCTGATCAAGGGCAAGACCCTGGAGGAGGCGGAGAAAGTCACCAACAAGGACATCGCCGAGTACCTGGGCGGCCTGCCCAAGGAGAAAATGCACTGCTCGGTGATGGGCGAGCAGGCATTGACGGCGGCCATCCGGAATTACCGCGGCCTGGAGCCCCTGCCCAGCGAGGAGGGCGAGGTCGTCTGCCAGTGCTTCGGGGTCACCGACAAGGAGATCGAACGGGTGGCCCGCGAAAACGGCCTGCACACCGTGGAGGAGATCACCAACTACACCAAGGCCGGCGGCGGTTGCGGGACCTGCGTGGACAAGATCGCCGAGCTGCTAGCCAAGATATGGTCCGAGCCAGTGCAGGCCACGGCGCCCAAGGCGGCCCCGGTTCCCAAGAAGAAGCTGACCAACATCCAAAAGATCAAGCTCATCGAGGAGACCCTGGAGCGCGAGGTCCGCCCGGCCTTGCGCGCCGACGGCGGCGACATCGAGCTGATCGACATCGACGGCGACAAGGTCATGGTCTCCCTGCGCGGCACCTGCTCCTCCTGCGCTGCCAGCCAGGCGACTCTGGGCCAGTTCGTGCAAAGCAAGCTCAGGGAATTCGTCACTCCCGAGCTTTCCGTGGAGGAGGTCAAGCCGTGAGCCACGTCCGCACCGTCTACCTCGACAACAACGCCACCACCCAGACCGCGGCCGAGGTCGTGGCTTCCATGCTGCCCTTCTTCGCCGAATATTACGGCAACCCCAGCTCCATGCACAGCTTCGGCGGCCAGGTCAAGGCGCGCATAGACACCGCCCGCCAGCAGATGGCCAGCCTCCTGGGGGCCGACCCCGAGGAGATCATCTTCACCTCCTGCGGCACCGAGAGCGACAACACCGCCCTCATGAGTTCGCTTAGGAGCTATCCCAACAAGCGTCATGTGGTCACCACCCGGGTGGAGCACCCGGCGGTCCTGAACTGCTGCCAAGACCTGGCCCGGCGTGGCTACGAAGTCACCTTCTTGCCCGTGGACCGCCAGGGCAACCTGGACCTGAACCAGGTCGAGGACGCCATTCGCGACGATACCGCCATCGTCAGCGTGATGTGGGCCAACAACGAAACCGGCGTGGTTTTCCCGGTGCCTGAGATTGCGGCCATGGCCAAGGCCAAGGGCGCGGTCTTCCACACCGACGCGGTGCAGGCCGTGGGCAAGGTGCCCATCAGTCTGAAGGACACCCAGATCGATATGCTGGCGCTCTCCGGCCACAAGCTGCACACGCCCAAGGGCGTGGGCGTGCTTTACGTGCGCAAGGGCACCCCCTTCGTGCCCTACATCATGGGCGGCCACCAGGAGCACGGCCGCCGGGCCGGCACCGAGAACGTGCCCTACATCATCGGCATCGGCCGGGCCGCCCAGCTGGCGCAAGAGCGAATGAACGACGAGAACACCAGGGTCAAGGCCCTGCGCGACCGCCTGGAGCAGGGGCTGCTCAAGGTGGAGGCCACCATGGTCAACGGCGACCCCGCCCGCCGCCTGCCCAACACCTCCAATGTCAGTTTCGAGTACGTGGAGGGCGAGTCCATCCTGCTCATGCTCAGCGACCTGGGCGTGTGCGCCAGTTCGGGCAGCGCCTGCACCAGCGGCTCCCTGGAGCCCAGCCACGTGCTAAGGGCCATGGGCGTGCCCTTCACCGCCGCCCACGGCTCGATCCGCTTCTCGCTGTCCTACTACAACACCGATAAAGACATCGACCACGTGCTCAAGCACATGCCCGAGATCATCACCCGCCTGCGCCAGATCTCGCCCTTCTGGAAGAAGGCCCAGCAGACCGCCAAGGCCTGCGCCACCCCCGGCTGGACCGCGCCCTAGGCCTCCCTGGCGGGCGGGTTCACGTGGCCATGTCCAGCTCTCTGCCGCACAAGATCACGATGTCCTCGGTCTGGGCCTCCAGCCGGACCGAGGACGGCGTTGAACTCTTGGACCGCTTGGCCGAGACCGGCATCGCCAGCCTGGAGCTGGAGTACCGGGTCACCACCCCCATGCTTGCGCAGATGCGCCGCGAACTTAAGCCGCGAGGCCTCGCCGTTGCCAGCGTGCACAACTTCTTCCCCCTGCCCCCGGAGATGCCCCGCGAGAAGGCCAGCGGCGACCTGTTCAACCTGGCCAGCCCGGATAAGGATGCGCGTCTGACCGCCGTGCGCCACACCGAGCACACCCTGGAACAGGCCGCCGAGCTGGAGGCGGGGGTGGTGGTCCTGCACCTGGGCTGGCTGGAGGGCCTGGAGGACAAGAAGGTCACCCGTGAGGCGGCCCTGGCCGGCGGCATGACCCCCGAGTTGCGCCAACACCAGGACGCAAGGCGCGTCCAGGCCCCGGCCGGCCTGGACGCCGCGAGCTTCGCCCTGGACCGCATCGTGGCCCGGGCCGTCCAGCTTGACCTCAAGCTTGGCCTGGAGAATCGCTTCCACTCCTATCAGGTGCCCAACCTCGACGAAGCGGCCTTTCTGCTTGACCGCTTCGAGGGAGCGCCGGTGGGCTATTGGCACGACACCGGCCACGCCCACAACCGCGAACTGGCTGGCCTGAACCCGGCTTCGGCCTGGCTGGATCGCCTGGGTGGCCGCCTGATCGGCTGCCATCTCCACGATGCCGTGGGACCGGCCGACCACCAGCTGCCCGGACGGGGCGACCTGGACTGGCCGGCCTTGACCCGCCATTTGCTGCCGGCTCGCACCAAGGTGCTGGAGCTGCGGCCGGGGCCCGCCGCCAATGAAATCGCCCAGGCCGCCGCCTGGCTGGAAGACCTCTTCGCCCAGGCCCAAACCGAAATGGAGCGCCAGGAAAAATCCGCGACCCATGTCTCCCAATAGGAGTGGCCCATGTCCAAGCCCCGCCGCCCTGCCCTGCCTCCCGCACCGCTGCTCCTGCTGACCCTCCTGTTCTTGGCCGCCCTGGCCTCGCCGGCTTGGGCCGGACCGCCCGAAAGTTCTGGATTAGTGGACGTGACCAAGCTGGATCCCTCCATCGCCCTGGACATCCGCTACGCCACCAGCGACAACTTCACCGGCCAGACGGTCTATCCCGTGGCCAAGTGCTTTCTGCGCCGCCCGGTCGCCGAACGCCTGGCGGCGGTGCAGGCCGCGCTCAAGGCCGATGGCCTGGGGCTGAAGGTATTCGACTGCTACCGGCCATTCAGCATTCAGAAAAAGTTCTGGACCCTGGTCCCCAACGAAAATTACGTGGCCAAGCCTGTGGAGCAAGGCGGCAAGCTCGTGCAGGGTTCCAAGCACAACCGGGGCGCGGCGGTTGATTTGACCTTGATCGACGCCCAGGGCCGCGAACTGGTCATGCCCACCGGCTTTGATGACTTCAGCGAAAAGGCCAGCCGCGGTTATTCCGGCAACAGCCCCCAAGCTCAGGCCAACATGAAAAGGCTCGAGGCGGCCATGTCCTCCCAGGGCTTTTCCCCGCTTCCCAGCGAGTGGTGGCATTTCGACGGCCCGGGCTGGGAGAACTACGACCTGCTGGACGCGCCCATCGACTAGGCCGCATATGGAGTTGACGCCGTGAAGACCGCCCTCATCGTGGTGGACATGGTCAAGGACAACCTGGAGTTTAGCCCCCACCCGGAACTGGCCGCCCGGGCCAAGGCCATCGTGCCCCAGGTCAACCAGCTCATCGCTGGGTCCCGCCTAAAGGGTTGGCCGGTGATTTTCGCCACTGACTCCTTCCTGCCCGGCGACGCCCTTTTCCGCGGACGAATGAAGGAACATTCATTGCGCGGCAGCCAGGGCGCCGAAGTAAGCGCCTTGCTTGACCGCCAGCCCGAAGACACTTGGTTGCCCAAGCGGCGCTTGAGCGCCTTCTTCAAGACCGACCTGGACCAGAGCTTACGGCTTTGGGGCGTGGAACGGGTGGCGGCCTGCGGGCTGATGACGCCCTACTGCGTACTCACCACAGCCCTGGACGCGGTAAGCCTGGATTTCCACGCCGTCATCATGGAGGACGCCTCCACCGCCCCCACCGAGGAGATGCACCTGAACTGCCTAGGCCTCTATCGCAAGAGCCCCTTGCGGCCCCTGCTCACGGTACAGACCGTCGCCGAGCTGCTGGCCAGCTGATTCCCCCCACCCCGGCGGTAGGTTGATCACGCGCGTAAATGTGTATATACTCCTTTTAAGCGAGGCTCCGCCGCCGGCGCGGAAAGGCGCGGACATGATCCTGAAATATTTTTTTTGGATGTAGCGTGCATATGCACCCATAAGGAGCGCCCCATGAGTATCGACAGCCACATGCCTTCCCTGTCCGCCACGCTGGAGCAGATGCGCCAGGGCAAGGCCTCACCGCCGCCCATCGCCCAGCTCATCGGCTTCAACCTGACCGAGTTCGGGCCTGGCTGGACCAGGGTGGAGTTCGAGGCCGGCGAGCGCCACGCCAACCCCATGGGTACCCTGCACGGGGGGATTCTCTGCGACATCGCCGACGCGGCCATGGGCATGGCCTATGCCAGCCAGCTGGGCGAGGGCGAGAGTTTCACCACCCTGGAGCTTAAGATCAACTTCCTGCGCCCGGTCTGGCAGGCCAAGCTCACCGCCGAGGCCAAGGTTGTGCATCAGGGCCACACCACAGGCCTCGTCGAGTGCGACATTCTTGACGAGCGCCGGCGCCTGGTGGCCAAGGTGTCTTCCACCTGTCTGACCCTGCGCGGCCAGGCGGCTAGGGGCCGCTGAAGCGGATCCGCCCGGAAAAAAGGCGCGGACCGCCGGACCGGGGTCCGCGCTCCGCGCCCTATCTCTAACCCTATCCGGGCGCCCTGCCTTAGGCGGGGCGCGCCTGAAGCCTTACTTGCTGTAGTCGTACCAGCCCTTGCCGGTTTTGCGGCCCAGGTTGCCCGAACGGATCTGGTTCTTCAAGGTCACCGGGGCGGCCCACTTCAGCTCCTTGTTGAGCTCCTGATAGAAGTAGTCGGCCACGAACTTGCAGATGTCGATGCCGGTGAAGTCCATCAGCTCGAAGGGACCCATGGGGTAGTTGAGGCCCAGCTTGATGGCCTTGTCGATGTCCTGCTTGGTGGCCACGCCCTCTTCCAGAAGCTTTACCGCCTCGATCATGTGGGGGATCATCAGGCGGTTTACCAGGAAGCCGGGGCTGTCGACCTTGACCTCCACGGTCTCCTTGCCCATCTTCTGGGCCAGCTCGGAGGTGATCTTCACCGTCTCATCGCTGGTGGAGTAGCCGCGGATAACCTCCACTAGCTTCATTAGGGGCACCGGATTGAAGAAGTGCATGCCGGCGACCTTGTCCGGGCGTTTGGTGGCGGCGGCGATCAGGGTGATGGACATGGAGCTGGTGTTGGTGGCCAGGACCACCTCGGGCCGGCAGACCTCGTCCAGCTCGGAGAAAACCTTCTTCTTGAGGTCCAGGTCCTCGATCACCGCCTCGATGACGAAGTCGCACTTGGCCAGTTCGCCCATGTCGGTGGTGCCGATGATCCGTTTCAGGATGGTCGATTTCTGATCCTCGGTGACCTTGCCGCGCTCCACGCCCTTGGCCAGGAACTTGTCGATGGCCTTGAGTCCGCGTTGCACGAAGTCGTCCTTGATGTCGCGCATGATCACGTTGGCGCCCATCTGGGCGGCCAGCTGGGCGATGCCGTTGCCCATGGTCCCGGCGCCCACCACGCCGATGGTCTTGATGTCGCTCATGAGAACCTCCTATTTCGCTTTAGAGCTTGGTGCGGGAACCCCGCCGTGGGCAAGACGGATTCGTTTAAAGCCTGGAGCGCTCCGGGCTCGGCTCAGCCCAGATGTTCCAGGAAAATGCTCTCTATTTCCCGGTGCAGGTCTCCGAAGAGTTCCAGTATCCGGGGGTCGAAGTATTTGGGGTTAACACGGCTGTCGCCGTGCATGATGATATTCACCGCGGTCTGGTGGTCAAAAGCCGGCTTGTAGGGCCGCTGGCTGCGTAGAGCGTCATAGATGTCGGCCAGTATGGTGATGCGCCCGGATAGCGGGATGGCCTCGCCGGCCAGGCCCTGGGGATAGCCGCTGCCGTCCCAATGTTCGTGGTGAGTCAACGCCACCTCGCGGGCCATGGACAAGCGGGGGTCATCGCCCAGGATGCGCGCTCCGAAAACGGTGTGCAGCTTGACCTGGGCCCATTCATCGGCGCTCAAGGCCGATGGCTTGCGCAGGATATCGGGGTGGATGTGCAGCTTGCCCACGTCGTGCATCTGGGCCGAATAGGCCAGGGTGCGCACGAATCCGTCATCGCAGCCCAAACGCCTTGCCACCAGTTCGGCGTAGCGATTGACACGGATGATGTGGTCGCCGGTGTCCTCGTCGTGGCTTTCCGCCGCCCGGGCCAAGGCTCCGATGGTGTAGAGAAAGGCCCGCTCCACCTCCTGAACCTGGGAACTGATGGTGCGCAGGAAGAAATGTATGGTCACCACCAGGGCGGAAAGAACCTGCGCCTCGTATTTAGTGACCTGCTTGCCGAAGTCCATGGCCAACACCGTCACCTCGCCTGAACGGTAGGCCACCAGGTTGCGTTCCGGCGGGGCCTCGGCAAGGTGTGACCAGAGCGGCGAACGCAGGGCCTGGTCGAAATCAGGCTCGCCCTGGTTGCAAAAGACCACGTTGCGGCCGTCGAAGATCGGCTCCAACTCCTCGGCCCTGATCTCCCGCGACAAGGAGTGGAAGGTCACCCCTCCCTTTTCCTGATGATAAAGCCAGCCGTTCCAGGCTCCCTCGGGGCCCAGGCCCAAGAGAAGCACCCGCATGGGTCGGGTCTTGTCGCCGCTCTTGGGCTCGAGCAGAAATTCCATCAGCCGGCGCAGGCTGTGATCCAGATTGAAGTGGTAGGGGTCGAATTCCTTGAGCAGAGAATTGGTGAAGGAGGCCACGTCGGCCAGGCGGTAGTAGGCGTTCTCCAGTTCGTCGCCCAAATCCTTCACACGGAGCAGGGAGCGGGAGCGGGTGAGCAACTCGGCGGCGTTGACCGGCTTGCTCAGGAAGTCGTCCGCTCCTGCCTCCAATCCCTTGATCTTGTCATCCAGGGCGCCCAGGCCGGTGACCATGACCACGGGAATGCGGCGGGTGAGGTCGTCGGCCTTGAGCCGGCGGCAGACCTCGTAACCGTTCATGCCCGGCATCATCACGTCCAGCAACACCAAGTCGGGTTTTTTTTCCCGGGCCAGGGCCAGGGCCTGCTCGCCGTTGGCGGCCGAAGTGGTCTGGCTACCCTGCTGGTGGAAAAGTTCCTCCAGCAGCATGAGATTGGTCGGTTCGTCGTCAACGATAAGCACGTGCGCCTTGATCATAAAGCCGGACCTTAGCCTGGCCCCTGCGGGGCCTTATAAGTGGGCCTGCCGGGATGCAACTGATTATTTATCAATAGCATTTCCAGGACCAAAGGTCAATGCGCAAGCTTTGACGGCACGGGGGGTCCGTTTGACATTGTTCCGTAAGTCTGCTACGTTGGCCTCACTCGCTGCAACGAAAATCCAGGAGTTTCAATCATGCCTGCTTGCCGAGCCCTTGGCTTCGCCCTGGTCGCCGTACTTGCCCTGGCCCAGTACGGGTTGGCCGACAAGACCGTGTATGTCAGCGACCGCCTTCAGGTCATCGTGCGCGTCAGCCCCAATTTGGAGGCCAAGACCATAGACCACGTGGCCACCGGAGAGGTGGTTTCGGTCCTGGAAACCACAGGCGACGGCTGGGTGAAGATTCGCGCCAACGACGGCAAAGAGGGCTGGGCCCTGGCCCGCTACTTCGTCGATGAGCCGCCGGCGGCGGTGCGCCTGAAGGACCTGGACCCCCAAAGCAAGAACCTGGCCCAAAAGCTCGAAGAGGCCCGCAAGGAAGCCCTGGACGCCAAGGCCAAGCTCGCCCAGGCCGATTCCCGCGCCCAGCAGGCCGAGGCCTCCTACCAGAAGCTGCGCACCGACTCCGCCGATGTCATCCGCCTGCGCGAGGACTGCCAGAAGCTCAACCAGGACTTCCAACAGCAGGGACAGAAGCTTGAGGAACTGGCCACGGAAAATGAAGCCCTGCGCTTTGGTACCAATCTCAAATGGTTCCTGGCCGGGGGCGGCGTGCTCCTGATAGGCTGGCTCATGGGTCTGGCCTTCGGCCGGCGCAAGCGGCGCTGGTCCTCGGGTCTGGATTAGCCCGCGCATGCGCTTGACAGCCCGGCCGGCGTTGGCCGGCGCCGCGCTTCTTCTGCTTCTGGGCCTGCCCGCCTGGGCCCAATCCATGGCGGCGCGCAGCGTGGTGGTGATCCACGAAAGCCAGCTGGCCGGCCCGGGCCTGTCTTCCCCCCAAACCGTCCCGGCGCTCACCATACTGGCCTGCCAATCCTGCCCAAGCTCGGCGGGCGAGGAGCTGACAGTCCTCACGCCGGAGGGCAGGCAGGCGACCCTTCCCCGCCAGGCCGGGCTGCTGCTGGCCGAGGAGCCCGAGCAGGCCCGCATCCGTCTCCGGCGCTTGCTGGCGGTGGAGCTGGATCAACCTTCGATCCTGCGCCTGCTGGCCGGCCGCATCGCCCAAGGCGACTCGACCTGGCTGGTTGAAACGGCCTGGGGTCCGCCCCAACGGCGCTTCATGGTCAACTACTTCATGGACGAGGAGCATTTCGTCTATCTGCGGCCGGGGGGCGAGCCCCTTCTGCTCAGATTCAAGGGGGGCCGCCTGCTCGCCCCCCTGCCCGCCCAATCCCTTTCCCCCGCGGTTGAAAGGCCGTCACCCCCCAGGTAATATTCCTCCAGTTGGCGACCACCTGAAAAAGGACCGCCCTTGGCCGTGAAGCCCTTCTCCCTGGAGCGCATGAAGCAGAGCCTGGCCGCGCTGGCAGCCGCCGCGCCTGAGGTCTACTATTGGCTTCAGTCGGCGGCGGATTTCAGTTCCTGCCACGGCCCAGATCAGAAGCCCCTCCCCTCCAACCCGGAAGACGCCGCATCCGGCGGCAATCCGTTGGTCAAGGATGAACTGCGTCCGGGCGGAGTCACGGTGGTGGTGGGCGGCGGCAGCCTTGCCGAGGTCTGCGGGCTGCTGGCCCACATGCCCCTGGGCCACCAGGTATTCGTGCTGGAGCCGCGGGCCGACCTGCTCTGCCAGGGCCTGGGTTGCCACGACCTTGCCCCCCACCTGGCCGAGGGCGACCTGGTGATCCTGGCCCCCAGCGAAAGCGCCCTGGAGGAGGCCCTGAACCGCCATCCTCAGCTGGCCCTGGCCGAGCAGGTGGAGGTGGTCAGCCTCTCCCCGCTCAACGACGAGGCTTGGGCCGAGGCGGCCCGCGCCCGCCTATACCGGGTGCTGGGCCAGGCCTTGAAGGCCCGCGACCTGGCCTTGAACTGGGAAGGTCCCAGCGGGGCCAACCTCATCCGCAACCTCTGCCACGTGGCCTTCATGGGCCGCGCCCTCGAACTGGTCGGCGCCCTGGCCGGCCGCCCGGCGGTGATCGCCGAGGCCGGCCCCAGCCTGGCCCCGGCCCTGGAGGCCATGGCCGGCCGCCTAGGCGGGGCGGCGCTGTTGTGCAGCGACATGGCCCTGCCAGCGGTGCTGGCCGCCGGCATCCTGCCCACCGCCGTGGTGTTGCTCAGCCCGGCGGCGGGTCGTCTGTTTTCGCTGGGCCATCCCTGGCTGAACCGGGTGCCGCTCTTGGCCGAGGAGGTGGCCCACGCCCCCACCGTGCAGGCTCACCCCGGCCCCCGCTTCATTTGCCTGGGCCCGCGTGTGAGCGTGCCGGGCGACCTGGCCGCGCTGGGAGACAGCTTCACCCCCCAGCACCACGCCCTGGGCCGCCTGGCCGAGGTGGCCATCCTGGCCGGGGCCGATCCCCTGATCCTGGTCGGGGCCGATTTGGCAGATCCCAACGGCTCGCTCTCCCTGCCGGGCATGGACGGCGCGCCGGTGCGGACCGGGCTGGAACAGGCCGCCGCGGCCAGCGGCCTGGGCCGGGTTCTGGCCCGCGCCGACCGGCGGGCCCTGAACACCTGCCGCCAGGGCTTGGGCCTGCCCGGGGCGCGCTACCAAGACCTGGCCTCGCTCCTGCCTCTGCTGGGAGGCCCGGGCCAGCCCCTGCGGGTGGCGGCCCTGGATCAGGAAGCCTGGCTCAAGGCCGATGAGATGAAGGCCGTGGCCCTGGGGCTCAATCAGGCCGCGGCCGGGGCCACGCGCATGTGGCAGCGCGCCGCCGCCCCCCTGGGCGACTTCCCCAGGCTCACCCCCCAGCACACCCCCTCCTGGCTCAGCTCCGCCGACCGACTCTTCGTGGCCCTGGCCGAACAGGCTTCGGCCGAGCCGCTCATGGCCGCCTTCATGGACGGCTGCCTGGTGCGCGCCTTCCGCCGGCGGCACCAGCTGCTCTGCAAGGGCCGCAGCCAGGGGGTTTCGGTGGATGACGCCTGCGGCGAACTCAAGCGCTGTCTACAGGACCTGGAGTCGCGCGGCAGTGAGCTGGCCTTGGGCCTCAGGCAGACCGCCAAGGAGTTCAGCGCCTTGGCCGTGGCCCGCGCCGCCGGCGACCGCCGGGGCCTGGAGGAATTCTCCCACGAGTGCGGCCACCAGCCCCCGGCCAACTGATTGCCCCGCCCCGGCTCACGTTTTTCCCGGGCCCGTCCACCCGCGCCTGTTAAAATCATGCAAACTAATCACGCGAGGAGAAAGCATGCTTGATTGTCGAGGATTGGCCTGCCCGCAGCCCGTGCTCAAGGCCAAGGAGCTTTTGGAGCGCGAAGCCCCGGTTCTGGTCGAGGTGCTGGTGGACAACGCCGCCGCCAGCCAGAACGTCAGCCGTTTCCTGGGCAGCCAGGGCTACCAGGCTCAGGTTGCGGCCCAGGGCGCTGACTTCCTGGTGCGGGCCGAACGCCAGCCCGGCCAACCGGTCCAGGCGCCGCCACCGGAGGTCTTCACCTGCGCCACCGGCTCCGAACAGCGCATCCTGGTCTTGGTGCGCAGCGACACCCTGGGTCGTGGCGACGACAGCCTGGGCGCGGGCCTGATGAAGAACTTCCTGCTAACGCTCAGAGAGATGGGCCCCGACCTCTGGCGGCTGGTCATGGTCAACAGCGGGGTGAAGCTGGCCTGCGAGGGCGCGGAAACCCTGCCCACCCTGCAGGAGCTTCAGGACACCGGTGTCGGCATCCTGGTCTGTGGAACCTGCCTGAACTTCTTCGGGCTTCTGGAGAAGAAGCAGGCTGGCGAGACAACCAACATGCTGGACATCGTGTCTTCCATGCAGGTGGCCAGCAAGGTCATCACGGTCTAGGACCGCGGCCTCTCATCTCCGGCCCTGCCCAGGGTCGCGCACCCACCCATAGCTTCAATCTATCCGATACACTCAAATTGAGCGAAAGCGTCTATGCTTAGCGGCGGCCGCGCATAAGCGCCGCCGGCGACCCCTCCTTGGTGGGGCCCATGTACTCCACATCCCTCAGCCCCGCCCCGGTCATCATCCCAGCCAGCTCCCCGGCGTCGTAGGCTTGGCCCTTTTGGGTGTTGACCAGCATGTTCAGGGAAAACAGCGAGGCAAAGGGGTGGCCTCCGGTTTCCCGCACCACGAACTCCTGCACCCAAAGCGCGCCGCCGGGCTTCAGGGCCCCGACCGCCCTGCCCAGTAGCGCGGCGCAGGCCTCCGGCCCCTCGCCGTGTAGCACCTGGCTAATCCAGACCACGTCGTAGGGACCGCCCAAGGGAGCCTGGTCATAGTCGCCCGCGCGGAATGCCGCCCCCACGGCCCCGGGATGGGCCAGGGCTTCCTCCTGGAAGAATGGCTCGGCCCCGGGCAGGTCGAAGACCGTCACCGCCAACCCAGGAGTCTCCTCGGCGAAGGTGAGGCCGTAGACCCCCGGCCCGCCGGCCAGGTCCAAGAGGTTTTGGCCGGCTTCGAGCCCCAAGCGCCGGGCCAGGCCGCGAGCCTGCTGGCGGGCTATGTCGCGCATGGCTCGGTAAAAGTGCGTCCTGCCCGGCGCGGGTCCGGGCCCGGCTTCCGGGTCGGGCCGTTTGGCCGGCGCGCCGCTGCGCACGCACTCTGCCAGACGGGACCAGTCGGCCACCATGTCGGCCATGTGCAGCACATAGTTGCTCATGTCCCGGGGAGAGCCGGGCGTGAACAGAGACGCGGCGTCTTCCCTGAGGGCATAGGCCGTTTCCCGCCGCTCCAGTAGCCCCAGGGTGGTCAATGCGGTGAGTAGAAGCCTGGTTCCGCGCCGGTCAAGTCCCAGGCGTGAGGCCAGGCCGTCGGCGGTGTCCTGGCCTTTGGCCATCTCCGCGGCCAAGCCGGTCTGCACGAAGGCCTGCAAAGCGCAGGACTGCCAATAGGTGTTGGCCATGGCCATTACGCGCTCGGTTCCCCAGGGCGCGGATTGCTGATTCATAGCCCTCATCTCCGCCTGAATGGGTTAATTCGTAAGACCCCAGATGAAAAAATAGGTCAAAAGATGGCCGGCGGTCAATATGGCGTGTTGCATATTAATATGGGGCTATGATACGTTAAATTTGGAATAATCGGGGGTTGAGATAAGAACGCCTTCAATAAAGCAAAGGCTGGAAAACCATGTCGCCTGAGGATAAAGCGGAGGGCGGGAGTGGCGGCGGAGCGCAAAAGCCGACCCGCAGCGTTTTGGACCGTAAGCTGGACGGCACCAGGCTCAAGGTCGACTTTGATCCGGCCGACTTCGGCATGGCCCCCCTATCCCTGGAAATTCTCATCGCGGGCGAGCCCAGTCCCGCCGATCTTTATCTGCCCATGTTCAACCGCGAAACCCGCTTGGTTGAGATGAACCCCGCCTGCGCTATGGGCGAGGAGTTCAAGGCCTCCTGGCGCGACAAGCTTATCGACGCCGAGCAGACCAAAATCTACGTACCAATCGACCAAGCCCCCCTGCTCAACAACTACTTCAGCGCCTTCGCCACCACCATCATGTCCGACTCCAAGTCCGGCGCGCGCAAGAAGGCCATGGTGCTGCAGGAGCTTGCCTCCCTGAACATGCGCTCGTTGTTCGGCAGCGAGCTGACGCCCAAGGCCGTGGAGGGCGCGGTGAACCAGGCCCAGGAGGCGGTTACCCGCATGTCGCGGGACACCCAGATCCTTTCCAACCTGGGCACCATCATGAAGACGGACTACAACGTCTACTCCCACTCGGTAAACGTCTGCATGCTGGCCATGGCCTTCGGCCGCTTCCTGCGCTACTCCGAGGCCACCATTCAATCCCTGGGGGTGGGCGGCATGCTCCATGACGTGGGCTACTCCAAGCTGCCCAAGGAGCTTCTGACCAAGACCGAGCCCCTGACCCAGGCCGAGGAGGAACTCAAGCGCAACCACACCCGCCTGGGCTACCAGGCCCTCATGAACGTGGCCGCCGTGCCCTATGACGCGCTCATGATAACCATGCACCACCACGAGAACGCCGACGGCAGCGGCTACCCCGGCCATCTGCGCGCCGAGCGCACCCCTTTCCCGGCCCGGGTGGTGCACGTGGTGGACTCCTACGACATCCTGACCACCGGCCGCGAGGGCCATCCCGCCATGAGCGCGCCGGAGGCCGCCGCCAACATGGTCCAGAACGCCCGCCTCTACGGCCAGGACCTCATTCCACCTTTCATCCGCTTCCTGGGCAGCAAATACGTCAAGGGCGAGGGCTCGCCCGACTAGTGTCCGCCCCGGTTCAGGGCGCTTCCAGCCCCTTGCCGGCGGCCAACTCCAGGACCACGGCCAGGGAGGGGGTGGCCTCTTGCGGCCGGCCGGCCAATTCCCGCGCCTGGGCCCAGGTGAAAAAGCGCCCCTCGGCTATCTCTCCGGGGTCGGGACGGGGCTCCCGGTTGGCACGGGCTGCGAAAATCGCACTGAACTCGTTTTCCGTGGCCGGCTGGGCCGGCAGCTTGCCCAGATAGGTCAGGGGGCAGTCCAGGCCCAACTCTTCGCGCAACTCCCGGACCGCGGCCACCTCGTAGCTCTCGCCGGGGTCCACGTGGCCGCTGGCCGAGGAGGTCCACTTGCCGGGGTGGGTGTCCTTGATCCGGGAGCGGCGCTGGAGATAGAGCCGGCCCGCCTGGTCGAAGAGAAGCACGTGCACCGCCCGGTGCAGAAGCCCGCGCCGGTGGATCACCCCCCGGCGCTCCCGGCCCACCACCCGGTCGTTTGCATCCACCACGGGCAGCATCTCGTTGTATTGGTCCAGTGAAGCCATGGCCGCAGACTATCACCAGCGGACCCGAATCCACAAACCGCTTTCGTCCTTGAGGAGGCAGGTGGCCCATCGCAGGTGCCTCCTCCACCCAGCAGGGACCCGCCTCGACACCCTCGCCTTGACGCTCTGGCTTGGCCACGTCAGACGTGGTATCGTAACTGCCATCATTTCCAATCCCCAAAAATAAGGAGGCGTGCATGGAACTCCAAGATGCCTTGAGCCGGCGCTATTCCTGCCGCCGTTTCCTCGGCAAACCGGTGGATTCCGCCCTGGTTCGCGACCTGACCGCCCTGGCCCAACAGGTCCCCAGTTGGGGCAACACCCAGCCCTGGAAGGTCTATGCCGCCGCCGGTCCCTCCGCCCTGGCCATCCGCCAGGGCCTGGTGCAAGCCCACACCTCCAATCAGCCCGAGCAGCCGGAAATCCCCATGCCCCAGGGATTTGGCGGCCTGCTCATGGACCGCTACCGCGACCTAGGCAAATCCCTCTTCGCCGTGCTGGGCATCGGCCGTGGGGACAAGGACAAGCGCAACGCTCATTATGCCAACAACTTCGACGCCTTCGGCGCGTCGTCCCTGATCTACGTGACCGTGCCCACCGAGCAGTCGCCCTATGTGATCCTGGACGCCGGGGCCTTTGTCACCGCCTTCTGTCTGGCCGCTGGCGAACGGGGACTGGGCACCTGCATCCTGGCCGCGCTGGCCCGCTATCCACAAGTGGTGCGCTCGGTCATCGACATTCCCGGCGACGAGAGCATCCTGATAGGTCTGGCCCTGGGATATCCCGATCCCGACGCCCCGGCCAACCGTTTCCGCAGCGCCCGCGCTCCCCTGGAGCAGGTGCTTAGCCTGACCGGGTTCTAGGCCGGGGCGGCGGCCCGCCGAAGGTGCGGCTATCATGCTGATCGACCTGCACGTGCATACCACCCGCTACTCCTCGGGCTGCTCGGTCCTGGAGCCTCAGGCCATGGTCCACGCCGCCCTGCGGGCAGGGCTCCGCGGCGTCGCCCTGTCCGAGCACCTGGGCTCCTGGTCGCAACCGGAGCTGAACGAGCTGGGCGGCCAGGGCCTCAAGGTCTTCGCCGCCCGCGAGGTGAACAAGGGCGACCTGCACGTGCTGGTATTCGGCATCGCCGGTCCCCCGCCCGAGGCCCCGGACGGCCCCTCCCTGGCCCGGGCCGTGCGCGAGTTGGGCGGGGCGGCGATCCTGGCCCATCCCTTCCGCTGGGGGGATTGGCATCGCCGCCCCCGCCAGGAGCTGGAAAAAATATGGGGCGCCTTCGACGCGGTGGAGGCCCTTTCCGGCAACATGCTCCCCAGGGAGTGCGAGGCCGCCCGCGCCACGGCTCGGGCCCTGGGCCTGCCCATAACCGGCGGCAGCGATGCCCATGCCCCCTCCGAGTTGGGCCGATACCACACCCTTTTTCTCGACGAAATCGAGACCGAGGCCGACCTGGTGGCCGCCCTGCGCGCGGGGCGATTCCAGGCCAGGGCCCAAGGCAAAGGCGACGCGGCTTGAGGACCAAGCCCGAGGCGCCTCTACCGCCCAGTAATTCATCTCAGTTAAGTTTTTTCCAACAGATAACCCTTGCATCGTACCACCCCAACCTCTAAAAATATGGTGTTGTCGAAAAAATGACGCCTTCCACGGCGTGGATAGCACCACGGCATAGAGGATAATTCAACGGATGAGCGCATCGATTTTGGTGGTGGAGAAGCGCCAGGCCCAGGGGGCGCGCTTCCAACAGATACTGACCGCCAAGGGGCTCGACGCCAGCGCCTGCCAAAGCGCCGAGGAGTGCCTGGCGCTCGTGGAACAAAATTACTACGACCTGGTCTTCATGGCCGACCATCTGGCCGGCCAGAGCACCGCGGACCTGCAATCGACCCTGGCCAGGAAATTCCCTGACAGCATCATAATAGTGGTTTCCCCAGAGCCCTCAGTGCGGGCCGCGGTGGAGTACATGCGCCAGGGGGCCTTCAACTACCTTCCCGAACCTCAGAACGATGAGGAACTCCTGGAGGCCGTGGACCAGGCCCTGGAATACCAGCGGATGCGCTTGGAAAACGCCGAGCACCACCAAGAGATGAGCCGGCGTTACGATATTCAAAACATCGTGGGTGAAAGCCGGCCCATGCAGGAGGTGTTCCGCCTGATCCACAAGGTGGCCGCCACCGACGCCTCGGTGCTGATCCTGGGTGAAAGCGGCACCGGCAAAGAACTGGTGGCGCGGGCCATCCACTACCAGTCCGCCCGGCGCGACAAGCCCTTGGTGCCGGTCAATTGCGGGGCCATCCCCTCCGAGCTTCTGGAGAGCGAGCTGTTCGGCCATGACAAGGGCGCCTTCACCGGGGCGATCAAAACCCGCCTGGGCCGCTTCGAACTGGCGGAGGGCGGCACCATCTTCCTGGACGAGATCGGCGACATGTCTCCCATGCTGCAGGTGAAGCTACTCAGGGTGCTGCAGGATCACCAGTTCGAGCGGGTGGGGGGGACTAAGACCATCAACGCCGACATTCGGATCATCGCCGCCACCCACCGCAACCTAAAGAAGAAGGTAGAGGAGGGAACCTTCCGCGAGGACCTCTACTACCGCCTCAACGTGGTGCCCATCTGGGTTCCCCCCCTGCGCGATCGCCGTAGCGACATCCCCTTGCTCTGCCGCCATTTCCTGGAAAGACTGGGCAAGCAGAAGGGCCTGGGCGACAAAAAGCTCCACCCCGAGGTGAGCGACCGTCTCCTGCGCTACGATTGGCCGGGCAACGTGCGCGAGTTGGAGAACATGCTGGAGCGCATGGTCATTCTCTGCGAAGGCGACACGGTGCTGCCCCAGGATCTGCCCGCCCGCCTGGCTGGCCTCAAGCCTCTGGTCCCCGCCTTGGACGAACCGCCGGTCATCCCCCAGGAGGCCGCCTGCCCGCCGGAGCTGGCCACCGCCCAGATGCCGGAAGACGGCCTGGACTTCAACGCCGAGGTGGAGGAGTTCGAGCGCCAGCTCATCGTGAAGGCCCTGGAGCGCACGGGCTGGGTGAAGAACCAGGCCGCCTCGCTGCTCAAGCTCAACCGCACCACCCTGGTGGAAAAAATCAAGAAAAAGGGCATCACCCCACCCGGCCCCCAGGAGTTTGCCTAGCGATCAAGGCCGAGGCGGCGGCCGGCGGCCAGACTTCCAGGCCCGTCGGGAAATCCCCCTATTTTATATCTGCCGAGGTTGCGCTCCCAAGCTCCGGCCAGCCCTTCGCCAATATCTTGACGCGCGTCGGCCACTCACCGGGCCTCGCCCCATCTATTTTTTCGCTTGATTATCGTGGTGTTATGCCACATAGTGACAAATGGTGGCCATTGGCATCCCCCTTGCTCTAATCCTTGGCGGACCAGCACGCGGCAACGGCAACCCCAAGGGAGTCAGGCCCATCACGAAAGCCCTCAAATATTTGAGCGCGGCCGTGGCTCTGGCGGCAATGACCCTGGCCTGGGCCCCGGCCCTCAAGGCGGCTAGGATCACCACCATGAGCCTGGTGCGGGCCAACGACACCTCGCGCCTGGTGCTTACCGCCGACGCCCCCTTGGACTATCAGGTGGAGCTGTCCGATCCCCAGACCATCGTGATCTATCTCAAGGGAGGGAGCTTGGCAGCGGCCACGCCGGCCGCCGACCAGAACGACCCCCTGATCAAGGGCGTGGAGGCACGCCCACAGGGCGAGGGCCTGTCCCTGGTGATCCATACTCGGGGTCCCGGGCTCACGGTGCTGCCTTTCTACGAGGCATCATCCCGCCGCCTGACCTTGGAGGTGGGAGGCACGCCAGCCCTGGCCGCCACCGTGAACTCACCGCCCGCGGCAGCCAAGACCAAGCCCCCCCAGGCCGCGCCGGCCCCGCAGGCCGCGCCGGCCCCGCAGGCCGCGCCGGCCACCCAGACCGCGCCGGCCACCCAGACCGCGCCGGCCACCCAGGCCGCGCCGATGGGCCCTGCCCCCCGGGTAACCGCCCTGCGCCTGGGCACCCACGACAAGTTCACACGCCTGGTAGTGGAGGCTGACGCACCCATTCAAGCCCGGCTGG
>JAJZPI010000213.1 GCA_021811275.1 Deltaproteobacteria bacterium
GGCCGGGGCTGCTGCCCATAGATTGAAAGACAATTTTAACACGCCGTCGGCAATATGGTTAAAGGCCTACAATTGAAATTAGCTATTTGTAATATAGATATGTTCAGGGGTAATGTCCGCTTCGTGCCCGCCGAAGG
Organism: Deltaproteobacteria bacterium; assembly: GCA_021811275.1. Lineage (GTDB taxonomy): Bacteria > Desulfobacterota > Desulfarculia > Desulfarculales > Desulfarculaceae > JACRDC01. Next base: position 138 of record JAJZPI010000213.1, read on the forward strand.
CAGCCGCGAGGCTGCATACGAACGGGCCGGTTGATTCACCCATCCGCCCCTGGAGGGACAAATGAGCGGACAAGACAACAAATACGAGCAGATGTGGAGAAAGCTCGACCTGGATCTGGGCGCTCACGACCAGCTCTTGGGTGTGCTGGGCCAATTCTACAACGACATCTACTTGAGCCAGCAGGGCCGCTTGAAGGGCATGGAGTACCTTGATTTCGTGCTCGGCGAGGTGCACGGCCTGCGTATCCAGGAGTTGACCGAGGCCAAGGCCCGGGGCCGCAAGGTGGTGGGCACCTTCTGCGTCTTCGTACCCGAGGAACTGGTCCTGGCCGCCGAGGCGGTATGCGTGGGGCTCTGCGCCGGGGCCGAGGCCGGCTACGACCAGGCCGAACAGCACCTTCCCCGCAACACCTGCGCCCTGATCAAGTCGTTCTTCGGCTTCCGCTTGGCCAAGCTCTGCCCCTACACCAGCGCCTGCGACCTGATCGTGGGGGAGACCACCTGCGACGGCAAGAAAAAGGGCTACGAGATATTCGGGGAGTTCGCGCCCACCTACGTAATGGAGGTGCCCCAGGGCAAGAGCGCGGCGGCCAAGGCCTTGTTCAAGGCCGAGGTGCTGAGGTTCAAGAACAAGCTGGAGGCCCTCACCGGCAAGACCATCACCGCCGACAAGCTGGCCGCGGCCATCAAGCTGGTAAACCGCCGCCGGCGGGCCCTCCAGCGTCTGGGCGCGCTGCGCGCCGCCGATCCCAGCCCCATTAGCGGACGCGACGCTCTCTTGATCAACCAGGTGGCCTTCTACGACGACCCCGAGCGCTTCAGCGGGGCCGTTGAGAAGCTCTGCGAGGAGATGGAGGACCGGGTCAAGGCCTATCAGGGCATCGCCCCCGGCGGGGCCAAGCGCATCCTGCTTTCCGGCTGTCCCATGGCGGTGCCCAACTGGAAGCTGCCCTGGCTGGTGGAGGGCTCGGGGGCGGTGATCGTGGGCGAGGAGAGCTGCATCGGCGCGCGGGCCACCCGCGATCTGGTCAACGAGGAGCCCGGCGACCTGGAGGGCATGATCGAGGCCCTGGTGGAGCGGTACATGAAGATCGACTGCGCCTGTTTCACCCCCAACGACCAGCGCCTGGACCACATCGTGGAGATGGCCCGTGAACTCAGGGCCGACGGCGTGCTTCACTACGCCTTGCAGTTCTGCCAGCCCTATACCATCGAGGCCCAGCGGGTGAAGACCCGCTTGGACGCCGAGGGCATTCCCATGTTGCGGCTGGAAACGGATTATTCCCTGGCGGACGCCGAGCAGTTGAAGACCAGGGTGGAGGCCTTCGTGGAGACGCTGGGCTGAGGTTCCCGGGGCCGGCGAACAAACAAGGCGTGGCCGGGGCTAATCTCCGCCGCCTCTTGGGGAGGGGGGTGCGGGGGGAACCCATTTGCGGCGGAAAAAGGGTTCCCCCCAAATTAACTTTTTCATGCTCCCCGGCCAAAGCCGCAAACCGGGAAGCGGCAGCCCTCGGCGCAGTTCTGGCAGAAGCCGCCGTGGGCCAGGGCCGCCATCTTCTCGCGGGTGAAGCGCTCGCCGGTGAGAACCCGGGGCAGGATGAGGTCCAGGATGGTGGTTGGGTGGAAGAGGGCGCAGGCCGGCACGCCCAGGATGGGGGCCTCTCCGGCGGGGCCGTCGAGCATGCCCACCAGGAACATGTTTCCCGGCAGCACCGGGGCGCCGTAGAGCAGGTCGCGGCCGCCGGCCTCGGCGATGGCCAGGCGGGTGACGTCGTCGGGGTCCACGCTCATGCCGGCGGTGGTGATGATGAGGTCGGCCCCGTCCTTGAGCAGCGAGCGGATGGCTGCGGCCACGGCGCCGCGGTCGTCCGGACATATCTTCACCCCCGCCACCCCGGCCCCCAACGCGGCGAGCTTTTTCTCCACGATGCCGGCGAAACGGTCCTCGATCAGGCCGCTGGCCACTTCGTTGCCCGTGACCACTATGCCGGTCTTCAAGGCCCGATAGGGGAGCACCCTTAGCAGCCCGCCCTGTTCGGCGGCGATGGCGCAGGCCTGCTCCACAAACGCTCGGGCGATGACCAGGGGTATGGCCCGGGTGCCGGCCAGGGCCTGAGCCTTCTTGACCGGGCTATGGCGGTGAATGGTGGCGCAGGTGACGTCGGGGACGAGGTTGAAGGCCACTAGGCGGTCCAAATCCAGGTCGAAAAGGCCGTCATGGGCGGCCAGAAGGGTGATTTTGCCCTCGCTGGGTGGGCCGGCCGGCTCCACTCCGGGCCCGCAAAGGGCGCGGGCCATGAGCTCGGCCGCCTCGTTTTCGTGCATCTGGCCGGGGGCGACGGAAAGCACGTAGAGGTACTGCTTGCCCATGCGGGCCAGGCGCTCCAGGTCCTCCGGGCGCACCAGGTGGCCTTTTTTGAAGGCCGGGCCCTTGCTCTGGCCCGGAATAATCTGGGTGAGGTCGTGGGCCAGGACCAGGCCCACGGCGTCGTCGAGCTTGACAAGGCGCCCCCCGGCGGGGGAGGCGCACTGGTCGCCGCAGCCTTCGCTCATGTTGGTTCCTCGTCGGTGTCGAGCGTGGTGAAATAGGCCTGACCCGCGCAGGGCGCGCACAGGTCTTGGCCGTCCTGATGGCGGACCTGGCCGCTGCGCACCAGGACCCCGCAGCGCTGGCAGGCCACCTTGGGCGGTCTGGACCCGGGAATTTCCTCGGCCTTGAGGGCCACGGCCACCCGCTGCACGGAAAAAAGCTCGTGGTCGGGCATGATCCGGTAGGCGGCCAGTTGGGTGGCGTGTGGGGTGGCAAGCCCGGGGGCGCGGAGGGCGGCCAGGTCGCGGGCCTGGTCGCGGCTGAGCACTCGCACCGCCCGCCCGCTGGGAAGATCAATGAAGGTGGCGGCCAGGAGGCCGAGGTTTATGAGCTTGAGCGAGCCGCGCCCGAAGGAAAGGCCGGTGGCCGTGCCCACGGCGTCGGCCAGGCAGCGCTCCACCTCCACGATGCCCACCAGGTTCTTGATATCCGGGTAGCCGGGGGGGCAGGCGTAACCCAGGAGGCCCAAACCCAGGATGGCCATGCGCACCCCGATGACCTGGCCCGGGCAGAGATGCCCGTGGGCGCGGGCGCTGGCCTCCACCAATTGGTCCACCATCGCTTGTTCGGGAACGGGCGGCAATTGGGGCAGGAAGAAGGCCGTTTGCATAGCGTGGTCCAATCGCCTGTCTTCTAGGATTTTTCTCGTGGCAGCAGTATTACCCGGCCGTGGCCATGGGCCGGCCGGGCTGCCTTGCTCTGGCCAGGGACCTTGACGGTCAAGGGCCGGGTGCGATAGCGGGGGGTGACCGCCGCGCATACCCCGACCAGGCCGGCGAAGGGCCATGGCCCCACGCTCACCCCGGGCCAGAGGGTGGCCCCGGCCCAGGTCTGGGGCACCGGGCCCAGCACCTCGCGCACCAGCCGGCGCAGGCGCCACAAGGTGATGGCGCGGCCCTGGCCCAGGGGGTGCCGGTCGCGCTGCATTCGCCACCAGGCCCCCACGGGCGATATGGGGTTCAAGGCGATCAGGCAGACCCGGCTCATGGCCACCCGCACCGCCTCGGCCAGGGCCTGGGCGGGCCGGTCCATGAACTCCAGGGTGTTTACCATGATAACTGCGTCGAAGCTGTTGTCCTCGTAAGGCAGATCATGGGCGTCGCCCACGTCTATCTCGACCTTGGAGCCCAGGTTCTGGCCGGCCAGGCGGGCCATGACCGGACCGGCCTCCAAGCCGTGAACCATCATGCCGCGTTCGCGCAGGTGGGCCAGGTGGCAGCCCAGGCCGCAACCCACGTCCAGCACCCTCCAGCCCGGCCGGCAGTCCAGCACACGCTCGATCAGCCGGCGCGAAGCGGCGATGTAGGCCCCGCCCGCCTCGCTGGAGAGCCAGGCCTCGTAGGCCCCCGTTTCCTTGGATTCGAAGACGTGATCCATACTCAAATGATATAGTCAGCGGCAACTCAAGGCAATACCAAGTGGGCAACGGCCCTCGCTCTTGCCTGATGGGGGGTGACGAATTACAATTTAGCCTTCGCCGCGCGAGGAAGTCAGCATGGAAGACATGGTGGCGGCGGTGGTGCCCGCCGCGGGTCAGGGCCTGCGCATGGGCGGCTCCACCGCCAAGCAGTTTCTCACCCTGGGGGGCCTGCCGCTCCTGACCAGGACCTGCCTCGTCCTGGAGGCGGTCGATGAGGTGGAAGCGGTGGTGGTGGCCGTGCCCCCCGGCAGCGAGGATGAGGTGCGCCACAAATTCCTGCGCCCCTTCCCCCTGCCCAAGCTGGCGGCGGTGGTGGCCGGGGGGCGCGAGCGCCAGGACAGCGTGGCCGCTGGCTGCCGGGCCGCGGCCAACCTGGGCGCGGGCTGGGTGGCTGTGCACGACGCCGTGCGGCCTTTGGCGAGCCCCTCGCTTTTCAGTCGGGTCATCGCCGAGGCCAAAAACGGAGGCGGGGCGGCCATCGCCGCCGTGCCTATCGTGGACACGGTCAAGCGCGAGGACGGCTCCGGGGCGGTGGCCGCCACGGTCGACCGCGCCGGCCTCTGGCTGGTGCAGACCCCCCAGGCCTTCCGCCTGGATCTGCTGATGCGGGCCCAGGAAGAGGCCAGGGCCCGGGGACTCACGGCCACCGACGAGGCTGGCCTGGTGGAGGCC
>JAJZPI010000042.1 GCA_021811275.1 Deltaproteobacteria bacterium
TAATTAGCGCTCAAACTACTCGTTTGAACGCTAATTGGTATAACGGTTTTCCGGGGGCGGCATCAAGGCCGCGGTCCTAGGGCACCGAGAGGTTGCGCACCGGGCGCAGGCTGTTGGGGTGGTGCACCTCGTCGGACATGTCCACGGTGTGACAGACCTTGCAGTTCTTTTTCGCCGCCAGGGGCAGGTTGTCGCCCTGGTATTGCCTGGGCTGGATCACGTCCCGGTCAGCGCCATAGGGATTCTGGGCAGGGTAGAGGGCGTGGGGACTGCCGTGGCAGGCCGCGCACTTGATGCCCACGTTCTCCGTGCGGTTGCGGTAGAGTTGATCCCCGCCCTTGGTCCAGCGGTTGAAGCCGCTGGGCTGATCGCCAGGTGCGGCGAATTCCTTGTGGCAGTTCAGGCAGTCCGGCTCGTTCAGCCAGGGGCCGCGGGGGTTGATCTGCTCCAGGCCTGCCACCGCGCGCGGGCGCAGGTGCCGCATGAGGGGGCCGGCCGCGGCTTTGCCCGCCTCCTGCTCCTTCTTGAGCAGGCTCAAGGAATGGTCCTCCATGGAGCCGTGGCAGTCCACGCAGGTCAGGCCCATCTCAACATGCAGGCCGCGCAGGCAGCGGGTGGGCCCCGAGGGCGAGGCGGGGTGACAGGCCTGGCAGGCCTCGGCCCCCCGCCCGGTGAGGTAGTTGGCGTGCCAGCCGTGCATGGCCGCCGAAAGGTTCAGACGCCTCCCGTCGCCTTCGGCGCCGAGGGCCGGATCGGCGTGGCAGGAGGCGCAGAAAACGGGCTGGCCTGCGGCGGTCCTGGCCTTGAAATCGGTACGGTTTATGCGGTCGTGGACGGCCAGGATGTCCCGGCTGGTGTCAGGGGTCACCCCGGCCACTCCCGCCACCCGCCAGGACCCGCCGTGGCAGTTCTTGCAGCCCATCTCAGTGGAAACCGGGGCCACCGCCCTGGTGCTGGCCAGCACCAGGCCGCTGGCCTTGTCCTTGGCCTCCAAGGTGAACAGGGGATAGGGATTGAAGCCGCCCTTATCGGGGTAGGGGGCCACGGGGATGAACTTGGCCTCGTAGACCCCGGCCGGGGCGTCGAAGTCCATGGTTCCGTTCAAACCCTTGCCGGCCAGGCCCACGTCCGGAGGAAGCTCCTTGCCGAAAATGGCCTTGGCCTGCTTCCAGAACTCCAGGTGCTTGCTGGGGTGCTCGAAGCCGGGCTCCACCTGGTAGGTTATCTCCACGCCCTGGGTGACGATCTCCGGCTGCTCGCCCCGTTTTATGAGCTGGGCTTGCAGGGTGTTGGCCGGAGGCAGGATCATCAGGGTCTCTTCGCCGTCGGTTATGCAGTGCATGCCCAGATCGTTCCAGCCAAGCAGCAGGTACTGGTCCTTCCGGGCATCGAAGGGTGGGATGGGGGTGGGCAGCTCGGCAGGGCTGAAAGAGGAGGCCTCCTCCTTTTTGTGGTTGATTTCCTGCACGATATAGGTGGCCAGGGCTTGGCGTTCCTCGCGATTACCGGGGAAGGGGGGCATGTAGCGCCGGAGCTTGCCCATGCCGTCCAGTTCGGAGTCGAGGCCGAAGACGCCGAATTTTTCGGTCAGGGGTCTGATGTCGTGCATCACCCCGCCCACGGAATGGCAGGCCGAACAGAGCAGGTTGTAGAGTTCGTGCCCGGCGGCCAGGCGGTTGTCGTCGGTGATATCCTTGTTCTGCGTCCAGCGCGCCAGCTTGAGCACTCCCTGACGCTTGGCCTCGGGCATCCGGGAAACCAGAAGCCCGTTGGAATACATGTGATCGAGGATTATGTAGGGCCGGCGGCCCGCCTCGCGGATCCACTCAAAGGAGCCCATGTAGAATAGGCCGGCCAAGAGCAGCACCGCCGCCAGCAGGCGTCCGGCCGTTCCGGGCAGGCGCAGGGCCATGACGAGGCCGCCCAAAAACAGCGCCGCCGCCAGCCAGAGCCCGGCCTGTCCCACGCTGATCATCTCGGGGTTGGCCCCCAGCACCAGCTCCTGCACCTCGGCGGGCAGGACCTTGAGATACCACCAGCCCGAGGCCAACATGAGCAGGAAGGGCGCCAGCAGCCACAGGGCGCACCAGCGCACCATCTTGATCCTGAACTCCTGGTCTTTCAGGCGGGTCGAGGTCAGGAAGCCGTAGATGCCGGCCAGCACCAGGGAGAGGAAAGTGCGGAAGGCCACCGAGGGAGCCAGGGAGGGATTGAAGAAGCCACCCCAGAAATCGCCGCCGGCCAGCCATCCGCCTGGGGTGAGCATGAAGGCCACGATGCCGTCGATTATGAACAGGGACATCCAGGCGAAGGCGAAGTACAGCCATCCCACCAGCAGGTGCTTTTTGGGCTCCATCTTGCCGAAGGTGTAGTAGTAGACGAAGATGCTGATGATTTCGCCCACGAAGAACACCCATTCCGTGGCCAGCCCGAAGACGAAGGTGTGGATGAGCACCGAGGTGCCCGCGGGGTGCAGCACCGAGATGACAAGCCAGATGGCCACGCCGGTGAGACTGCCGAAGACCATGGTCAAAAGCATGAAGAACTTGGTGTGGCTCTTGGCGTAGTCCAGCACCCTCTGGTCGGCGGTGCGCCGGCCCATGGTCTCGGTCAGCACCAGGAAAAGGCCGCCGCCCACCGCGAAGTGGGACACGTAGACATGCACCACGGCTATCAAGGCTATAAACCAGCCGCCGCCCCAGGTGGTCAGTTCCCAGACCGGGTAGTTCATGGTCTAGGACTCCCTTCCGGCCTTGAGGGCCTGACGCAGCATCCATACGATGAGAACCACCATAGCCGCCAGGCAGGCCCCGAAGACCAGGGCGGGCGAATACTGCGGCGTCACGGTCAGGTCGTCCAGGCTGAAGTAGGGTTTGAGGTATGCCTGGCGCAGCAGGTCGCGGGCCACGACCATGCAGGAGACCGCCGCCACCAGAGCCCCGGCGGCATGCCATGACCTCCCCTTCATGGCCAGGCCGACCGCCAACAGCGCCGCGCCCACCCCGCTCCAAAGAACCGCTGTGTGCGAAAGGCTTACGCCCAGGAACATGAGCATGAACTCTCGGGGCAGAGACAGCAGGAACCAGACCCCATCGGCCAACTGGGCAAGGGTGGCCCAGATGAACCAGCCGAGACCCAAGCTGACCAGGCGCTCGCCGCCGGCTTGGCCCCGCTTGGCCCGCCAGGAGCCCAGCAGGGCCGCGGCCAGGCCGCCCACGGCCAGGGAGGCGATGACGAAGTGCAGGTAGCGGGGGATCAGGATGGGTTCGCTCAGGTTTAGGATGGTGCCCCGGGGATTGGCGAAGTAGGCTGGCCAGGAGGCGGGCTGGAGCATCAGGGTCATATTGTTGGTGAAGACGAACCCCACCGCCAGCAGGCAGGCCACGGCCAGGCCGATGATCAGCCAGCGGGCCTTTTGCAGGGCCTCGAATTTGAAGTCGTAGATATAGGCTGCATAGTAGGCGGCCATGACCAACAGGAAGACCGCTATCCACCATACCGCCATGAGCACCGAACTGGCGTAGATGAAATGGCCGTAGAGCACTTGCAGGAACAACAGGGGCGGGATGCCCAGGTTAACGGTCAGGGCCACGACGTAGGGCAGCTTTTTGGCGATTAGGTGGTCGGGTCCATGTTGGGACGCCGGGCCCTTGGGCAGGAGCGACTGGGTCAGGGCTATCACGCTTCCGCCCAGCATGGCGTTCATGAACAAAAGGTGCAACACGAAGGTGGCCAGCAGTAGTGCTTGAAACCAACCCGCAGGCGCGGGTATGCCCTCGGCGCCGGGAACCAGGGCTCCGGGATCCATGGCTATCCCCCTCTCGATTGAGACACCGACGCCAGGCCCGAGGGCGCGACGTTGAGAATTATTTTAACACCACTTGTTAACAGCTAAAACCCAGGATATGTCTAGGTTTAGTTTGGCCGGGACAGCCGAATTCGCCATGGCCGAGCCCCAGCGGCGTTTTTGGAACACGCGGGCGAGAGCTTTTTATGAGGCGCCGGGACTCGGGGGCTGGCTGGGGGTTGAGCGTCCCTTGTTTTTTATGAGCGAAGCCTTCAGGCGCTTCTTCTTGCCCAAGGTCCAGGGAGGTTGGGGCGAGCCGGCGGCCAGCGACTCGGCCGTGAGGTGGGCCAAGCGGGGGGCCAGGCGCAGGGGGACCACGAAGAAAAGCTCGTTGGCCTTGACCGCCCGTCGGTAGTAGCTGCCGGGCTCGCTCATCTTGAACATGGCCTCATAGGCCTTGGTCAGGCCGCTCCGCACCCTCTCCCACGGGGCCTCATCATCCACCGTCGAGGAGCGCAGGTCGTGCATGGCCTCCAAGGCGAAATATTTCTCGCTCTGGACCTCCGGGGCAAGGGGCTTGGAATAGAGACTTTCGAATAGCCAGCCGCCCTTGAACCAGGGCGGCAGGGCTACCATGCTGCCGGTGGGGCCGAAGGGATATATCTCGGTTACCACATGGTGGTTGGTGTAGAGATAGAGTTTGCCCTTGCGCAGGTTGGCCTGCTCCAGGGCCTCCAGCAAGGCCATGGTGGTATGCACGTGGTCGGGGTGGTTGTCCAGCAGGGGATGGGGTGCCACGATCACCGTGGGCGAGACGCCGCGCAGCACCTCGGCCAGCTCCGAGACCAAGTTGTTCCAGGTGGCCGGGCTGCGGCGACCGGCCCGCAGCAGATTCAGCTGCCAACGCTTGAGCTTGCCCTCGGCGCCGGCCCGGGAGGACGCGGGCACCAGGGCCTTGTCGGGGTGTTCGTGCAAAAGGGCCAATTTGCCGTCGGGGTAGCCCAGGTTGATGCTGCGATCCGGCGAGAGACCGGCCCAGAGAGGGACCGACAGGCTGTCCCATATCCTAAGCTTGGCCTTGGTGCGCCGGCGCTGGCGTTGGTCTTCGCTGATGGGTTCGTAAAACAGGTCGCCGGCCTCGCCAGCGGTCACGGTGACGAGGTAGGCGTCTCGGCGGCGGTATAGCCCGAAGGCGGCGATCTCGGCGTCGTCGGGGTGGGGAGCCACCACCAGGATGCGCTCATTGGCCGCGGGGGCGCTCGCGTAGAGCGCGAGCTGGGCCAGTTGGGGCTCCCATGTCAGGTGCGTTCCCTTGAGCGAAACAAACTGTCCGGCAGTAATTTTGGCCGCGACCAGCGGGCTGAGGTTGAAATAGCGGATGCCGTCCAAGTCGCGGTCCAGGTATTGGCGGTAGGTGACGCCGCCGGCCCGGTATTCCAGGTAGGGGTCCAGAACCTGGCCCAGCCAGGTGGCCCGGACATCCAGGCGCAGGAATCCGCTGTCGTCATGTTCGGTGTCCGAAGGCCAGCGCAGGCCATCGGCTGTGACCTCCACCTCCAGGCGTTTGCCTCCGGTGTGCTCCAGGTTGTATTGGAAATCCTGATCCGGCTCATAGCGCAACAGGGCGAGATAGTTTTGGGTGCGGGCCACCGGCCAACCCACGGACAGCAGAACCAGGAGAGTGAGGGCCAAAAAAAACCAGGGCCGCCAGCGCCGCCGGGGGGGATTCGGGGCGGTCTTGGGCGTGTCCGGAGCAGCTCCGGGAGTATTGGTTTCCTCAGAGATCGCCGGCAAGCAAAGTCACCTTAAGCCCGCCATGGGGCGCCACAAGTTGCGAGGTCCGCTTGAGCCCCAGGAGTTCAGCCCAGTTGGGCAGGTAGAGCACCACGCCGCAGCGCCAGCCGGCGTAGGCTTCCCGAAGGCGTCGGCCCAGGCGCGCGGCGAATTCCTCGGCCTCGCGCACGCTGCCCAGGCGCTTGCCGTAGGGCGGATTGATCACCACCAGACCCGGCCCCCAGGCCGGGGGATCGGCTTTGAAAAAATCCGCCTTGGCGAAGACCAGGTCCTGGCCCAGGCCGGCGCGCAGGGCGTTGGCCCGCGCCGTGGCGAGCGCCGGGGCGGAGCGGTCGCGGCCCTCGATGGGCAGGGGCGCCTGTGCCCGTGTCTTTTCTGCGGCCTTCTTTTGCAGATGGGCAAAGGCGGGCGCGCGGTGGCAGGGCAGGCCCTCCACCTTGAAAGCTCGCCCCAGTCCCGGAGCCAGGCCCCGGGCCAGGAGACCGGCCTCGATGGCCAGGGTGCCGGAGCCGCACAGGGGGTCGAGCAGGGGAACCTGGCCGTCGTAGCCGCAGAGCATGAGCAGGGCCGCGGCCAGATCCTCGCGCAAGGGGGCCTGGCCGGGATCCAGGCGGTAGCCCCTGCGGTGCAGGTGTTCGCCGGTTAGGTCCAGGCTTATGGAGGCCCGGCGTCCCGCTCCGCGGGCCATGATGGTCAAGGCCTCGTCCGTCGCTCCTTCAGCCAGGACGGGCGGCTCCAACCCCAGGGAGGCCAGGCGCTGGGCGGCCGCGCCCAGTATCTCCTCGGCCACCCGGCCGCTGTGCTTGAGGTTGCTTTCCCTGAGCGCGACCTGGACCCTGACCGCCCCGCCGGCCGGAAGGTAGACCTCCCAGGGCACGGCCATGGCCTGGCGGGGCAGATCCGACCAGTTGTGCACGCGGAAGTCCTTGAGGCGCAGGAGCACCCGGCCGGCGGTGCGCAGCCAGAGGTTGGCCAGGTAGAGGCACTCCCAGCGGCCACGGAAGGCCACGCCGCCCGGTTGAGGCTCGATCTGGGTCAGGCCCAAGGCCTTGAGTTCGGCGGCGCAAAGCTCCTCCAGGCCCGGAGCGGTTACCGCGAAGAAATCGTGCTCAAGGGCCCAGACTTGCCTTTTGACGCGCCGTTCCAGGTTGGTGGCGGGTACGAGGGCGATTTTTTCGGTGTTGGGCATGGACGAAGTTTAACATGACCGCAACCCCGGCGCCCGTGCAGTTAATCGGAATTTGACGGTAATCAGGGCTCGCGCCGGAATGGGTTCTGCTTGGGCAGGGCCACGGTGAAGGCCGAGCCGCGGCCCAGCTCGCTGGTCACCATCACCCGGCCGCCGTGGCCCTTGACAATGGCCTCCACTCCGGCCAGGCCCAGGCCGTGCCCCTCGCGTTTTTCCTGGTTGCGGCTGCGGTAGAAGGCGTCGAAGACCTTGGGCAACTCCTCGGGAGCGATGCCGATGCCCTGGTCGCGCACCGTAACTAGAATATTGCCGTCGTCCTCGTGGGCCTCCAGGGTGACCTCCGTACCGGGACCGGAGTACTTGAGGGCGTTCTCCAGCAGATTGGTGAAAACCCGGCGCAGGCGGGAGGCGTCGGCCTGGATGACCGGCAGCTTTTCGCCGGGGGCCAGGCGAAGATTTATGCCGGCCTGCAGAAATCGAGGCTCGAAAACCTCGGTCAGCTCCAGGAACTCCTTGTCCAGGTCTGTGGCGCTGAAGTTCAGATGGAGGCTGCCCGTCTCCAAGCGGGCGAAGTCCAGGAAGTCGTTGATCAGGGCCTCGAGCTTGCCGGCCTCCTTGCGGATGATCTCCAGATACTTGCCCTGCTTGTCGCCGGAGGCGCGGGCCGAATCGGAGAGCAGGCGTAGGGCGAAGCCCTGGATGCTCACCAGGGGCGATTTCATGTCGTGAGCGAACATGGAGACGATGTTGGAGCGCTCGCGCTCCAGGGACTTGATCTCGCTGATGTCCTGGAAGACCTCCACCGCGCCCAGCACCTCTCCATGCTGGTCGCGTATTTGGGCGGCGCTCACCCGCACCGGGATGGGCTCTCGCTTGTGATTGTAAAGGATGGTCTCAACCGGGCCGACGGGCGCCCCCAGCTGGGCCGCGCTCTGGAGCGGGCATTGGATCTGGCACTCGCCGTTTTGCATGACATCCCAGCAATGCAAGCCCAGGGCCTCCTCCTGGGCGTAGCCGGTGATGAGTTCGGCCTGGGCATTGAGTTCGGTCACGTGGTGCTGGGCATCCATGGTGATCACCCCCACGGGCAGCGAACGCACCAGGGCCTTGTGCTTTTCCACCGACTCGCGCAGAGCCTGCTCCATCTGCTTGCGGGGGGTGATGTCGCGCACCGATTCGATGGCGCCCGCCACCTGGCCTTGGGAATTGAACAGGGGCGTGGCCTTGGCCCAGAGATGTATCGGCCCGTTGCGCATCCTGGGCAGGAAGACCTCTGAGACCAAGGTGTTGTGGTCGCGGTTGACAAAGGGATATTTTTTCTCCACCTCCTCGTCCCAGCGCATGGCCAAGTCCACCAGCACCGGCCGTCTCTCGCCGTAGAAGGGCAGGGCGTATTCATAATCACCCTTGCCCAACATCTCCGGGGCAGGCAGGCCGGTCAATTCCTCCATCGCCCGGTTCCAGGCGATGAGCCGGCCCTCGGCGTTTACGGCGAAGGTGGGATCGGGCAGGAAGTTTATGATGTCGGCCAGGCGCTGCTGGGAGTCCTTGAGGTCCAGGAGAGCCTGCTTGCGCTCGGTGATGTCCTGGATCATGGATTGCTTGGACATGCTGCCGTCGGGGTGGACGATGGGGGTGTTGACCACGTACCACCAGCGCCCGTCCTTGGGGCTCTGCACCTCCCAGCTCACCCGCTCACCCTTGAACACGCGCTCGTTGACGCACCAGGGGCAGATCTCATCCCGTTCGTGCAGGGCCACGTGGCATTTTTCGCCCTTGGCGTCGCGGCCGGTGCGTTCGATCATCCTTTCATTCATGAACTCGACGGTATAGTCCGGGCCGCAGACGTAGATGAAGCCGTCGAAGGCGTCGAGCATGGCGCGATAGCGGGCCTCGCTTTCCCGCAACATGGCCTCGTGCCGCTTGCGCTGGGTGGTGTCCAGCAAGACCGACCAATAGAAGCGTAGGTTGCCGTCACTGTCCTTGGCCTGGTGAACGAACAGCTCCACCGGCACCAGGCTGCCGTCCCTGCGGGCCACCTCGCGCTCATAGCGCTGGGGAACTCCCCCGGCTTGCAGCCGTTGCCAGGCCTCGTGCTGTGCCTCCCGCCATTGCGGGGGCGTCAGATCCTCGACCAGATTGATGCTGGCCATCTCTGACGGGGCATAGCCGCACAGGTCGGCGAAGGCCTTGTTGAACGATAGCAACTCGCCCGTCCAACTGGCGGCGACGAAGGGCACGACCGAGAACTCGAAGGCACCGGTGAGATAGTCCAGAAGGCGGCGAATAGGCGCTTCAGACGCTTCACCGGGGCGAGCGGTAGGCTTCTCGGGTTTGGTTACGCCTAATTCCATAATCCTCCGTTGTTAATATTTATGATAGGCGCATCCGCCTTCGTTTTTCAATCGGCCTCGCGGCGGCGGCGTCCCTTGACAGAGCGGGTGCTTGACGGCTAAATTTCGGCCAGCCTGGGGAAATTCCGCCTCCGGGCCAAGAGGACGCGAGCATGGCCGAAAAGCGCGGCGAGGCGTTGTTCGAGATGGTCCGCGAGGGCTTCGCCCGCAGGGGGCTCCTGGGCCGGGCCCTGCGCGTGGAGCACCTGGGCCACCTTTACAGCGTGCGTTGCGACGAAGACTGCTTCACCGTCTACCGCGTCAACGACAAGCCCTTCCTGCCTCCGGGCCTGCCGGGCTGGTCGGTCTGCCGGCTGGGCCGGCGGGAGTGCTTCAGTCTGGAGATGGGCGGCGTAGCCTGCCCTCTGCCCACCGGGGGCGAGCAGGTGGCACAGGCGCGCGCCTGGGTGGAGATGGTCCTGGAAAGATTGGATTCCTAATAAACCCCTCCTTGAGGAGTACCCGTGCAGATATACGTTTCAGGCTCCCTGGCCTACGACCGCATCATGGACTTCGACGGCCGCTTCTCCGACCATATCCTGCCCGACAAGATCCACGTGCTCAACGTGTGTTTCAATGTCAACGGCATGCAGGAGAAACTGGGGGGCACGGCCGGCAACATCGCCTACGGCCTTGGCCAGCTTGGCGAAAAGCCCGTGGTGCTGGGTTGCCTGGGCCGTGACGGCGCGCGCTATCTGGAGTGGATGGGCCAGCACGGCATTGACGCCTCGGGCGTGCGCTCCATCGAGGAGGAGTTCACCGCCGGCGCCTACATCACCACCGACAAGTCCGACAATCAGATCACCGGGTTCAATCCCGGGGCCATGAAGCACTCCTGCTGCTTCGACGTGGCCGAGCTGAACCCGGCCGACTCCCTGGTCATCATCGCCCCGGGCAATTACGAGGACATGACCACCCTGCCGGCGGCCCTGCGCGCTTGCGGAGGGACCTTCATCTTCGACCCCGGCCAGGCCCTCAACATCTTCAAGGGACCCGCGCTCGTCGAGGCCATGCGCGGAGCGCGCCTGCTGATCAGCAACGACTACGAGCTGGAGATGATAAGCCGCATGACCGGGCTGGACGTGCCGGGCATCCTGGGCTTGGTGGGGGGCATCATCACCACCAAGGGCGAGGCGGGCGGAATGCTCACCGAGCGCGGCCGCAGCCTGGCCTTCCCATCGGTGCCGGCCCGCGAGGTAAAAGATCCCACCGGGGCGGGCGACGCCTTCCGTTCGGGCCTGCTCAAGGGCATGTCCCAGGGGCTGGACCTCCTGGAGGCCTGCCTCTGGGGGGCGACCATCGCCTCCTATGCCGTGGCCTGCTACGGAACCCAGGAATACCTGCTGGACCAAGGCGAATTCCGCGCCCGGCTGGCGGCGGCGCGCGCCTCCTGGCCCAAGGGCTGAACCGGCATGATCACCAGGCCGGGCGACATCCTGCTGGTCCACCACAAGGGCAAGGCGGTCAGCTACGCCCGGGTGGAGCACATCGCCGCCGACGTCAAGCCCCCCTGGTGGCAGATAACCCTCTTGATCCTGGCCCTGCCCACCCAGAAAGTAACCTGGATTCTGCGCGAGGAATATATCGACGGCGGTGAGTTCACCATGGGCGGGGAGACCATGCGCCTGGAGAGGCTGGCTCCGCCCCAGGGCCCGGAGGAGCCCCTGCCCGAACCACCTGCGCCCGCCCCGCCGGACTCTTCCGCTCCCACGGAGGGACCGTCGACCGGCGGCGGCAAGGTGGTCAGCCTGACCAGCCGGCGCGAGGGAAAAAAATAGCGTATCTCTTACGGGAAGCCAGACCGGCGCCGGCGGCTTCAGGTGAACATGACGTCTGGCCGGACATTCCTCCCGGGGGGCGTCGGCTCAGCTTTTTACCAAGGTTTGCCAGAGGCCGATCACGGCCAGGCGGCGGGTGTTAAGGGTCTTGGACAATTCCTTGAGTTGGGGCTGGTCCAGGCCCAGCTTGTCCAGCACGACCTCCTTGATCACCGGCGGGTCGGGGTTGCCGGAGTGGCCCAGGCCCATTTGACGGGCCAGGTAATCGCCCACGTGCACGGCGGCCACAAGCGGGAAGTAGGTCAGTCCGGTGTGGATGTCGTGGTGATAGCCCATGGTTTCGGCGAGCTGGGGCGGCAGATCCCAGTGCTCGCCCAAGGCCTTGCCGATCAGGCCGTGGTCCAGGTCCAGGGCCTTTTCGGCCTCTTTGTAGGTGAGGGCCTCGCGGACCATGAGGTCCTTCAAGCTGTCCACGTCTTCCGGGAAAAAGGCCGCCAGCACCACCTTGCCCAGGTCGTGCAAAAGGCCGGCGGTGAAGGATGGGTCGGCCTCGGCGCAACGGGTGTGCGCTCCCACCAGACGGGCGGCCTCGCCCACGGTGAGGGAATGCAGCCACAAGAGCTCGGCCGCGGTCTGGTCTCGGAAGGTCGAGGGGTGCAGGAACCCCATAAGGCTGGCGCCCAGGCAAATGTTGCGGATTTCCTCGTAACCCAGGGCCAGGACCGCCCGGGTTACGGTCAGTATCTGGTGGCGGAAACCGTAGTAGGCGGAGTTGGCCACGGCCAGGACCTTGGAGCTGAGGGCCTGGTCGTTGAGGATGATCTTTTCCAGGTCGGCGGCCGAACTCTTGTCGTCGTTGAGCAGGGACAAAATTTGGCTCAGTACCGTGGGCAAGGTCGGTACGTAGCGGATACCCCTTATAAAACGCTGCTGCATCTGGTTCCCGCTCTGCTATGAGTGAGGCACCGACTCCTTACGATATCCAAAATAGCCCCATGCGCCAATCTTGTCAATAGCGACCAATCAGGATAAGTTCAGTGGGGTCAAAAGGTTAGGCCGAAGGCGGTGATTCCCTCAGGGAGCGCAGGGATCGTCGGCGGGCCAGTTCGAAAACCCCCGCTCCCTGGCCCAGTCGGTCCGGGCCCAGCCGGGGCAGGTCGCCGGCCCTGGCCTCCACCACGGTCACCCCGGCGCGGCGCAGGGTCTCGGCCTGGTCCAGGTAGTGTTGCCAGCGCGCGGCGGCCACGGCCCGGAGTTGCAGGCGCAGGGGAGCCAGGGGTTTGGCCAGGGTCTGGCGGACCGGATTGAGCAAGCTGGCCGAGGTCAGCACGTGCACCACCAGGGTGCGCGCTCCCAGGTGCTCCACCGCGGCGGCCAGGGGGGCCTTGTCGACCAGGCCGCCGTCCACCAGCAGCCTCCCGCCCAGCTCCACCGCGGCGAAGAGCATGGGCACAGCCCCGCTGGCCCGCACCGCCAGGGCCAGGTCGCCCTCCTTGAGCACCACCCGGCGGCCAGACTCCAGGTCCAGGGCCGCCATCAGGCAGGGACGGGCGCAATCGGCGAAGGTGCGCGCGCCGGAGCCCTGGGCGAGCCGCTCGGCCATGATGCGCTCAAAGGCCTCACCGCGCAGGTAGCCGCTATGGCCGCGCCAGCCCCTGAGGGCGGCCGCCAGAAGGCCGGCTGGCCGGGGGGGATCCCAGAAGTCCTGCTTGCGCAACCTTCGGAAACCCTCAAGCATTTGGGCCGGGGTTTGGCCGGCGGCGGCCAGGGCGGCCACCAGGGCGCCGGAAGATGATCCGGCGTAGGCGTCGGGCGCCACGCCCAGGTCGGCCAAGGCCTGCAGGAACCCGGCGTGGGCGAAAAACCCGAAAAAGCCCGAGGACATCACCGCCGCGATGGGGCGCGGCCAAGCCGGGGGATCTGATGTGTTAGGCAAGTCATGCCTCCAAGGCGTATGGGGTCTGGCCCAGGACCCGGCCAAGGCCTTGGCTAGGCCTTTTCCACCAGGTCGCCCTCGGGAGTGAGCGGCAGGGGCTGACCCTTGCGGTAGGCTAGGGCCTGGGCCGAGGCGATCAGTCTGCCGTCGGACTGGCGCACCGTGCAGTCGTAGAGCGCGGTTTTGCGGGTGGCGTTGGATTCCTTGGCCTCGGCCAGCAGCCGGCAGCCGGGTTCCGCCGGGGCCAGGTAGTAGATGGTCAGCTGCAGGGCCACGGCCACCTCGCCATGGGCGTTGCAGGCCAGCTGGAAGGCCTCGTCAAGGAGCGAGAAGACCGCCCCGCCGTGGAGCATGCCGAAGATGTTGGTCATGTCGGGACGGAAGTCCATGGCCACCCTGGCATAGCCCGGCGCGATGTCCTCGATTGCGATACCCAGGAGTTGGGGGTACTTTTCTTTCATAGTCCTGGCACGGAGCAGTTCCAACGGATGTTCGGCTTTCATGGGGTCCCTCTGGCGTCGGTTGGGCCGGAGAGCGCCTCGCCCGCCGCGAAGCCGGCTTCCCCGGTGTTACATATGTCATAATGGTTTATGCTCAACCCGTGGCGGCAGTCAAGCCGGCGCTTGATCCGCCAGCTCCCTGGCGCGCCCGCAGGCAAGGGACGGAGAGGCCACGGTCATGGAAGAAACGCGCGCGCGGCAGTTGGTCGAGCTGGAAATCGGCGATCTGGCCGCCGGAGGCAGGGGCCTGGCCCGGGCCGGCGATGGCCGGGTGGTATTCGTGGCCGGGGCTCTGGCCGGGGAAAAGGTGCTGACGCGGATCAACCGCGAGCGCCGCGACTACCTGGAGGCCGAGGCGGTGGAGATTCTCGCCGCCTCGCCCCAGCGGGTCCAGCCCCCATGCCCGCTCTACGGCCGTTGCGGGGGCTGCGATTTCATGCACCTGGGCTACCCCGAGCAGGTGCGGGCCAAGACCGCCTGGGTGAGCCGGGCGCTCCGCAAACTGCCCGGCCTGCCCCAGCCCGTGATCATGCCTTCGCCCGCGGCCTGGGGCTGGCGCAACCGCCTGCGCTTCCAGGTCGACGCCGGACGCCTGGGGTTTTTCGCCCGGGCCAGCCACGACCTGGTCCAGGTGGAGCGGTGCCCGGTGGCCGCCCCGGCGGTGAACCTCCTTCTGCCCGGCTTGGCAGTTCTGCTGGCCGAGCCCGGCGGGAAAGCGGTGGCCTGGGTGGAGGTCCTGGCCGAGGGGGAGGAGGCCTACCTGACCCTGGGTGCGGGAGAGGGCTTGGACGAGGCCTGGCTGGCTAGCCTGGAGGCCCTGCCGGGGGTGCTCGGGGTGTCGGGAGGAAAGGCCCAGGCCAGGCCCTATGGCCTAGTCTATTACCAGCGGCCCGGCCTTGTCCTGCGGGCCTATCCCGGACAGTTCAGCCAGGTCAACTTCGCGGCCAACCGCTTGCTGATCGAGGCGGTGCTCACCCTGGCCGGGCCGGGCCAAGGTCACTCGGCGCTGGACCTCTACGCCGGCAGCGGCAACTTCAGCCTGCCCCTGGCCGCCGCCGGCTGGCGGGTGCTGGCCGTGGAGGGAGAGCACCGGGCGGTGCGGGCGGCGCGCCGCCTGATCAAGGCAAACGCCCTGGGCGAGGCCGTGGAGACGACCCAGGGCGAGGCGGGCCAGGCCCTGGCCGAGCTTGCCCGCGCGGGCCAGGGCTTCAACCTGGTGGTTCTGGACCCGCCGCGGACCGGGGCCAAGGGCCTGATGGAGGGCCTGCTCAAGTTGGAGCCGGAGCGCGTGGTCTACGTCTCCTGCCATCCGGCGGCCCTGGCCCGCGACGCGGCCGAGCTGGCCGAGGCCGGCTACCGGCCCCTGGGCCTGACCGTGGTCGACATGTTCCCCCACACCGGCCACGTGGAGGCTGTACTGGGCCTTCAACGCAGGCAGCCCGGCGCCTAGAGGTTTCCTTCCAGGTCCTCCGCCAGGCGGTGGCCCTTCTTGTCGTCGACCACGGCAAGAATGATCCCCCCGCCGATGAACAGCACGCCCAGGGAAAGGATCGAGTGGCGCGGGTTGCCGGTGGCCAGGCTGACCGAGCCCATGAGAAAGGGCCCCAGCACCGCCGCGAACTTGCCCAGCATGTTGTAGAACCCGAAGAACTCGGCCGCCTTGTCCTCGGGGATCAGGCGGGCGTAGAAGGAGCGGCTCAGGGATTGCACCCCGCCCTGCACCAGACCGATGACCACGGCCAGGACGTAGAATTCGTTCTCGCTGTCCATGAAATAGCCCCAGACCGACACCGCCAGGTATACCCCGATGCCGATGAGGATGCCCGCCTTGGGGCCGAGGCGCTTGCCCAGGAGGCCGAAGACTATGGTGGCGGGAAAGCCCACGAACTGGGTGATTAGCAGGGCCGTAAGCAGGCTCTTGGAGTTGAATCCCAAGGCCAGCCCGTAGTCCACCGCCATCTGGATCACGGTGTCCACGCCGTCGATGTAGAGCCAGTAGCCCAGCAGGAAGAGCGCCACCACCTTCAGCCGCCGCACCTCGCCCAAGGTGGCCATCAGCTGCCGCAGGCCCTGGCCCACCGCGCGCCAGGCGCTGGGCGCGTGGGCCGGCTTGGTTTCCTTGACCCAAAGCATTACCGGCAGGGAAAAGGCCGCCCACCACAGCGCCACGCTCAGGAAGGAGACCCGCACCGCCTGCTCCACACCGGCCAGGCCGAAGGCGCCTGGGTGCATGGTCATGAAGATGTTCAAGGTGAATAGCAGGCCACCGCCCAGATAGCCCAGGGAATAGCCCAGGGCCGAGACGAAGTCGCGCCGCTTTTCCTCGGCCACGGCCACCAGCAGCGAGTCGTAGAAAATGTTGCCGCCGTAGAAGCCCACCACCGCGGCCACGTAGACCCCGGCGGCGAGCTGCCATTGACCCTTGGCCACCAGGTGCAGGCAGCCGGTCATCACCACTCCCATGGCGGTGAAGAAGAGCAGGAACTTTTTCTTGGCCCCGCCCCGGTCGGCGATGGCCCCCAGGGCCGGGGCCAGCAGGGCGATTATGACGCTGGCCAGGGAATTGGCCGAGCCCAGGTGGAAGGTGCTGAGCGAGACATCCGCGCCAGCGCTCCAGTGCTCCTTGAAAAATACCGGAAAGAAACCGGCCAACACCGTGGTGGCGAAGGCCGAATTGGCCCAGTCGTACAGGCACCAGGCCAGGGTCTTTTTGTCCACGCCCGCTTTTGTCATGAGCTTGGTCCGCCGGAGTATGCGCCGTCGCCAAAGGGAGCCGGCGCGAATGGGGCGAGTATGCCCGATCAGCCGGGGGGCGTCCATAGCCTTGTGGCCTTTTCCGCCCTGGCAAGGTGCGGCCGGGGCGCGCTAGAATCAAGCGTGAACGTTCAGCGCGCAAGGGAGCGAGCCATGAGGGACCTTATGATCATCGCCGCCGGGCTGGCCCTGCTGGTCGCCCAGCCCCTCCCGGCCTTGGCCCTGAGCGTGGAGCAGGTGCTGGCCCTCAAGAAGGCCGGGGTGGGCGAGAAGACCATCCGGGCCCTGATGGAGGCAGAGGACGCCGCCCAGGCCAGGGGGCATGGCGGCAGCTACGTCATCCGTCCCTTCGGCGGGCGCGAGTGGATCGTCTACGAATCCTCCACCGCGCGCGGAGTGGAGGAATACCCTCTGGACCTGGACCCCGCCCGCGCGGACCTGAAGGGTGTGGGCCGGGTCCTGCGCGCGCGCTCCGCTTCCGGGGCCAGGCCCGCGCCGGGCGAGGGCCAGCCCTCACGCCAGCCTGCCGGCCGCCAGGGCTACACCCTGCTCCTGGCCAGCCTGGCCGAGCGCCCGCCCGCCGAGCGCCAGGTCAAGGATCTGGTATCCCGGGGCCTTTTGGCCCGTCTCCTGCCCGTGGACGAACCTGGCCAGGGCCGGCGCTATCTGGTGCTGGCCGGCGCCTTCCCCGACCAGGCCGAGGCCCAGGCCGAGGGGACGCGCCTGCGTCAGGAGGGCAAGATCGGCGACTATCAGGTCATCTCCCAGTGAGCGCCGCCGGCCGGTCCGCCGGTTGCCGGGCCGGGGTCCCTATGTTAGGCTTTACGCTTCGCTTCCTGCCCAGGCAGGAGCTTATTATCACAAGCAAACGTGGTCCTGGTCATGGAGCCCTTGGAGCTTTTCGCCCGCCGTCAGATTCTCACCGTAAGCGAGCTTGTGCAATCGCTCAAAAAGCTCGCCGAGGAGAGGTTCGACTTCGTGTGGGTGGAGGGCGAGGTCAGCGGACTACGGCGTCCTGGCAGCGGCCACATCTATTTTTCCTTAAAGGATGACCAGGCCCTGATTCGGGCCGTGCTCTTTCGGCCCCAGGCCTCCCTGCTGCGTTTTACCCTGGAGGAGGGCCAGCGCCTGCTCTGCCAGGGCCGGCTAAGCGTCTACCCGCCCAGGGGCGACGTGCAGCTGGTGGTGGACACCGCCGAGCCCCGAGGGACCGGGGCCCTGGCCCTGGCCTTCGAGCAGCTCCGCCGCCGCCTGGGGGCGGAGGGGCTCTTCGACCCGGAGCGCAAGCGTGAGCTGCCCGACCTGCCCCAACGGGTGGCGGTGGTCACCTCGGAGAGCGGGGCGGCCATCCGCGATTTCCTGAACGTGCTGCATCGTCGTTTCGACCGGGTGGCCGTAGCGGTCTATCCGGTCCCGGTGCAGGGCGAGGAGGCCGCCCCGCGCATGATCGCCGCGCTCAAGGACCTGGCCGCATGGGGTTGGCCGGAGGTCATCGTGCTCACCCGGGGCGGGGGCTCGCCCGAAGACCTCTGGGCTTTCAACGACGAGGCCCTGGCCCGGGCCATCGCCGCCTCGCCCATACCCGTGGTATCGGCGGTGGGGCATGAGGTGGACGTGACCATATGCGACCTGGTGGCCGACCTGCGCGCGCCCACGCCCTCGGCGGCGGCCGAGCTTTTGGTGCGGCCCCGGGCCGACCTTGAGCACAGACTGCGCCTTTTGCGGGAGCGCCTGTTGCGGGCCGGGGCGGCTCAGGTCGCCCGCCGCCGCGAGACCTTGAACGGCCTGCTGCGCGGCCTTGGCGACCCCCGCCGGCGGCTGATCGACAAGCGCCTGCGGGTGGAGGATCTCCAGAGCCGGGCCGAGCATGCCGTCCGCGCGGTGCTGCACCGCCGGGAGAGCGCTCTGGCCCGGGCTCGAGAACGGCTTATGGCCCAGCGGCCCGACCGCCGCCTGGCGGCCTTGCAGGCCAGGCGCAGGGAGCTTTTGCAGCGATTGGCGGTGGCCGGGGCGAGGGCGGTGGTGGGACGTCGGGCGGGCTTGCGAGTGCTGGAGGGCAGGCTCCGGGCCCTGAGCCCCTTGGCGGTGCTGGGCAGGGGCTACGCCCTGGTAACCGACGAGACCGGTGTGGTCCTGCGCCGGGCCTCCGCGGCGCTGCCGGGCCAGGGCATCCGGGTGCGCCTGCAGGAGGGGGTCTTGCGCGCCCGGGTGGAGGAGGCCCTGCCGTGAGTCGTCCCCGCAGGTTGGCACGGGCCCTGGCGCTGCTCTTGTTTTGTCTGGCGGCCTGGCCCGGCGCGTCCTCTGCCGCCGAATCGCTGATCGAACTGGAGCCCGGGATCGTGACCCAGGGCCAGGTGGTGCTGCTCAAGGTTTGTCTGCCCGGCCAGGCTTTCGAGGCCCAGGCGCTACGCGCCCGCTTTTTGGGGCAGGAGGCCCCCCTGGTGCGGGGCGTTGGCGGCTGCTGGGTGGGGGCGTTGGCCGCTGACTTGAACGCCAGCCCGGGCCCGCACGAGATCGAGGTGAAGGCTGGCGAAATGACCCTGGCCCGGCGGCAGGTCAAGGTGGCGGCCAAGGACTACGGCACGCGGCAGATCACCGTCGCCCAGAAGTACGTCGCGCCATCGCGGGAGCAGCTCGACCGTCACCAGGGCGAGATGGAGCGCCAGCGCCAGGCCTACTCCACCCTGGACCCCGTACCGCTTTGGCGGGGTCCCTGGCTCGCCCCCCTGGATGCCGAGGTGGTGGGGATATTCGGCCGCCGCAGTCTGGTCAATGGCGAACCGCGCAGCCCCCACGGCGGGGTGGATTTGCGCGGGGGCGTGGGCACCCCGGTACGCGCCCCGGCCGCCGGGAGGGTGGCCTATCTGGAAGACACTTATTTCGGTGGGATCACCCTGCTCATCGACCACGGCCTGGGGCTTATAAGCGGCTACCGCCACCTTTCGGAAGCCAAGGTGGGGCCTGGCCAGGAGGTTCGCCAGGGCCAGGTGATAGGCTTGGTTGGCATGAGCGGGCGGGTGACCGGCCCGCACCTGCATTTCGATATGCACCTGATGGGAGCCAGGGTGGACCCCCTGGCCTGGGTGGCGACCAGCCGGCGGCTGGCGCTTATGCTGGGAGGCAGCTGATGGCCAAGGCCAAGAAGGAAGGCGGCTTCGAGGACAACTTGGCGCGCCTGGAGGAGATCGTCGACCGCCTGGAGGGCGATGACCTTCCCCTGGAGCAGTCTCTGGTTCTCTTCGAGGAGGGCGTGAAGCTGGCCGAAGCCTGCGGGCAGCGGCTGGACGCGGCGGAAAAAAAGGTGACTCTGCTGATCAAGGACCGGGAGAAGGGTCTGCTGGAAAAGCCGTTCGAGGCCCCCTTGCCGGCGGAGGACTAGTGTGGGTGAGCTGAAGGGCTATCTGGCGGCGCGGCGCGAGATGGTGGACAAGGCCCTGGAGGCCATGCTGCCTGGCGACGAGTCCGGCGGCCAGGTCCTGGCCGCCATGCGCTACAGCATCTTCGCCGGGGGCAAGCGCCTGCGGCCCATCCTCTGCCTGGCTGGAGCCGAGGCCGTCGGGGGCAGGGCCGAGGACGCCATGTACTGCGCCTGCGCCCTGGAGATGATCCACTCCTACTCCCTGATACACGACGACCTGCCGGCCATGGACGACGACGACTTCCGGCGGGGGGTGCCCACCAATCACAAGGTCTTCGGCGAAGGCATGGCCCTCCTGGCCGGTGACGGCTTGCTTACCCAGGCCATGGTGCTCTTGACCGACCCGGCCTGGACCCAGGGCGTGGAGCCCTGGCGGGCGCTCATGGCCGCGCAGATGATCATGCGCGCGGCGGGCTGGGAGGGCATGGTGGGGGGGCAGGCCGCCGACCTCCTGGCAGAGGGCCGCCAGCCCGACTTGACCCAGGTGCAGTTCATCCACGCCAAGAAGACCGGGGCCCTTATCGCGGCCTCGGTGGCCAGCGGGGGTCTGCTGGCCGGCGGCGGCGAGGAGCAAGTGCACGCGCTCACCCGCTATGGCCGGCGCATTGGTCTGGCCTTCCAGATCGCCGACGACATTCTGAACCTGACCGGCGATCCCGCGCTCATGGGCAAGGCCGCCGGCAGCGACGAGGCCCGGGGCAAGATGACCTATCCGGCGGCCGTGGGCCCTGCGCAAGCCCGCCAGGCCGGCGAACGCCTGGTGGCCGAGGCGGCGGATTTGGCCGAGGGCCTGGGGCCCGCGGCCTGGCCGCTCAAGGACCTGGCCTTGTACATCATGCAGAGAACCCATTAGGCTTTTTGGGAGCATAGGGGTCGCTACTTGGACGATAACACCCGCGCCAGCGGCAAACTTCTGGATAGCATCGACAGCCCGGCTGATCTCAAAGTCCTGAGCCTGGAGGAGTTGGAGAGGCTGGCCGGAGAGCTGCGCGCGCGCATAATCGAGACCGTGACCGTCAGCGGCGGGCACTTGGCCCCCAGCCTGGGCGTGGTGGAGCTGACCATCGCCCTGCACCGGGTCTTCAACGCCCCCGAGGACAAGATCATTTGGGACGTGGGCCACCAGACCTATGCCCACAAGCTGCTTACGGGCCGCCGGACACGCTTCCACACCCTGCGCCAATGGGGCGGGATCGCCGGCTTCCCCAAGCGCTCCGAGAGCCCCTACGACGCCTTCGACACCGGCCACTCCAGCACCAGCATCAGCGCGGCGGTGGGCATGGCCGTGGGCAAGCGCCTGAAGCGCGAGAAGGGCAGGGTCATCGCCGTCATCGGCGACGGCTCGCTCACCGCGGGCATGGCCTTCGAGGGCCTGAACCAGGCCGGCTATTTGGACGAGGACGTGATCGTGGTCTTAAACGACAACGGCATGTCCATCGCCCCCAACGTGGGCGCGCTCAGCAAGTTCATGTCGCGGGCTCTCTCTGGCCGGGCCTACCTCACCTTCCGCAAGGACGTGGAGCGCTTCCTGAAGTCCATACCCGGCGTGGGCCGCGACCTGTTGGACCTGGCCCGCCGTTCGGAGGAATCCTTCAAAGCCTTCTCCACTCCGGGCATGCTCTTCGAGGCCTTCCGCTTCAACTACCTGGGCCCGGTGGACGGCCATCGCCTGGACCGCCTGGTGGAGACCTTCCAGAACGTCACCACCCAGCGGGGGCCGCTTTTGGTGCATGTGCTGACCACCAAGGGCAAGGGGTACGCCCCGGCCGAACAGGACCCCAGCCACTTCCACGGCGTGGCCCGCCAACCAGCCCAGGCCCAGGAGCTGGTCGAGCCCGCCGCGGCCGGCAACGGCGGCAACGGCCGGCCCAAGCCCCCCAGCTACACCGAGGTCTTCGGCCGCACCATGGTGGAGCTGGCCCGTAGCGAGCCCAGGATCGTGGCCATCACCGCGGCCATGCCCGAGGGCACCGGCCTGCTGGATTTCGCCGAGGCCTTCCCCGAGCGCTTCATCGACGTGGGCATCGCCGAGCAGCACGCCGTGACCTTCGCCGCCGGCCTGGCCTGCGAGGGCTTCAAGCCGGTGGTGGCCATCTACAGCACCTTCATGCAGCGGGCCTTCGACCAGGTCGTGCACGACGTGTGCATGACCAGCTTGCCGGTGATCTTCGCCCTGGACCGGGGCGGCATCGTGGGCGAGGACGGGGTCACTCACCAGGGTCTCTTGGACCTGAGCTTCCTGCGCTGCGTGCCGGGCTTGTGCCTTTTGGCCCCGGCCGACGAGGACGAATTGAGGCACATGCTCTTCAGCGCTCTGGCGCACGTCGGCCCGGTTGCCATCCGCTATCCTCGAGGTAAGGGCCTGGGCGTGGACTGCTCGGGGCCGCTGCGCGAGCTGCCCTGGGGCAAGGGCGAACTCAAGCGCCAGGGCGGAGACCTGGTCCTGATCGGTATCGGGGTGGGTGTGGAGGCCTCCCTGAAAGCCGCCGAGACCCTGGCCAGCGAGGGCATCGAGGCGGCGGTGGTCAATGCCCGCTTCGTCAAGCCCTTGGACGAAGACCTGATCTGCGAACTGGCCGCCCAAAGCGGCCGGCTGGTCACGGTGGAGGAGAACGTGGCCATGGGCGGCTTCGGAGCGGCGGTGCTGGAGGCGCTGGCCCGGCGGGGCATGACCCGGTTGGCCGTGCGGATGGTGGCGGTGGACGACGTCTTCGTGGAGCACGGTAGCCAGGCTTGCCTGCGCGAGGCCTACGGGGTTGACGCCGCCGCCGTGGCCGCCGCGGCGCGCTCTCTTATGGGGCGTTCGTGAACGTCAAAAGCGCATCCAAGGCCACCCGGTTGGATCAGCGCCTGGTGGAGCTGGGCTTGGCCGATAGCCGAGCCCGCGCCCAGGCCCTGATACTGGCCGGCCTGGTGCGGGTTTCCGGCCAAGTGGCGGCCAAGGCCGGTCAGGCCGTGGCCCCCGATGCCCAAGTCGAGGTGGCCGGCCCCGACCACCCCTACGTCTCCCGAGGCGGGGTCAAACTGGCCGGGGCGCTGGATCGCTTCGGGCTCGAGGTGAGCGGGATGGCCTGCCTGGACGCCGGGGCCAGCACCGGCGGCTTCACGGACTGCCTGCTCCAACGCGGCGCGGCCGGCGTGGTTGCCGTGGACGTGGGCTACGGCCAGCTGGCCCACAAGCTGCGAGTGGACCCTCGCGTGACCGTCCTTGAGCGGGTCAACGTCCGCTATCTCGAACCTGAGCAGGCCCCCGGCCCCTTTGATCTCATTGTGGGCGATCTTTCCTTCATCAGCCTCGCCCTGGTCCTGCCCGTGCTGGCTACCCGCCTGGCGCTGGGCGGCCGGCTGCTCTGTCTGGTCAAGCCCCAGTTCGAGGCCGGGCGCGAGCAAGTGGGCAAGGGCGGGGTGGTGCGCGAGGAGGCGGCGCGGCTAGCGGCAGTGGAGCGGGTGCGCCAGTGCCTGCTCTCCCTGGGCCTGACCGTGTTGGGCGACTGCGAAAGCCCCATAACCGGCCCGGCCGGCAACGTGGAGTATTTCATCCTCGCGGCCAAGCCGGAGTCCATCCCCTCATGAACCAGCCCCCGGGCAATCCCTCGCTTCTTTCCGGCCTGCTGCCGGTGATGTTCGGGGCGTCCATGATCAGCTTCTCGGCGGTGTTCGTGAAGCTGGCCCACGTGGGCCCCACCATGGCCGGCTTCTACCGCGTGCTCTTTGGCGGGGCCATCTTGACCGCATTGGCGCTAGCCCAACGCAAGCGAATCTGGAACGGGCCCCGACCCTTCGGCTTGGCCGTGGCCGCCGGAGTGCTTTTCGCCCTGGATCTCTCCTTCTGGCACCGCAGCATCCATATCCTGGGGCCGGGCCTGAGCACCATCCTGAGTAACTTCCAGGTGTTTTTCCTGTCGGGCATGGGCGCGCTGTTCATGGGTGAGCGTCTGGGCGGACGCCTGGCCCTGGGCATCCCCCTGGCCATGGCCGGCCTATACTTCCTGGTGGGCCTGAACTTCGCCAGCCTGGGCGAGGACTATCAGCGAGGACTCATCTACGGCCTGCTAACCGCCGTGTGCTACGGCGGCTATATCCTGACCCTTCGCCAGCTCCAGACCCGCAGTGACGCCCCAGGCCGCACGGCCAACCTGAGCATCGTCAGCCTGGTCACGGCTCTGATAATGGGTGTTGAAGGCTTGCTCCAGGGTGAGAGATTTCTGATACCTGACACCCAGAGTTGGGCGGCGCTGCTCGCCTACGGCGTGGCCGGGCAAGTGCTGGGCTGGGTCATCATCGCCCGGGGTCTGCCTCGCGTGCCGGCCTCCCTTGCCGGGTTGGTGCTCTTGCTACAGCCAACCCTGGCCTTTGTCTGGGACATCCTTTTTTTCGACAAGCCGCTGGATATGGTTCAGGGGCTGGGCGCGTCCCTGGCCCTGGGCGGCATCTACCTGGGGGCCACCAGCCGCAAGTGATCGCCGTCGCCGAGGTTGCCTTGTCCAGCCACCGGTGTTAGTAGTCTTGAAAACCTCCAGCCAACGGAGAACAAACATGGCCAAAGCGGGCAAGACCACGAGGCTCACTAAGAAGCAGTTCAAGGACCTCAAGGAGAAACTGGCGCTCAAGCCGATCAGCGTCTGGGACAAGGCCGACGCCGCCACCCGCCAGGAGATATTCAAAATGGGCGAGCGCTACAAGGCCTTCCTGAGCCAGGCCAAGACCGAGCGCCTGGCCGTGGAGGCCATCCGCGAGCGGGCGCGCGCGCTGGGCTTCAAACCGCTCAAGGCGGGAGCCAAGGGCCGGCGCTTCTACCTGGAGCAGCAGGGCAAGGCCATCGCCCTGTGCGTGCTGGGCAAGAAAGGCGTGGGCGCTGGCCTGCGCATCATCGGCAGCCACATCGACGCCCCCCGCCTGGACCTCAAGATGCACCCGCTCTACGAGAATCAGGAGTTGGCCTTTCTCAAGACCCACTACTACGGCGGCATCAAGAAGTACCAGTGGCTGGCGCGGCCCCTGGCCCTGCACGGCGTGGTCTGCACCCGGGAGGGCAAGACCGTGCAGGTGCACGTGGGCGACGCTCCCGACGACCCTGTTTTCACCTTGCTGGACCTTTTGCCCCACCTTAGCCGCAAGAGCCAAGAGAGCAAGAAGCTCTCCGACGCCTTCGAGGCCGAGCGCATGAATTTGCTCATTGGGGGTTTGCCCCTGGACGTGGAGGAGGGGGCGGAGAACGACAAGGTCAAGCTGGCGGTGCTCAAGCTCCTGCAGGATGGCTATGGCGTGAGTGAGGCCGACCTTATCAGCGCCGAACTGGAGGTGGTGCCGGCGGGTCTGGCCCGCGACGTGGGACTGGACCGGGCCCTGGTGGGGGCCTACGGCCAGGACGACCGCGCATCCGCCTTTTGCGCCCTGGAGGCCATCCTGGCCTTGAAGGACCCGGCGGTGACCGCCGTGGCCATGTTCGTGGACAAGGAGGAGATCGGCTCCGAGGGGCCCACCAGCGCCAACACCCGCTGGATCGAGCTCTTGGTGGCGGGTTTCATGGAGGCGGCCGGCGAAAAGCCCAGCTACCTGGCCGTGAGCCGGGCCCTGGCCGCCAGCCAGGCCCTTTCCGCCGACGTCAACGCCGCCCTGGACCCCGATTTCCCCGAGGTGCATGAAAAGCGCAACGCCGCGCTCTTGGGCTATGGCGTAACCTTGACCAAGTACACAGGCCACGGAGGCAAGTATTCAGCCAATGACGCCAACGCCGAGTACGTGGCCTGGCTGCGCAAGGTGTGGGACCAGGCCGGGGTGACTTGGCAAGCGGCGGGCATGGGCAAGATCGACGAGGGGGGCGGCGGCACCATCGCCAAGCTCATGGCCGTCTATGGCCTGGACATCGTGGATGTGGGACCTGCCCTGCTTTCCATGCACTCGCCCTTTGAGGTCAGCCACAAGGCCGACATCCACTCCAGCGTGGGTGCCTTCCGGGCCTTTTACCTGGCCGGGCCGAGGTAGGGGGAGGTGCCTCCGGATCCGGCCCAAGCCGGCCTGCTGGCCTTGGCCGGGCTCTTCGCCACCGCCTTCGTAACCGCGCTTTCGGGCGCGGTGGTTCCCGGGCCGGTGCTGGCCGTGACCATCACCCACGCCGCCCGCCTGGGGGCCAAGGCCGGCCCGCTGATCATGCTCGGCCATTTCTTTCTGGAGGGATCGCTGGTGGCGGCCCTGGCCTTGGGACTGGGCGGGGTGTTGGCAAGGCCGGAGGTGGCGGGCTGGGTGGGGGGGGCGGGGGCGTTGATCCTGCTCTGGATGGGGACAGGCATGCTGCGCTCCCTGCCCGGCCTCAAACTGGACCTCTCGCCCGGTAAGGCGACCGGTCCGGTGCGCGACGGCTTCCTGCTCAGCCTGGCCAACCCCTATTGGTCGCTGTGGTGGGTCACGGTGGGGCTGTCGCTGGTGGCCATGGCCCTGGAGACCCGTCCAGCTTGGCTGGGAGTGACGGTCTTCTACGCCGGCCACATAAGCGCCGACGTGGCCTGGTACTTTCTGTTGGCTTTGGTGGTGGCCAAGGGACGGCGCTTCCTAAACGACCGGGTCTACCGGGCCCTGGTGGGAGTCTGCGCGATCTTTTTGCTGGGCTTCGGGGTCTACTTCGGGGTTTTCGCGGCCAGGCAGCTTGGCGGCTTCCTGGCTTAGCACAACCACACACGGGCAAAAAAGCGGGACGGCCACCCCTTGAAGGAGCGGCCGTCCCGTTGATTTCGGAGGCGGTGAGGGGCTAGCGCGTGGAGCGGGCCCGGGCGCGGGCGATTTGGCGGCGGAGCCGGCGACGAGCCTGACGCTGCTTGCGCCGGCGGGCGTCGCTGGGCTTCTCGTGCCAGCGCTTCTCTTTCAGCTGGCGGAAGATGCCTTCCTTGGTCAGCTTGCGCTTGAGGAGCTTGATCGCCTTCTCGACGTTGTTGTCCACGACTTGGACTTGCACTAGAATCACCTTCTTTGCTGTAGAATGTAGTCGC
>JAJZPI010000043.1 GCA_021811275.1 Deltaproteobacteria bacterium
GCAGGTCAGCACAACCCGGGTAAGCCAGACTGCCCATAACTTGGCCAACCTCTCCACGCCAGGATTCAGTCCCGGACGAGTGGAACAGGCTGAATTGTCCCAAGGCGGCGCCACGCTCACGGGCATTACCTCCCTGGGCGCCGGACCCGTCATTGCCAGTCAACGCCAGTTGGACCTGGCAATAGATGGCGGCGGGTTCTTTGTCCTCAATGACGGCCAAGGTGGCAATTTCTATACCCGAACCGGCAATTTCATCGTGAACTCCCAAGGCCAGTTCACCGACCTCCAAGGCCGCGCCCTAGCCCCGGGCATCACCCTGCCCGCCCAAACCGCCCAGCTAAACATCGGCTCCGATGGCACGATACAGGCCCTCTCCACCGATGGCCAGGTTCTGGCCCAGGGCCAACTACAGACCGCCTCCTTCGGCAACCCCGGCGGACTGGAGGCGGTGGGGGGCAACGCCTTCCGTGAGACCGCCGCTTCCGGACCACCGATCACCGCGACGCCCGGCACCGCCGGACATGGGCTGATCGTCTCCGGGGCCTTGCAGGCATCGGGCACGGACATCGCCACGGAGATGGTCAACCTCACCATCGACCAGCGCACTTTTGAGGCCAACCTCAAGGCCCTGCGCACCCAGGACGAGATTCTGGGAACCATCCTCGACGTGGTCGGATGATTTAATTGGCTGAAAATAAACGCTTGTCAGGTTTGAGTTGGGAAGGCCCCGCCCAGGTGGTTGCCCGCGGCGGCTTCCTCACCCTCACCAGGCGCCTGCTGCGCAACCGCTACCAGGACGGCTCCCACAGCCGCGCCTACGAGGTTGAGTCCGCGCTAACCCCTTTCCTGGACGCCGTGGTCCTAGTGCTCTTCGCCCCGCCGGAAGCGGCCAGCGGGCGCGGGATCCGGGTCGTCCTACGGCGTAGCGTGCGGCCGGCGGTGGCTCAACGGGCCGAGGTCCCGGGACTGCTCCACCTGGACCAGCGTCCCTGGAGCGGGGCCTTCTGGGAACTGCCCGCCGGCGGCGTTGAGAAGTCCGACCTGGAACCGGGGGGACTGGGCCTCTTGGGCCGGGCCAGCCAGGAGTGCTGGGAGGAGGCCGGCTTGCGGGTGGCGGCCGAAAAATTCTTCGCCCTGGGCCCTTCCCCCTTTTCCGCCCCCGCCTTTTGTCCCGAGCGCTTGCACTACCTCTGCGCGGAGGTGGACCCCGGCCGGGCTCAGCCGCCCCCGGGCGACGGCCATCCCATGGAGGAGGGCGCCGAGCTGCGCTTCCTGGAGTTGGACGAAGCCTTGGACTGGTGTCAGCAAGGACGCATTTTGGACGGCAAGACCGAATTGGGCCTGCGCAGGTTGGAGCAGCTGCTGGCCACCCAGGGTTTCCCAGGCCTTACCACCGGCGTATAAAAATTTAACACCCCCCCAATCTTGCCTGCCTTGCCCAACCATATTAACTCTAAACACTTCATGACGCATCACGCCACTGGCGCACAAATACTATCATTTTATAGCTTTGATCTGTAAATAAAGCCGTGGGTAGGTATTTTGTTGGTTATAGCTATATTTTTGTACTTGACTTAATTAACAATTAATTTAAGCAGAGAAAGCGCCTTTGGCTTTTATTGATAAATGTTGTTTAATATTTAGACCTGGATAAGGGAGGATTGGCCGGTTAAGCTACGCGGTGAATTTTTTCAAATCTTGTAGAGACCGAAGCCGGAAGCAGCGTAGATTCTTTTTGGTCAGGAATAGTTCCGGCATTTTTGCTTGACTTGTCAGCTGGAGGCTGGTAACAATTCATTTTCACGGCGCCACAGGAACCATCGAAAAGCGTTTGACAGACAAAATGTCCCAAGCCCTGGCCAGCTCCCCCCGAATCGCGTTCAACGCTCAAGAGATCGCCATGGGCATCGACCGCTTGGCCCAGGGCGTGCTCTCGCGTCACTCCGACCCGAACGGCTTGGCCTTGGTGGGTGTGCATACCGGCGGCGACCTCCTTGTCCGTAGGGTGGAAGAAGCCCTGGGCCGCTTGGCCGGACGAGCCCTGAACCTGGACAAGGGCTTGGTGGACATCACCTTCTACCGCGACGACTGGTCGCGCATGACCCAGACTCCGCGGGTGCGCGCCACCCAGATATCCTTCGATGTCCAGGGCCGCGAGCTGGTGCTCATCGACGACGTGATCTTCACCGGCCGCACAGTGCGCTCAGCCCTGGAGGCCCTCTTCGCCCTGGGCCGGCCCGCCCGGGTGGAGCTGGCGGTGCTGGTGGACCGCAGTCACCGCGAGTTCCCCATCCAGCCCGACTACGTGGGGCTTGAACTGCCCACACAACCCCATCAATCGGTCAATGTCTTCGTGTTCGTCGAACCCGAGCGCGACTATGTCACCCTTGAAGACCACAAGTACCAGACCGGCCATTCCCCCGAGGTGGCAGCCTAGCCCTTCCAGAACACAACCTGACGGAAAAAATGACAGAGGGACCAAGCTGGCCCCCCTGCCCCAAGAAGTTTCTATGCCAGACAGTTTCGCTAGTTGCCGTTTTCCTTGGGCCCAAAGGTGAACTGGTAGGCCAGGTACATGGACAAGTCATTGTCGCCCTGGATGTCACGGCCCGCCGCTAACAGTATGTGGTGTTCTTCGGTGAGGTTGACGATGGCGCCGACATTGAAGCCGACCCGATCCTGGGCGTCCACAGTGTCCGGACCGGCGTAGAAGATCTCAGCGCCCAGGCTTAGATAATCATTCAGCTTCCTTTGCACCGTCCAACCCGTGAACCAGTAGTTTTGATTGACGGCGCCTGGGTTTATCCAATAACCTCCACCGGCGTAGGAAGTCCAGTCCCCCGAGCTCTTCTGGAACCATAGGGGCAGGAAAACCTTGGTTTCTCCAGCGCCCAGGTCTTGATCGCTATCCCCGGTGGGCAGGTCCACTATAGGGAAGAAAGCCACCTGGGGGATGTTGTCCCTCTCGTGGATGAAACGGTACTTGACGCCCAACTCCAAATCGCCCAAGCCATACTTGGTGGACTGGCCGTTGGGCTGGTTCCAGGCCAGGGGAAGGATCATGTGCAACTGCACATCCTCCACCAGGCCGTAATTTAGTTCAAAGTGGGGAAATGTACCGGAGCGGTCACCGTTCTTGTCCTTCTGGAATTGGGTGGCCACGTAGAACTCCCAATGCTGGGGCTCAACCGTCTCCGGGTCATCTGTAAAAAACGGCGGGCCGGCCCAGGCCGCGCCCACGAACATCACGAGGGTAACGGCCAAGGCACCCAGCAAGGACAAAAACCAGCTCCAGAGGTGACTGTTTTTCATGGCTAATCGCCAGATTGTCCAGCAAGACATCGTTTTCACCCTTTTCCTGTGAGTGTGGCCCGGACAGGCCAAGGGCGCCAATCCGGGCCGGATCTTGATGCCAATGATTCCCCCCCCGCCCTAGCCGGCGATCAGGTCGAAAAAGGGCGGGAATGTGCCCAAGAACCCCAGGCCGATCAGGACCAGGCTAAGGGTGAACACCTTGCCGAAGTCAACTTCCTTCTCCTTCCAGCGGGCCCGAAAAATGGCCCAACTGATGAGCCAGACCAGAACCGTGGTTAGGGTCTTGCCGCTCAGGTTGCCCGTTGGGTTGTAAAAATTAAGAAGGCGCCCTACCGATGCCACAGCTTCGGTCAGGGTGGTGAGAACCCCCATGGTCAGGCAACCGATGCCACTGGCGAGGGTGGCCGCGGCTGCCGAGCCATTAGTCAGGGCATTTTCAGTGCTGCTCATTTCCATGCTCCTTTCAGTGCACCGGGGCGGCCTTGGTCAGGAATGCGCCCAGCATGCCGGCCACCGCCGCCGCGGCGAAGGCCAGGGTCAACAAGGTCAGACCGGCATTGCGCAGCTTGCTGTCCTCGGCCATGCGGGGGGCGAAGCGGCTGATCAGATAGGCCGCCGCCGTGGCCAGCAACGGAGCCAGCCAAGCCACGTGCTCCTTCCACTCCATGCCAAAACTGTGCAGCATGGCCAGATTGGGATGAGCCAGGAGATACGAGCGGGGAAACTTGGTCAGGTCAGCGCCGTCGGGCGGGATGGCGCGATACCAAATATAGGGAATATAGGTTCCCACTATGACCGTGAGCCAGGCGAAGGCTGCCATAAGCCAAGCCACCGTGGAAGCCAAACGCCTATGAACTTCTATGCCCACGGTGGTCACCCAACCCGAGCGAATGCCCCACAGCAGAGCCCAGGTCCCCGTAAATAAAAGGAGAAAACCCGCTCCCAGGCCCATGCCATGAATTGTGGTCCACAGTTCCCGGGATGATAGCCACATAGTTGCCTCCTTTCCTTTCAGTTCACCATCTCCTGTAAAAATCATAATCCCTACTATATTAATCTGCCATTATTTTATTAGATATATTTATACCGGTTTTATTGTTATTGTTTTCATGATGTTAACCTCACCACACCACCCAGTTAGGCTAGCTGAGGACAGCTGGTGTTTACTGGGCAAGCATTTCCCCATGACAGGCCCTTGACAGGGTCAGGGGCAATTTCTGCCCGCCGTCAGCGGCTGGTTGGTTACTGTTTTATATCTTAAATCAGGCAGTTGAGCTTGGAGCACTGCTGGCATCGATCCTGCATCCAAGACGAGCGACCCTTGTGGAGGTCACAAATGAAGATCGAAAACGATTTGGTTGCCCAAGAGATTGCCCGCCTGGGCCAGGGCAAGCAAACCCAGAACCAGGGTGGCGCGGCCTTTGCCGATGTGCTAGCCCAGGCCGTGTCGGACCAGACCGCCCAGGCCGCCGGCGCGGTCTCCGCCCCCGAAGCCATCGCCTTCAACAACGCCCCCAGCAGCGCCGGCGCGGTGCTTTACGAGCAGACCAACCGCCTCCTGGACGCCCTGGACAACTATGGCCAAGCCCTGGGCGACGGCAGCAAGACCTTGAAGGACATCGAGCCGTTGGCCAACGAGCTGGAGCAGAGGGCCAACGAGCTGAGCCAGCACCTGGAAAGCAATGGCAACAACGACCTGGGCGGAATCGCCTGGCAGGCCGTGACCCAGGCCCAGGTCGAGGCCATGAAATTCCGCCGTGGCGATTACGTGTAGGGATTAGGAGAGGCTGCCCATGACCCCCCTGGGCGCGGTAACCAACAACGCGAGCATGGCTGCCGACTACGGCCTGGCCAACGCCCAGCGCCGCAAGCCCGAGGAGGAACCGGCCTTCAGCCGGGCCGAGGCCAACGAGCAGGCCCAGCCCCCTCGGCCGGCCCGCCTGCCCCGCGAGCCCGAGCCGGAGCTGACCAGCCCCAGCCGGGCGGAAGTGCCGGCCATGCTGCAGGGGGTGGTCAGCCAAATCGCCGCCAGCTCCCAATGGAAGCTGGCCGAGTTGCAGCCGGTATCAAGCAGGGCCAAATTGGTCTCGCCGGCTTACGTGTAGAGGGTTCCCCGGTCCGGGACGCTGGACCGTCACCAAGGCGCTCGGTCCCCTCCGGCGCCGTAATCGCAGGCGGCCACGGGATAGACAAGGCCGCAAATCCCCAGGGCGGGCAAGGAGATGTCCTTGCCCGCCTGTCCTTTTGCCGTATTTGCTAAAAAATAGGTGGGCTATTTCTTGGGATCACCGCTTGGCTTGGTCTCGACCTTCTGACCGTAGTTCCCGCCGCTGGACTTGCCACTGGTATTGGACGAGGAGCTGCTGCCGCCGGTGTTGGCGTTGCTCGTAACCGACTTGCTGCCGTGCGGCAGAGTGGGGGCTTTGGTCCTTTGCTTGTTGTTAAGTTGGGGGACGCCGGCCGCCAGGGCCGCGCCGGAGAAGGCCAGGGCGATGATAAGCGAACAGATGGCGGCGCAAATTTTCTTCATGCGGTTTGCCTCCTTGAACAAAAATATGCGAAACGGGTTGCGTTATGGCCGCTTGTGCCTTCGCCTGCCCTTTATAGCAAATCTTGGCGCACAGCGGGTCAGCAAAGCGTAACCTGCCCTACGCGAGCTTATAAACTAGACAACATTTCAGTTTTTGGGGAATGTCTTAGTCATATGAGGTCGGCACAGGTGGCGATTGAGCGCCAGCCTTACCTGTTTTTATCTGCTCCACTGTGAAGAGAAATTAAATGTATATGCTAGCCAACATGAGGAGGCATTATTGCCATCAGCGCTCATTTCATTGCCGGTACTGGTACAAACTTATTCGTGACATCCCCCACGAGATCGATCTGACCCGGATCAAGAACACTCATCGGTCTTCCCGCCGCAAAATCTATGTCCTTTAGCGCTACCCGTATGACATTTGGATTGTGGGTCATATGAAAGTAGAAGATCCGGTTCGTCAAATCAGCGGCCGAGGTCCACCAGGTGGGGTAGGTTGGTGATCCCGGCAGCGAATGGTACACAGCTCCATACGGCACTGATACATTGCGGATAACGCTGAACAGATAGGCTATTGCTTCGGGCTGGTCTTGGGGTTCAGGAAGGGTCCTGACAAACTCCATGGCCCGAACGAATCTATGATCAGGCTCATTTCCGCCGGGAAGCTCTTCAATGGCGCCACCAAAGGATTTGTACCGTTTAAGATTTGCCAAGTGGACAGGATACGGCGGATCGTTGGTCATTACCGTATATTCCCGTCCGTGGTGGATTGCCATCTTACCGTCAATAAACTCTATGATGGCTGAATCGCCGGTGGAATCTTCTAGCGCCATGTGCTGAGGGTACTCGACATCGCCCGCTTTGGCGCTGACGATCTGAATAGCCTGAAGCCCAGCTATTGCATCTTTCACCGTCTCAAAATTATCCAGGACGTACCGGACCCACTCGGAATTCAAAACCCCCGGTTTCTGCAGATCCCTCGCTCCGTGGTTTGAAGCCGCGAGAACGAGTGTATGAGCTGCAAGGCCCTTTTCGTTTATCCCTTCGGAATTGCCGTTCACGAGGGGATCGCCTAGATCAGCAGCAGGATCGCCGCTGTCTATGAGATTTTTCCGAATTGATCGATTTAACTCATAATGAACAACACCAATGCTGCCATACTTCGAGACCCAGGTTGCTGGGTTCTCGCCGGGCATACCCCGCATATGCATACCCCGAGGATAGATGACAAGTCTATCGCCGAAAGGAAGAGTCCAATCCATAGATCGGGCAACGACAACCGCCTGCTTGTTTGTGTTCCATAGGATACGTGAGCAAGCAGAGCCGAGGCCGGGCGAAATCAGCAAGCTGAGCAGCAGCCCAGCGATGCTCAGTGACAAAGGTAATCTTTTAGTATTGAACATCGGTTGTATCTTTCTAACGTTATTCTCAGTGCATGGCATGAGTTCCATAAACGGCACCCGAAGAACCTATCGACGATTTCCCGAGGAGTTTTCACCTCGAAATCACAAGGAAAAACGCCCTAACCCATTCCCAGGGCAGAATAAGCCATCACGTATTTCCAGTCAAGCCGTGCCTGACCGTTCAGATTGAAGCCGCATGTCTTGGGCTCTTGGTTCTAGTGGGGCATCATAGAAGAGGCGCTGCCTTGGCAACCATGCCATGCTAGTCTCGGCGGAGCCGAGCGCGGGGCGACAGTCCCCGCGGGGTGGCCCGGGCAACTTCGCGCACCCCTTCACCCTCCCCTACCCCTACCCCGCCAATCCCTTTATTTTCTCATCCAATCTCGCAAACCTCCGCACGGCCCTCGCCTCGGCCACGGCCCGGGCCAACGCCGCCCTATGCCCCACGATGACCACGACCCTTTTGCCCCGGGTCACTGCCGTGTAGAGCAGGGGCCGGTTGAGCATGACGTAGTGCTCCTGGCCCAGGGCGATGACCACGGCGGGGTACTCGCTGCCCTGGGACTTGTGCACGGTGACGGCATAGGCCAGGGTGAGATCGTCCAGGTCGGTCGGGGCGTAGAGCACGGCCCGCTCGCCCAGCATCACCTGGCAGCCCTCATCGCCGCAGGAGGTCACCGAGCCCACGTCGCCGTTGAATGCCTCCAAGTCGTAGTTGTTGCGAACCTGCATGACCTTGTCGCCCGGGGAGAACTTCTCCGGGCCCTGGCCCGAGATAAGGGCAGAGGGATTCAGGGCCTGGCGCAAGATGCGGTTGAGGTTCTGACAGCCCAGGGGACCCCGGTGCATGGGGGCCAAAACCTGCACGTCGCGCACCGGGTCCAGCTTGAAGCGTGCGGGCAGGCGCTCCACCACCACCCGCCGAACCAACTCGGCGGCCTTGTCCGGATCCGGCTCCTCCAGAAAGAAGAAGTCGGCGGCCTCGCCCCGCTCGGGCAGGATGGGCATCTGCCCGCGCAGGATGCGGTGGGCGTTGGTGACGATGAGCCCGGCCTCGTCCTGGCGGAAGATCTCCCTGAGTTCGGCCACCGCCGCCGCGCCCGAGGCCATGACCTGCCTGAGCACCAGGCCCGAGCCCACGGATGGCAGCTGGTCGGCGTCGCCCACCAGCAGCAGGCGGGTCTCCGGCCCCAGGGCGTCGACAAGGTTGGCACAGAGCCAGGTGTCGAGCATGGAGCTTTCGTCCACCACCACCAGGTCGGCCTCCAGGGGCCGTTGGGCGTTGCGCAGGAACAGGTTTTCCTTGGGGCTGTACTCCAGCAGGCGGTGCAGGGTGGAGGCGGCCAGGCCGGTGCTCTCGGCCAGGCGCTTGGCCGCCCTGCCCGTGGGCGCGGCCAGTAACACGAACTTTTCCATGCGCCGGGCGATGGTTATGAGCGCCCGCACCAGGGTGGTCTTGCCGGTGCCCGGCCCGCCGGTAAGCACCGAAAGCCCCGCGCCCATGATTTTGGCCAGGGCCCGGCCCTGCTCCGGGCTAGGGCTCACCTTGAGCCGGCTTGCCACCCACTCCACGGCCTTGTCCGCCCGCTCCGGTTCGAGCAGGCCGGGCAAGGCGCCCAAGCGGGCCAGGCCCTCGGCGGCCCTGCTTTCCACCACGTATAGGCCGGTCAAATAGACCGCGCGGGGTTCGGGCTCCTCCTCCAGCACCACCCGCCGCTCGCCCAAAAGCTGGGCCAGGGCCGGCCCCAGGAGCCCGCGCTCCACCCGCAGGGCCTCGGCCGCCTGGTTCATGAGGTCCTCGTAGGGCAGGAAGGTGTGCCCTTCCTCGCGGGCCTGACTGAGAGTGTAGAGCAGGCCCGCGGCCAGGCGGGCGGGATGGTCGCGGGCCAAGCCGATCTGTTGGGCGATGCGGTCGGCGGTGGCGAAGCCGATGCCGCGCACGTCGGTGGCCAAGCGGTGGGGCTCGGAGCGCAGGATGCCCAGGGTGCCGGCCCCGTACTGCCGCCAGATGCGTAAGGCCGTGGAGGCGGGCACCCCGTGACCCTGCAGAAAGACCATGATTTCTCGAAGCTCGCCGTGGTCGCGCACGGCCTGGGTGATTGATTTGGCCCGCTTGGGGCCAATGCCAGGCACCCGAGCCAGGTCCTGGGGCTTTTCCAGAATTATCTCCAACGAGTCCATGCCAAGGGTCTCGACGATGGCTGCAGCCAGCTTGGGGCCCACCCCCTTCACCAGCCCGCTGGCCAAATAGCGCTTGACCCCCTCCACGTCGTTGGGCTGGCGGGTTTCCACGCTCTCGGCCTCGATCTGCACGCCGAACTTGGGGTGCAGCACCTGGCGTCCGCTGACCACCACCTCCTGGCCCTCGGCCACCCCCGGCATGCGCCCCACCACGGTGATCAGGCCGGGCTGCCCAGGTGCCTGCACCTTGGCCACGGTATAGGCGTTCTCGGGGTTGTGGAAGGTGATGCGCATGATGCGCCCCTGGAGGCGGCTCTGGTGGGCTTCGGCCATGGACTTTTAGCCTTCCAAGCTGTGCTCTTGGCCGGGGCAGAGCCCGGCCCGGCCCAAGGCGCAGCCCTGACGGCGGCAATGCTCCGCCGGGGGCAGGTCCAGGGGGTTCGCACCGGGGGCCACCCCGGCCATGCCCCGGCCCGCCTCCAGCGCCCGGGTCCGCCACTGATCCAATTCCGCGGCGTTGAACCTCAACTCGTACAAGGCCCCGCCCGCCGGGCCCAAATGACAGAGCACGGCGCGCGGCAAGGGGCCCGCCCCGGCCTGGCCCTGCCACAGCGCCAGGGAGTAGAGCGCCATCTGGGCGCGGTACTGCTCCGGGTGCGGTTCGGCCCCCACCTTGTAGTCCGCCAGAAGCCAGCCGTTTTGGGGCAGGCGGGCCAAAAGGTCGAACTCACCCAGGATCTCCAGCTCGAACCCCTCTTCGTCACCGAGATAGAGATGGAAGGGTTGCTCGCGCAGGATCTCGCCGCCCTGGGCCCTGGCCTGGGCCACCCAGGCCGGCAGTTCGGTTTGCCAGACGCCCCGCGCCCGGAATAACGCCGTCCGGGCCAAGTCCCCGTCCGCGCCCAATTCGCCCGCCGCCTGGGCGATAGCCGGTTCCAACCCGGCCTGGCCCAGGCCCGGGTCGGCAAGTTCCAGGACGCGGTGCACCAGGCTGCCCAACTCCACCGCCCGGACCGGGCCGTCCCCTGCCGTGCCCGCGCCGGGTGGATTCAAGCTGGCGGTGTCCAGGCCCAGCCGGCGGGTGAAGAACCACAGACGCGGGCACTCCAGCCAGGCCTCCAGCCCGCTGACCGACTCCCCCACCCGCGCCGGGGCCGGGGTGGTGGGCCGCAGGGCTCGGGCGACCAGCTGTGCGCCCAACTCGGCCTGGGGGCCGGGCTCGGGCGGCAGGAGTTCAGGCCAGGCCTCGGCCGGGGGCGGGCCGGTGCCGATCCCCGCCGTCCTTCCCCCCAACGGGCCGGCGGCCTCGATAACCCGTGTTTGGGGATGCTCCAGCACCAGCTCGCGCACCCACTTGGCCCAGGGGCCCTGGTAGCGCTCCTGCGCGCCGTTGAGGCAAAAGACCAGGCGTTCCTGGGCCCTGGTGCAGGCGACATAGAACAGCCGCGCGGATTCCTCCCGCTCCAGGGCCGATTCACGCTCGCGTATACCCTTACGCACCGGTGAGTCAAGTCGCTTGC
Source organism: Deltaproteobacteria bacterium (assembly GCA_021811275.1). Lineage (GTDB taxonomy): Bacteria > Desulfobacterota > Desulfarculia > Desulfarculales > Desulfarculaceae > JACRDC01. The sequence continues at coordinate 10,953 of JAJZPI010000043.1, forward strand.
CCTGCTCGGGGCTCCAGGGACAAGCCCCCAGCACCCCGGCCGGCCCCAGGGCCAGGCCCGAGTTGCCGCGCAGGGTCCAGGCCAGGTCTGGGAGCACCACCACCGGGAATTGTAGGCCCTTGGCCTGGTGCACGCTCATCAGCCGCACCACCGGAGCCTGCTCGCCCAGAAGCGGGGCCTGGGGGTCTTCGGGCGGGCTGGCCACCAGATCGGCAAGGGCGGCGGCAAAGGCCTCGGCCGTGGCGCCCGGCCCGGCCTGACGCGCGCCCTCGATGAGCTTGCGCAGGTTTGCCGCCCGCTGCTCCCCCGATGGCGTGGCCTGCCACAAGGGCAACAGGTCGGTGGACTCCACCAGGCACGCCAAAAGTTCGGCCGGGGACAGTCGCCTGGCCAGGGGCCGCAGGCGGCCCAGGAGCCAGCGCGCCCGCTCCAGGCGGGCCTGTTGCTCCGGCCCCAGCCAAGCGGGCAGGGCACGCCCCTCGGCCAAGGCCCGGATCAGGGGAGTGAACCTGCCGTCCTGGCTGAAGCAAAGGGCCAGCAGGGCCTCGTCGCTCAGACCCGCCAGGGGCGAACGCAGGAAGCCGGCCAGGGCCAGGCCGTCGCTCGGGTCGAGCACCGCCCGCAAGGCCAAGTCCAGGTCGGCCACCTCGCGGCAGGCGTAAAAGCCCCGGCCACGCACGGTGTAGTAGTCCACCCCGGCCCGGATCAAGGCTTGCTCGTAAACCCCCACCTGGGTCAAGCGGCGGAAGAGTATGGCGATGTCGCCCGGCGCCACGCCCCCGGCGATCACGCCGGCCAGATGTTCGGCCAAGGCCTGGGCCTCGATTTCGCGCCAAGCGGCCAGCGGATTGTCCTCCGTGCCCAGCCGCCGGCAGTCAAAGACCTGAATGGGCTCGGGCAGGGCCCCTGGCTCGATCCGAGCGGGGGTTTGCCGATCACTCGGGCCGAAGTGCAGGGCTTGGCCCTGCCCGTCCTCCTTGGCTGCGAAAATATGTTCAAATATATTATTAAAAAACTCTACCAACACACCACTAGAACGGTAGTTTTCTGGCAGGGAAGCAAGCAGTCCGGCACCAGCCGTGAAACGCTGTTGAGCATCGCTGAACACCCCCACGTCCGCCCCCCGGAAGGCGTAGATGGACTGCTTGCGGTCGCCCACCAGGAGCAGGGCCGGTGTGTCGGAGGCTGGTACATTGTCCTCCTCTGTATCGGTTTCCAGGCCGGCCAGAAGCCTCACCAGGCGGCCCTGCACCGGGTTTACGTCCTGGAACTCATCCACCAGAAGCGCCCGGTAGCGCGTTCGCAGTTCGCCCGACACTTGGGGATGCCCGCTGACCAAGCGCAGAGCCAGGAGCAACAGATGGTCGAAGGAGAGCGCAGCTCGCCGGATGGTCTCGCGCTCCACGGCCTCGCCCAGGCGTTGGGCCAGGACCAAAAGGTCATCGGCCAGGGCTGCGGCGGCGGGCAGACTTTGAAGGCCCGCCAGGCGCTCCAGGATTACCCGCGCGCCCTGGCGCAGTTCGTTGACCTTGCCCCAATGGCCGGAGAACAGGCCCGCCAGACCCTGAATCACCCGCAAACCATCATCATTATTAATCAATAATTTAGAGATATTCGGCCATTCCTGAATAATTTGCATTACCTTTGCGTGGAATTTGGAGCTGGTCTTGATGACTCCTTGGTTTAGGGCCTGGACCAAGGATTGTACGATGCCATCCAGTTCATCGACCAAGCCATCCCCATTGGCCATGGCCTGCTCATGCTTCTGGGCCGTGGCCGCCCTGGCCTGCTCCGGGGTGACGCCCTGGGTGGCCAGGCCGTGGTGGAGCCCGGCCATGAGGCCGCTCAACTCGGCCAGGCCATGGTGGGCCAGGACCCGAGCCAGCACCGGGTCGCGCTGCTTGAGCCCCTCCCGCCACAGCTCGGCCAGCGACTCATTAAGGAGATCATTGAATTCCTGCTCGTCCAGGACGGCGAAATCAGGGTCCAGGCCCATGACCGGGGCGAACTCGCGCAAGAGGCTGGCGCAAAAACTGTGGATGGTGGTGATTGGGGCCCACTCCACGGCCGCGAGCAGGGAGTCCCAGTCCGGGCCGGACGCGTGCCCCCGGGCCAGCCCGGCGACTTTGGCCTGGATGCGCTCACGCATCTCGCCGACGGCCTTTTCGGTGAAGGTGATGGCCACCACCTGCTCGGGCTTGAGGGCCTCCCTTCCTTGCCCTCCGGCCAGCAGGTTGACGTAGGTGTCCACCAGGCAGGTGGTCTTGCCAGCCCCGGCCCCGGCGGTCACGCAATAGTTGGCGGCAAGCCTGACTATCTGTTCACGCATCGCCGCCGGCCCCCCCCGCGCCTTCGCCGTTGGCCTGGGCCAAAGCCCGCGCGCGGCAAGCGCCTGCGAAATCGCAAAGGCCGCAGGCAACCTTGTCCGGCCGGGGGGCGAGGTCGCCACCCTGGAGCCATTGCCACAACGCCTCGATCGCATTGAAAAGATTGGGCTCGCCAGCCTGAGCCAGCACTTGGCGCGCGCCACGGTCCAGGCTAAGGAAGCGGTCGCCCGCCGGGTAGCGGAGGCTGCCGGTCTTGTTGCCCACCAGGGCGGTGGGCACCACCCTGCCCTCGGCCTCGGCCCCGAGCCGGCCGGCCTGGATCAGAGCCCCGGCCAGGTAGAGGGGTATCTGAAAGGCGGTCCGCCCCAGGTCGGCCTGGCGTAGCGGTCCGGTAAGCCTGGAGGCGTTCCTGGTGTGCTTGTAGTCGCTGACCCGCACCGCCCCGCCCGGGCCCTCGTCGCGGCGGTCCAGGCGGCCGATGAGCATGAGAGGCGGCCCTTCGTCCACGGCCAGGGCCAAGCCCTCGCCTTCCGGCCCCAGCCACTCCTCCACCGCCATTGGCCTGAACCCGGCCAGTTCGGCGCACTCCCGCTCCACCACCTGGCCCAGGGAAGCGGCCAGCACACCGCGCCGGGCCTCGCCCACCAATGGATGCCCGGCCCGGCCCGCGCCCTCCATCTCCCCCCGGGCCCGTTCCAGGCAGCGGAGCAAGCGCTCCCTCCGCTCATCCTCGCCCGAGGCCGCCGGTTCGAATTCGCCGGGCGCGAAGAACAGGGCCAGGGCCCGGTGCACCCACATGCCTTCCTGGTCGCGCTCCAAGTCCCAGCCTGGCGGGCGTAAGGGGCCCAGGCCCAGGAGCCGCCCGAAGAACCAGGCCTGGGGGCAACCGGCGTAGTCCTCCAGCCAGGAAGAGGAGAGCCGGCGGCGGCCTGGGTCCAGCAGGGCCCCGCGCAGCAGACCCAGGGCTTGAGGCGCGGCCAAACGCCCGCTGAAGGGACCCGAGGCCGCCAAGCGGGCCGGGCCGGTCAAGAGGTCCAGGGCCGCCCGTTCCTCCTCTATCCAGGCCCGCCGGGCCAAATCCCGCCAGCGGGAGGCCGGGCCGGGCTCCCGGCTGGCCGCCCAAAGGGCGGCCTGGGCCAGGCCGGTATCAGCGAGCCGGCCATGCTGGGGACGGGCCAGCCTCGCCGCCAGACCGGCCCAGAGGTCCAGGGGGTCCAGGGCCTGTTCCAAGGGCGCCAGTTCGCCATAGACTCCGCCCTGGGGCAAGGGCAGTTCCCGGCCCAGCCGTTGGGCCAGGTCGGTCATGATGAAGGAGGGAGGCTGCTGGCGGCCCTGGGCATCGGCGGCGGAACAGGAGAGTACCGCGCCCTGGCGGGCCTGGCTCAATAGCAAGAGCAGGCGCATGACCTGGCCGCCGTATTCTTCCTCTTCGGTGCGCCAGACCGGCAGTCCCGCCCGCCGGCCCAGGGCCAGGCGCTCCGGCCCGGAGAGCAGATGCTGGGCCGGGCGGCGGGGGAACTCGCCCTGGTTGAGACCACCCACCAGGGCGGTGTGCAGGGATAGCCCTTGTGCGTCCTCCAGGCGCAGCACGGCCACCCCTTGGCCGCCGGGGATGGTAGGGCCAGCGTCCTGATCGGCCAATGCCTCGCGCACCTGGGCCAGCAGCCGGGCGGGGCCGGCCTCCTCATTGGCTTCTACCTGCTCCGCGGCGCTGGCCAGGTCGCGGAGAGCTGACGTGAGCCTCTGGCCGGCGGCCAAATCGCGGCAAAACACCTCGGCCTGGCCGGGGCAGCTAGGCCAGTCCGCGCCGAGACCCAGCTCCGAGACCGGGGCCAAATCCAGCTTCAACTCGGCTAGATATTGGCTGGCTTGCTTGGCGTAGTCTTTCAGACTGGTTGGCATGGCAATTTTTTCCAACCACTTGGCCAACTCGGCGCAGGCCCGCGCCAGTCCTTCCAGGGCCGACCGGTCGGCCTTGGACCTTTGAGCGACCTGTTCCAACCAGCCCCTGACCGGAGTCTCGCGGGCGTCCACATAACCGGCATGCAAGAGCAGCCCCCCGGCCCGGGGAGCTATCTCCATCTCCAGCCGCCGCGCGGCATCTTCCCCCAAACCGGGGGCCAAGAGGCGAGCCAGGGCCGGTCCCAGGTAGGGCGACTCCCAGACCCGGGCCAGGGCCTGGCGCTCATAGCTGGCAAGGGGCAGCTCCAGCAGGCCCAGAAAGGCCTGAGCCAAGGGCGAAGCCCCCAGGGGAGCGCCTCGGCGGAAGCTCACGGTCAGGCCGATGCGCGCCGCGGCGTCGGCGGCCATCTCGCCCTGCACGACCAACTCCGGGAATACCAAGGCTATTTCATGGTGGGGCACCCCGGCCTCGACCAATTCCCTGGCCCGCCGCACCAGGGCCTCCACCTCGGCATAGCGCCCTGCCGCCCGCCAAAGCTCCAGGCGCTCCCCAGCCTCCTTCAGCCCGGCCTCGGCGTCGTCAGACAGGCCAAAGCCATTGTGGAGCAGAGCGGCCAGGGGCCCGCCCTCCTGCCGCGGGTCGGCCCAGGAAACCTCCAGCGCCCCGGCGGCCCCGCTCTCCAGGTAGTCGGCGCTACGGCGCAGCAGGGCGAAGACATCACGGGTGTCACGGGCGGGTTCCAAAAGGGCGAAATGCACCCGAACCGGCAGGACCGGGGCCAGGGCTCCCAACAGGCGCAAATCCAGGGGTCGCAACCAAAGTGCCTGGCGCACGCTGAGTGAAGCCCAATCCTTTGCTATGTCGGGACGTTCTCCCCTGGCCAGACGGCTGGCCAGTTCGCTCAGGAGGTCCGCCTCGTCGGCCAGGCCCAGGTCGGCCACGGCCTGCTCGTAGAGGGCCAGGAGTCGGGCCAGGGCCTCCAGGCGGGCCCAGGCGCCCCGGCCCTGCCGCTTGGCCAGCTCGGCCAGGGCGCGGGAATCCAGGCCGGCGGCGCGCACCTGCACCAGCAACCGCCAAAGGCGGTGGGGCAACCGGCGGCTCTGGGCCACGCCGGTGAGCAGGGGTTCGGAATTTCGGGGGTCACGTAAAAGGCGGTGAACCAGCAGCGGACCGGCCAGTTCGGCCAGGCGCCGACGGCCCGGACCGGGGATGTCATGCCCGCAAAGGGCCTCAAGCAGCCCGTGGCGGCCCTCGAAGGTGTATAGCCCCCCCCTCTCTAACCAGAGCCCGCCGGCTTGGGCGCGGCCCAGCTCTCCGCGCCGTTGCTCCAGGGCCAGGCGCGAGGGCCAGACCTCGGCCGCGATTCCAACCGGGCTCAAGAACTTCCCCTGATGGGCCCGCCATATGTTTTCGATTTCGCGCTCAATCTCCGGCCTACCCCCTTGCCTGGCTTATTGGATGCGCCTGGCCAACTCCAGAACCGTATCAACATAGGGCCGGCTGTGGTTGTAGGCGTGTACCACCTCAGCCTGGGCCTGCCGGCCCAAGCCCGGCCGCCAGCCATGGGCTTTCAAATAGTTGGCCACGCTGAACATGGCGTCCACGGGCCGGGTCAGATCCACCCGGCCGTCGCCGTCGCCGTCCGCGCCCCAGAGCAGGATGCTGGTGGGCATGAACTGGCTCATGCCCAGGGCCCCGGCGGGCGAGCCCATCACGCTCCAAGGCGAGACCCCCCATTGCTTGCTGAGCTTGAGCAGGGCCATGATCTCGGACCTGGCCCAGGCCGCGCGCTTCTGCAGGCGCTGGTGAAACTCCGGCCTGGTCAGGGTGGCCTTCTGGCTGGCCGGCCAGCGCCGAGCCAACTCGGCCTGGGCCAGGGGGGTATCCAGTATAGCCTGGGAGGCCAGCACGTTGAAGGCCGGCCAGCGCCCGGTGTAGGTGCCCAGCCCGCTTTCGATGGTGAGTATGGAAACCACCACCGGCGGAGAAACTCCGGTCTGGCGCTGCACCCGGGCCAAGGTCTGGGCGTGGCGGCGGCTGAAGTCGCGGGCCAGTTTGATGGTGGTGGAATTGAAGAACTGGGCGTAGTCGCGGGGCTTTTCCGGCCTGGCCAGCATGCGGGCCATGAGCCCGGCCTCGAAGTGCAGGCCCGGGTGCTTGAACAGCGTGTCGGTCTGGGCCGGGGAAAGTCCCTGGGCCAGGAGTTGGGCGCGCAAGGGGGCGAAAAGGCCCTGCTCGGCGGCCTGGGCCAAGGCCGGGAGGCCCCAGACCAACAGGCCAAGCAGGGCGGCCAGCGGCCATTGCCGCAGCTTTCGCCCCCGGGCGGTTTCTGCTATGCTTGCCTCCATGAGTTCCACCATTCGCTTTCCCGGGCCGCCGCCAGCCGGACCGACCGATGGCCATATCATCAGCCAAGAACCCCTGCGCCTGCGCTGGAGCCCCTGGCGGGTCAGCCGGGTGATCCAGGTCCATGTCGGTCCGGCCGCCGCCTACGAGGACTACCGCCAGGAATGCCTGGAGCAGGGACGCGACCCATCCGGCCAGATGCCCGCGCATTTCAGCCTGGAGGGCAGCCTCCAGGAGACGGCCCTGGCCCTGCTGCGCCACCACCAGAACGCCGCCGCCCTGGAAGAAGTAACCTACCTTTCCCTGCTTATGGAAGCCCTGGTCAACACCCCCTGCCCCATCCTGCGCACCGACCTCATCCGCCGAGTCTACCAGGAGGTGGACGGCCTTTCCCAGCGCCTGAGCCTGCGTTGGCGGGGCCGCGCCGAGCGCTTCATGCTGCCCCTGAACGAGGATGCGCTCAGACCCCGCGCCTTGGAACAGGACCTGGCTCGCGTGGACAATCTCCAGGATTTTTTCAATATCCTGCGCCAGACCGCCGCCGCGCGCTATCGCTCGCTGGCCAAGGGCTATGTGCTCTACTTCCCTCGCCACCAAGCCCTTTGATACCGCCAGGCCCGGCGCGCGTTCCCGCCGCGGCCCTAACCCCTTGGATTCAGCTCCACCTCGTAGTGCTTGACCCGCGCGTCGCAGCTCGCGAACAGGGCTTGGGCCGCCGGGGCCACCACGGCCGCCTCGGCGTCATCCCCCCCAAAGGCGGTGATGTCCTCGAATGATTCCCATATGGTGGTGGCCACCACCTCACCCCCTCGGCGGCTTGGCGGTGAAGCAGGTACAACCCTCTGAAGCCCTTCAGTCGCCTCGGTTCCGGCTCAACTGCGGCGCGTAGATGCTCCTCGTAGTCCCCTAGCCTTCCCGGCAGGGCCAATCCTTGCCAAACCCTGGCTATCACTTTGCGATACTCCCCAGGCTCAGAAGCTCCGCCAGGTCGGCCGGGCCATGGTCAAGGGCTCCCGGCGCGGGTCGCCCGGCAAGGCCAAAAGCCAGGCCTGGGCCCCCGGCTTGAGCGACCCCAGACTGTGCTCCAGCCCCAGCAGGCGCGCCGCCCGCCGTGTGGCGGCCTCGAAGACGGTTACCGGGCGCACTCCAGCCTCCAGCCAGCACTCCATTTCGGCAAAAATCGCCGCGCCGTGCTCCAGGCCATAGGAACCTGCGTCGGTGCCCAGCACCAGGTCAACCCCCAGGGCCTCGCCTACGGCCAAGGCCTGGAGCTGGCCCTGGTAGATGCCGGCAAGCTGTTTGCGCAGCTCGGGGGTGTGGCGGCCCTCCGGGTCCTGGGCGTGCGCCCTCACCGCCGCGCAGGTGGGAACCCAGCTCACCCGGGCTTGGGCCATAGCCCTCATGGTGGCACGGTCCAGAAAAAAGCCGTGCTCCACGGAGCTGGCCCCGGCCTGGACCGCACGGGCCACCGCCGGGATGCCGCTGGCGTGCACGGCCAAGGGCAGGCCCGCGCCCTCTGCGGCCTCCACCGCAGCGGACAGCTCGGCCAGACCCACGGCCTCGCCGTGCAGAACCTGGCCCGGGTGCTCGAAGTCCAAGAGCCCGGTGGCAAATACCTTTATGACCCCTGACCCGTTCCGGGCCCGGGCCTCGGCGGCCAGGCGGAAGGCCTCCGACCCGCTCAGGCCCTCGGCCAGCCAGGATCCGGCTGGCCCCAGCGCGCCCAGGCCCGGCCCCGATCCTACCACCCAGGGCGGCCCACCGGAGGGCGTGCGTGGATTGGGCTTATTGGGGGCGTGTCCCAAATCGCGCACCGCCGCCAAGCCGGCGCGTTGGCTGCGCTCCAGGTTGGCGTCCACGGTCCCGCCCAGGGTCAGGTGGACATGGGCGTCAAGGGGCGCGGGGCAGAGCCAGAGACCCGGCAGGGCCTGGCGGGCAATGGCCGGATCCGCCTCGGCATGGTCCAGGGCCTCTTGGCCCAGGGCCAGGATGCGGCCACCGCCGACCAAAAGCGCCGGGGGCTCCGAGGCGGCCAAGTCCGCGCCCGCCAGCCCTTCGGCCAGCAAACATAGGGGCTTGGCGTCCCGGCCGCACAAGGGCCTTTTCAAGCTAGCCCCGCAGGCGCTTAACCAAGGCGGCGAATTGGCGGCCATAACTGTCGCACTCCGCCAGCACCCGCTCGTCCGGCTCCCCGATGGCCAGAGGGCCCAGATGCCCGCCCTTGCGCAAGCCCTGCACCACCATGCCGTGAATCAGCTGGCTGGTCAGCAGCGACATGAGGGCCAGTTCGCCGCAGCCGCCTATGCCTCCGGTGCTCACAAAGGCGCCGCCGGGCTTGCCTTCCAGTTGGCCCTTGCCAAACAGCTTGATGGAATCATCAAGAAACTGTTTCATGACCCCGGCAATATTTCCGAAATAGCATGGCGAGCCCAGGAGCAGCCCATCGGCCTGAACCAGGTTTTCCAGCGAGGTGTCCTGCACGGTCTGCACCCGGGCCTGGCAACCGCCGGCCTGAACCGCCTGAGCCAGGGCTTCGGCCATCTTGCGAGTGTTGCCGCCATGGGAAAAATACACTATGAGCACCGAAGACATAGGGACCTCCTGAAGGTCGGTTCTGTGATTTTCAAGTGGCCTGGAGCGTTGTTTGCCGCTCATCAGCGGTCCGCGGCTCACGGAGCCTTATAATAGGGATCAAGATAAAATTAAAATAGCGAGGGTGAATAAGTCTGGTCATGGCGTTTGGGCCGGCGCGGTAAACCTGTGAAGAAAAACAATCAGGAGGGCGCGCCCTGTTCCTCTCCCGTCCCGCCGGGTTCGCTGGTCACCTCGATCAAGGACGTGCTATTAAAGGAAAGAGATTCCATCTCGGCCCGGCCCGGCGGTGGCAGAGCGGCCCCGTTGACCGTCACCTTGACTTCGCCGTCGACCACCCCCCCCGGTTCGATGGAGAGCGAGCGGCAAACCAGGTCGCCGTGTATCCAGCCCTTGGCCTTTACGATCACCCGGTTGCCCATTATGTTGCCTTCAATGCCGCCCTCGATGACCAGGATGTCTTCGCTGAAGACATCGCCTCGGATAAAGGTTCCGGCAGCCAGGACGGTAAGGCTGTTTCCCATCACCTTGCTCCTCCCAACTTGAGTTGGATGTGCCCTATGGCCTGCCCCTGGCGCAAGACCAATAGCGTCACCTCGGCCCGGCCGGCCTTGGCCCAGGCCAAGAAAGGCTCCACCGAGGTGTCTATACGGCTGTCTTGCAGGCGGATAAGCTTTCCGCGGTCGTCGAGGGCCAGGTTCAACTCGTTTCCCGCCGCCACGTTGCTCTTGAAGTCCATTATCTCCAACCGCTCGTTGGCCGCAGTCTCCACGGTCTCCCCGTTATGATAGACCAGTTTGTGCCCGTCGTTGCGGCGCATCACCAGATAGTCCAACTTGGCCGGGACCACCTCCAACTCCATGCTGGCCACGGTATGGCCGTTTTGAGTGGCCACCACCTGGTAGCACTCCACGCCAGCGGGGTCCTGCTTGTTGCATTGCGAAAAACGCTTTATCAAGTCTACGTCGGTGTTGATGGGAAACCCCCGGTCTTCGCCGCGGTTGAGCTTGCCCGGGGGGGCGAAACCCTTCAAATCGACTTTGATATTGGTCTGGTTGCGCAGGTTGCTCAGGACATCGACCAGGGTCATGTTGTCTCCCCTGACCACTCGCAAGCGCTCTCCATCGGCTATCAGGCGACGTTTGCTCTCCACCTCCACCAGGAAATACATCAGGGTGGAGCGCACCATGGTGTAGGGGGGACGCTGGGCCGCGTCCACCCTGATTTCCACCTGCCCGATATTCTGATTGTCCTTGCGCACCAAAATTCGCGTGGGCTTGGTGACGACCAGGGATTGGCCCAGGTCGTTGAGCGAACCCAAGCCCTCCACGTCGCAGGACAGCCCCCGTTCGTAGTTGGCCTGGATGTGTTGCACTGTCAGCCGGTCACCGGGGGTCACCGTTAGTTGGGAGCCCTTGGTGAGCGCCAGGGGCTGAAAATCATTAACCTTAACCACCACGAACTTGAACTCTGGGGCGGGCAGATTGAAGGGCGGCGTTTCCGGAATGATGCCCAGCAGGTCCATGAAGGCGTTGATGGCCAGGTTGTGATGACGGATTTTCATGGCCACATTGGGTAGACTCTTGCTGGTCTCCACCCCGAAGGCGGGGATGTTGCAGCGGGTCAGGGCGTAATATGTGGCCGAGAGGCGCTGTTCCTTGTTGGGGGAATCCTCGGAAGCGGTGCGATGGTTGTTGAAGTGCAGGCGCACCTTGGGGTCGTCGATCTGGGCGTTTACCCTGGTCAAAACCTGCTCGGCCATGCCCTTTAGGTCAATCACCTTGCCGTTCTTGGCCCGGTAGACGTCGGTGTCGGCGATAAGCGACTGGCCGAAGCGTCGGGGGTTGGCCAAGGGGCCCTCCCACTGGGGACGGTAGAAACCCGAGCCGTCGTGGAGGTTCAAGAGCATGTCGCTCTCGGCCATGAGGCCCTTGAGCACCTCCACGATCTGTTTGTGGCGCTGGGCGGTTACGGGATCGCCAAACTGGCGGTTCATATCCCCGTCAGCACCACGGTTGTTGAGCATTATGGAGTAGAAATTCGCCCTGGGCACCACGATGAGGTTGCCTTGAGACAGGCTGATGTCGGTGTAGAGGTCGGCGGAAAGGAAGCCGCCGGGCTCGTCGCCCTGGATCCCGCCTATGAGCATGAGAGTTTTGCCGTCGCGAGCCCCAAAGACCCTGTAGACATTAAGTTCGTTGGAGGTTTGGGCGAAGTACACCTGGTGTTCGCGCCCCGGCCGTTGACGGTTGTCGGCGGCTTGGGCCAAGCCCGAGCAGAACAGGCAGAGGGCCAGCGTGGCGGCGAGCCCCCTGAGAAGCGGTCTCAACCGTCTTGCCTCCCCGGAGACTGGTTCCTGGAAGTCTGGGTGAGTGAAACCTCTTCGTTCTGCACCATGACCAGGTCGCCCTGGCGGTTGTAGATCACGAACTCCAGGCGCTCGAATTTCTTGTCGGACACCGCCGCCACCCTGGCCTTGACCTTGCGGTAACGCTGGACGGAAAACGGCGTGCCCCGCCGGTAGTTCTGGGGCCGGCCCAGGGGAGTCAGGCGCATGGGAGGCCACGCCTCTATCCAGGGCTTGCCTTGCCGCGTCCCCCGGGCCACCACCGTGATGTAGCCCATGGCCGGGTCGCTGAAGTCGCGCTCGTTGATTAGCTCAAAGGAGACCACCAAATCGCCGCTTTCCATCTTTTGCTCAATATTACGGATGGATATGCGTGCGGAGCTGGTCGGCTCGCTGGCGAGGGCAGCCTCCGCGGCCCTGCGGTCCATGGCGTTGGCCTCGCGCCGGGCCTCCTCGGCCATCGCCTGATCGCTGGCCGAGGTCGCGGGCGGTGCGCCGGCCTTGGAGCGGGGACGGTCCAAGCTGGTCTTTTCGTCCATGGTCTGCTGGGCCAGGATGTCGCGGGTTTCCTGCTCCTGCACCAGGGATTCCAGGCGCTCGGCCCGCAACTGCAACAGCCGGGTCTCGTCCATGATATCGCTGAGAACCGTGCTTTGCCGGTAGACCACCCAGGCCCCGGTGATCACCACGGGCAGCATCGTGACCATCGCGCCCAGAACCAAATAGATCCACCAGGACTTGATGTTCAGGGACTTCACCGGCCCGGATTTGCGCACCACCAAAATATCAAAGCCATCTTGCGGCAATATTCACGCCCTTAGCAAAAGAGGCCGCCGATCTAGGCGCGTCCGGGCAAGGCCTCCCAGTTTTCGCGGATGATCTGCCAATGGCCACCGCGCAAAACTAGCTCCAGAGTCTTGCGCCCCACGTCGCGATGCCAATCCGAACGATAATGCTGGGTGAAGGTGACGCGGGCCTTGGTTCCCACCATCTCCACCTTCACGTTCTTGGCCTCCACGCCGATTTCCCGGTAAACATTGTTGAGATAGGTCTTGTGCTTCCGCCAGGCCTCGCGGTCCATGCCCTGACTACGAAAGTCCGTGGCATAGAAGCTGATATAGGCGTTCACGTTCTTGCTTCCCCATGCCTTGAGCCATTGGGCCAGCATGGTCCGCAGATGCTCCTCGGGCGTGGACTTGGTGGGGGGCTGAGGCTGGTGGGCGGCGGGCGCCGGGGCGGGTTCCTTGATCGCCGCGGCTGGCGCTGGCCGCTGCTCGGCCGGCGCCGCCGGCTTGGCCGAAGCCACCAACACCGGGGCGGGAGCCGGCGGCAGCGGGGGAGCCCAGGAGGCCAGGAGCTTGGCCTGGGGGGTGTCGGCCACCACCCACTGGCCCTGCACCAGGCTGGCCTTGGCCAGATCCTCTCCGTTGAGATAGAACCGCCGGGTGACGCTCAACTCCTCGTTCTTCGGGCCCTTGAATCGCTGATCCGCCACCACCACCCAGCTGTTGCCCAGGCCGAATATGGCCATGCCCAAGGTCTGCGCCTCTATCTTGCCGCTCTTCAGATCGAAGCCGGCCAGGCGCTGGCCAAGGATGTCCAACTCGTTCATCACGGACTTCTGCGGGGGCGGGGTGAGCAGGCTGACCTGGGGACCCAGCTTGGCCTCCGCCTGCTCCAGGCTGTGCAAGGCCAACCTTTGCAGAAAGTCGCAGGTTTGGCCTCTCTCCTCGGCCTTGGGCAGCACGAGGTGATCCACCACGATGATGGGAGTGAACTGTTCCTTTATCAAGGTCGAGACTATGGCCAGGTCGTCGTTGCGCATGACCACGCAGCCGTTGCTGGAGCGTGGTTTCAAGTTCTTGTCGGTCCCGTGCAGGAAAATGCCCGAACCGTCGCGGTTGGCGCACTGATCAAAGGCGTTGGGATAGTCGAGATGGATGGCCCGGTCGCCGAATACGGTGATCTTGTTGTCTTCAAAGCGGTGGGTGGTGAAATAGATGCCCTCGGGGGTGCGCTCGTCGCCGGCGTTTTGCTTGCTGCCTGTCTGCATGCCCGTGGCGCAGGGATACTCGAACTCAATGAGCATCTGGCCCATGTAGCGCAGGACCATGAGGCGCTGGCGGGACTTGTCAACCACCAGCAGACGCGAGTCCGGGACCTTGCCCTGGTAGCAGAAGGTCAGCGCCGGACCCTCGCCCTGGCCCACCGGGCGCGGCAGATTGGCGGGCGCGGCGGCGACCGGGGGAGCCGAGTCCGGCAGCGGGGCGGCCTTGGGCGGCTTTGTTTCAAGGGAAGCCTGTTCAATGGGCGGCTTGGTCGAAGGAGGGACCGGCCTCTCCGTCACCGGCGCCGACGGCTCGGTGGGGACCGAGGTGTTGGCCTCCTTTCCCACGGCGGCGGTAGCCTGGCTTCCATTGTTGGTGATGTAGAGCAGCCAGCCCGCGCCCACGGCTACGGCCAGCAAAACCACCAACAGAGAAAGGGTGAGAAAACGACGCAGGCCCCGGCCGGATCGCTTTTTCTGCGGCCGGAAAAGCGGGCGCCCGCTACGTAGGGGGGTTTCAGCGCTCATGCCCGGGCCTCCTGGGCTGTGTTTAACACGAACCCAGCTAAAATTCAAGCTTTTTCCCGGGAGCGTCCCCCTTCGCCGAGGGATTTTCCGCCCCTGGGCGGCCGCCATGCGAGCGGCGGCCAGCGTTCAGATGATAACAAGAAATCATTCCGTAATCCACCGCCTCGTCGGCGTGGCCCCGGAAACGTTTATCAGCGGGATGACGCCCCAGAGCTCAATGCCGGCCACTGGCCGATATCATACTTTATACTTTATTTCTATTCCTGGCTTGGCGATAACCGCCCTGAGCGACGGATGGGGCCACATCAAACATCCGCTCGACCCGGTTCTCGTTGACGCAATTCCCGCCAAGTCAATTTCATACCCGCTCCACCGAACAACCATCGCCAAGTTACTTTTTTGCATAATGCGCGTCAAGCTTGGTGATTAATTAGCTCCAGACTGTGAAGCCCCAATCTCACCGGGCGGAGACCGGCAGTATGTGAATCGCCTTTCAAGGAGCCTTCCGTCGCTGCGCGCTCCTTGGCGGCCAGGCCCCGCGCCGGCTGGCGTTCAAGACTGAATCAGGCGTCATTGGAGGGCGTTAGATTTGACAAAACATAGCGGCCTGATAGATTGGGCTAGCCCCCGAGTCCTCCCCGTAGCCCTCATGGATATTGCCCGCCGGCGGCCGGCTTTTCGTGCGGGGCATCGGCCCAGGGAAAGGTAAAGCGATGCATACGCGATCCATCGATCACTGGGAGCATGACCACACCTTCGGCCAGGACCTGCCCAAAGCCGGCGAGAGCCGGACCATCCTGGTCATCGCCATAACCTTAGCAGCCATGGCCGTGGAGGTCACGGCCGGGGTCTACTACGGTTCCATGGCTCTGTTGGCCGACGGCCTTCACATGGGATCCCACGCCTCGGCCCTGGGCATATCGGCCTTCGCCTACTTCTACACCCGCAGGCACGCCCGGGACGCCAGGTTCAACTTCGGCACCGGCAAGGTCAATTCGCTGGCCGCCTTCGCCAGCGCGGTACTGCTGGTGGTCTTCGCCCTGATCATGGCCTGGGAGAGCTTGACCCGACTCATCCACCCTGTGGACATCCAATTCGACCAAGCGGTTCTGGTGGCGGTATTGGGCTTGGTGGTGAACGGAGCCTGCCTGCTTATCCTGCGTGGCCGG
>JAJZPI010000044.1 GCA_021811275.1 Deltaproteobacteria bacterium
CCGGCACCGCCACCACCCCCGAGAGCAGGCAGGCGAAATAGAGCGCCGCGAATTCCAGGCAGTTGGGCAATAGCAGGGCCACCCGCCGGCCGGGAGCCGCTCCCCGTTCGGCCATGCCGGCGGCCAACTCGGCGGCCAACGCCCCCAGCCCGGCGTAGGTCAACTCGCGGCCCGTGGCGGGGTCGATCAGGAATATCCGCTGGCCGTGACGGGCGATGATCTGCGGCAAATCGATGCGTTGGGGCAAGTTGGGGGTCTCCTGCTGGGCCGCGGGAACTCGCTCGCGCCCGTCTCGGTCTTGGGCGGGCGCGGGCCGTCTAGCGGTTCTGCTCGTCGCCGAAGTACTCGTCGAAATCAAAGCGGGCGGAGAACACCTCGTCTCCCTGCCTGGATAGCTCCTGGGCCAGCCTTTCCACCAGGGCGGCCGGGGCCTCCACCCGGTCAACCTCGCAGAGGCGGATGATGAGCTTGCGCGGGTCCACCCGGTATTTGCTGGCGAACTTGCGGATGGTGCCCATGTAGCTGGAGTGGAACTGAGCGTAGCCCGCCACCAGGTCCAGGGAACCCAGGCCGCCGCGCCTGATCAGGGGACGTATGTATTTGGCCCCGATGTCCATGACCTTGAGGTAGTCGATGCCGGTACGGATGCCCATGCGCGTCAGCGCCGCCACCAGGATCTCGGTGGGGGCGTTGCCCGAGCTGCGCCCCAGGCCCTGCAGGGAGCCATCGACCACCACCGCGCCCAGCTCCACCGCGCGCAGGGAGTGGGCCACGGCCAGGCCCAGGTTGTCGTGGCCGTGGAAGCCCAAAGGGATGTTCGAGCGGGCCTTGATGGCCTCGAAGTATTGCCGCAGGTCGTCATCGAGCATCCCGCCGGCCGAATCGACCACGCAGAGCACGTCCGCGCCGTAGTCCTCCAGCAACAGGGCCTTATCGGCCATCTCCCTGGGGGGCATGGCATAGGACTTCATCATGTTGGCCGAGACGTACATGCCTTTTTGCTTGGCCTTGGCGATGAACGGCTTGCCCGTCTCCACCTCGGTGACGTTGGTGCCCACCCGCACGAAGCCCATGCCTTGGTCGGCGGCCAGGTCCAAGTGCTCCAGGGTGGCCACGCCGGGTATGCAGAACATGCCGAAGCGGGCCCTGCTCAGGGCCTCGGCCGCGGACTTCAAATAGACCTCGTCGGTCTCGGCGGCCTGGCCCATGCCCTTTTCCGAGGCACCCAGACCCACGCCATGGCCTATCTCGATGAACTCGAAGCCGGCCTTTTCCAACTCCGCGCAGATGATGGCGGTGTCGGCGGCGGTGAACTGGAAGTTGATGGCGTAGCTGCCGTCGCGCAGCGTGGTCTCCAGGATGGTCACGGATTGCGAACCGGACATGAGTGCTTGGGGCCTCCTTGTGGTGCCTGGGCCGTATCACCTGGCCTTGGCAGATGGTGGCAGAACTTCCCGGTTCGGTCAAACGGCTTTTTGTCCTTCTCCCGGCACGATACCCGGCCCCGGTCCGGCAGGTGGCGCTTGGTCGGCCCGCCGATGGAGCCCGGGGCGGCTTGTGTCCCCTTGGCGGCCTGTGCTATTTCTTTAATAAGGCAGCCGGTCCCGCACCCTTGACGCTCTCCCAGGGCTCCCCTTCCTCCTCTCCCCGGCCCGCCTACAGCCCCCCAACCCGCGTGCGAGGCATTGCTTTGCTACCCCGCCGGCACCAGTTTTTCGCGCCCGCCGGACGCCGGCCATGAGTTTCCATTCGGCCCCCGAGGCGGCCCCTTCCCCCGCCTTAAGCCTGGGCGGCCCCTGGCCCCCCTGCCCCTCCGAACTCCTGGACTGGCTGCGCGTGCGCCAAGATGAGCTGGTGACCGAGTGGGTGGAACGCCTGGCCGTGCTTTCGCCCAACTATCGCCAGCGCCCGCAGGAGGAGCTTTTCTACACCGTGACCCGGGCCTTCGAGGCCGATCTGCACGCCCTGGACGGCGGCCGGCTGGAAACCATGGTCCGCTTCATCGACTTCATCACCTCCAAGCGCCTGCAGGCCGGCTTTCCCCTGTCCGACGTGCAGAAGGCCTTCGAGCTGTTCCGGGTTGTCATCATCCGTCGCTTGCGCGAGGAGGGCCTGCTGACGGTCCTGGCCCAATCCCTGGAGGCGATAAACGCCGTCCTGTCCTTCACCATCCACCGCTTCTCCGACCAATTCCAGCACATGCACGAGCAGGTAATCCGCCGCCACGCCCAGCAGCTGGAGGAGCAGGTGCAGACCCGCACAGCCCAATTGGCCGAAAGTGAACGGCAATACAAAACCCTGGTCAACGAAATCAACGACGGCTATTTCATAATCGGCGACGGTTTCATCGTCTTCGCCAACCAGGCCTTCTGTCGCATGCATCACGCCAGCCTGGAGCAGGTTATGGGGCAGCCTTTCCTGAGCTTCGTCGATC
Organism: Deltaproteobacteria bacterium; assembly: GCA_021811275.1. Lineage (GTDB taxonomy): Bacteria > Desulfobacterota > Desulfarculia > Desulfarculales > Desulfarculaceae > JACRDC01. The sequence goes on from JAJZPI010000044.1 coordinate 2,435, forward strand.
CGGACGACCAGGAGATGGTGGGCAAGGCCTATTTGGAAAACCTGGCCGGACGCTCCAACCAGGCCCAGCTGGAATACAAGCGGGCCGGCTGCTCGGCCGACCGCGCGGCCACCGAAATCAAGGCCCGGGTGGTGGAGATGGACCGGGGCCCGGTCACCATCGGCATCTGCCGCGACATCAGCGCCCGGGTGGCCATGGAGCAGAAGGTGCGCGAGCATGAGCGCCTGGCCTACGTGGGCCACCTCACCGCATCCCTTTCCCATGAGATAAGAAACCCCCTCTCGGCCATCAAGATGAACATGCAGATCCTGGCCCGCAAGCTCGACCTGGACGGCTACGACTTGCGCCGCCTACAGATCACCGTGCGCGAGATCACCCGTCTGGAGGGCATCCTCCGCCAGCTTCTGGACAGCGCCCGCCCTCTGAGCCTACAAACCTCGCCCCTGGACCTGGCGGCCCTGGTCCGGAGCTGTCTGGAGCTGCTGGACCCCAAGGTCCAGGAGAAGCGTCTGCGCATAGAGCAACGCCACGCCCCGGACCTGCCCCTGGTCACCGCCGACGCCGGCAAGCTCGAACAGGCCCTCATCAACCTGCTCTTGAACGCCATCGAGGCCACGCCTGCCGAAGGCGACATCGTGGTCTGGAGCCTGCACGGCCGGGACCAGGCCGGACCCTATGTCGAGCTGGGGGTGGAAGACAGCGGGTCCGGGGTGGATCCCAAGCATCTGCCCCTGGTATTCACGCCCTTTTTCACCAGCAAGGCCAGCGGCACCGGCCTGGGGCTGTCCAACGTCAAGCGGGTCGTGGAGGCCCACGGCGGGCGGGTGCTGGTGGGCGGCCGCCCTGGCCGGGGCGCAACCTTCACCATGAGGCTGCCATGTCCACCATGAGGACCATACTGGTCATAGATGACGAGGCCTCCATCCGCGAATCCCTGGAGATGTTTCTCAAGGAGAAGGGCCTGAGCGTGCACGGCGCGGGCGATGGCCAGGAGGGGTTGCGCCTCTGGCGCAAGCTCCACCCCCAGGTGGTCATCCTGGACATCCGCCTGCCGGACATGTCGGGCCTGGAGATCCTGTCCAACATGGCCCCCCGCGACCCCGAAGCCAAGGTCATCATGATCACGGCCTTCCACGACATGGAGACCACCATCGAGGCCATGCGCCAGGGCGCATACGATTACATCCACAAGCCCCTGGACGTCGACGAACTCGACCAGGCGGTGACCCGCGCCCTGCACATCGCCGACGCCTCGCGCAAGAGCCCCCAGGTCATCTGGAGCGAGGAAGGGCCCGCCCCGGGCCGACGCATCGTGGGGCACACCCCGGCCATGCAGTCGATCTTCAAGACCATAGGGCTGCTTTCGCGCAACCGGGCCACGGTGCTGATCGAAGGTGAGACCGGCACCGGCAAGGAACTCATCGCCCGGATGATCCACGAGTCATCCAACCTGCGCGACCAGCCCTTCGTGACCGTGGACTGCACCACCCTGGTGGACAACTTGCTGGAGTCGGAACTCTTCGGCCACGAGCGCGGCGCCTTCACCGGAGCGGTGGAAACCAAGAAAGGCCGGGTGGAGCTGGCCGGCGAGGGGACCATTTTCTTCGACGAAGTGGGCGACCTTCCACTCAACCTCCAGGCCAAACTCCTGCGTTTTCTGGAGTATCGCGAGTTCACCCGCGTGGGCGGCTCCCAGGTCCAGCGCTCCCAGGCCCGCATCGTGGCCGCGACCAACCAGAGCCTGCATGCTCTGTCCCAGCAGGGCCGCTTCCGCCAGGATCTGCTATACCGCCTCAAGGTGATCAGCATGCGGGTGCCCCCTCTGCGCGAGCGTAGCGAGGACCTGCCCGACTTGGTGCAGTTTTTCCTGGTCCACCTGAACCATGAGCTTCAGGCCCGGGTGACCAGGGTGGAGGAGGAGGCCATGCGGGCCCTGATGTCCCACCCCTGGCCGGGCAACGTGCGCGAGCTGCGCAACGTGCTCACCAAGGGCATGCTGGAATCCCGGGGCCAGGTGCTCCTGGCCGAGACCGTGCGCGCCGCCCTGTCCTCGCCCCACGCCGAGCCCCCTGCCCAGACCGGCCTGCGCTCCCTGGAGCAGGTGGAGCGCGAGCACATCCTGGAGGCCATGGGGCAAACCGGCTGGAACCTCTCCACCGCGGCCAAGGCCCTGGGGGTTTCCCGCCCCACCCTGCGCAAGAGGCTGCGGCGCTTCGGCCTGGAGGCCCCGGAAAAGACCATCGCGGCGCGCTGAGGGCCGTCCGCCGGCCCTGGCAAGCCTCTTTCCACCCCTGGCAAGGTCCTTTCCACCAACAATGCGCCGCCTGAGCGCCCCGCCCCTTCGTCGCCGAGACTAATCCCCATGTATCCGGCGTGTTGCCTGAGCCCGTCCTGGCGGACCGAACCTGGCACGCTGCTTGCTCCCTTGTGGGGCGGTGCACGCGAAAGGGCAGGCAGGCGTCCATGAGCCAGATCAAGTCGCTCAGTCAGGTCAGGCGGGAGCACATCGTCAAGGTACTCAACGCGACCGACGGCGATCAGACCCAAGCCTGCGAGGTTCTGGGTATCACCCTCGCCCAGCTGCGAAGGCTGATTGATCTGCACCGGATTGAGACGCCTTCCCCGGAGCCCGGCCCTCAACCGTCCCCTTCACCCTCCCGGCAAAAGGAGTAACGGTATGCTTGGCAAGATCAAGGTTCTATTTATACTGGCGGCCCTAGTGGGCCTGGCCCAGGCCCCCGCCGCCCCGGCCCAGGCGGCGGTCAAACCCATCGTCCTGGGGTGCCCGCTCTCCACTGCTTTCCTTTATGGCTGGGACGCCGAGCGCGCCATCAAGCTGGCGGTCTCGGAGATCAACTCCAAGGGTGGAGTGCAGGTGGGCAACGAGAAACGCCCCCTGGCGGTGGAGGTCATCGATACCCGCGACCTGGAGCCCGGCGTGCCGGTGAGCGAGGCGCTCCTGGCCCTGGAAAAGCTCATCCTTGAAAAGCATGCCGACTTCATCGTGGGCGGACCGGTGCGCTCGGAGGCGGCCCTGGCGGCCATGCCGCTTTTGGTCAAAAACAAGAAGGTGTCCATCCTGACCACCGGCGCGCTGACCCCCAAGTATCATGAAACCATTGCCGAGAACCCCGAGAAGTACAAGTACCTGTTCCGCATCTCCGGCGAGGCCAAATGGATGGTGGGCGGGGAGATCATCCCCAGCTTGCTTGAAATCGGCAAGAAGTTCGACCTGAACCGCCTGTTCATCATGGTTCAGGACGTGGCCCACGCCCGGGCCGGCGGCAGCCTCATCGCCAAAATCATGGCCGGCAAGGGCTGGACGGTGCTGGGCGAACCGGAGGTCTACCCCACCGGAGCCACCGATTTTTCCATGGGCCTTATCAAGGCCAAGGACCAGAAGGCCCAAGTCATGCTGATTTGGATGGATATGCCTGAAACCTCCATCCTGCTCAAGCAATGGTATGACATGAAGGTGCCGGCCCTGCCCTTCGGCTCCATCATCGCCGCCGCCGAGCAGCCCGCCTTCTGGGCCGCCACCGAGGGCAAGGGCGAATTCTGCCTGGCCAACGTGGTCAACGCCGGCAACGCCCCCAGCAACGCCACCCCCTGGACCATGAAGTTCGTCGATGCCTACAAGAAGATGTGGGGAGTGGAGCCCGAAGGCTATGGCACCTCCTCCAGCTACATGGCCGTATACACCCTGAAGGACGCCATCGAGCGCGCCGCCAGCGTGGATTCGGACAAGGTGGCCGACGCCCTGGCCAAGACCGACCTGATGGGCGTCTACGGCCGCATCAAGTTCGACCCCAAGAGCCATCAGGTGATCCCCAGTCTCGACCCCCAGGAGGGCGCGGTGGGCACCATCTTCCAGTGGCAGGCCGGCAAGCGCATAGTAGTCTTCCCGCCCAGCATCGCGATGGGCGAGATACTGCTGCCTCCCTGGATGAAAAAGTAGGTTCGGCCGGACCAGGAACCAATAAAGCCAGTCGCCGGGCGGGCAGCCCCCGCCCGGCGGCCCCAACCGCCCCCGGCGGAGCCGTCCCAAGCGGGAGCCGTCCATGGACATCCTGATCTACGGCATCATCAACAGCGTATCCCTGGCCCTGATGGCCTTGGGCTTCACCTTGGTCTACGGCATCAGCCGCCTGCCCAACTTCGCTCACGGCGCTCTCTACGTCACCGCCGGCTACATTTGCTGGCAGCTCCTGCACCGGCTGGGACTTCCCTATCCCCTAGCCGGCCTGCTGGCTCTGGCGATCATGGCCCTGGCCGGGGCGGCCATGTATCAGCTCATCCTGGTCAGGGTCCGCGGCATGGCCATCAGCGAAATCATCGCCTCCTACGCTATAGGCCTGGCCATTCTGGAAGGCCTGCGCTGGGGGGGGCTCAAGGGCGCCACGGTGATCCTGCCGCCCTTCGCCACCGGCAGCGTGGGCATCCTGGGGGTGACCGTGGACCTTCAGCGCCTGCTGGTGGTCCTGCTGGGCGCGCTTCTGGTGGGCGGGCTGTGGCTGTTTGTAAACCATACCCGTCTGGGCCTGGCCCTTAAGGGCATGGCCCAGGACGAGCGCGCCGCGCTGACGCTCGGCATCGACAGCGACCGCATGGCGGTGGTGGCCATGGCCTTGGGCTCGGCCTTCGCCGGGGCGGCGGCCCTGGTTCTGCTTCCCCTGGGCAACATAGTGGTGGAAGCCGGCTACAACGTGCTGATCATGGCCGTGGCGGTGTGCATCGTCGGCGGCCTGGGCAGCTGGACCGGGGCGATCATGGCCGCGTTTATCATCGGCTTCGCCCAAATCCTCACCGTGGTTCTTTTGGGTCCCCACTACCAGGTGGTGGTGGCCATCCTGGCCATCATCCTCACCCTGATCTGGAGGCCCAGCGGGCTCTTCGGCCGCCAGAAAGAGCTGGAGGAAAGGGTCTAGACATGACCGAACCAACGCAAGACCGGCGCAAGGAGCGGGTGGACCGGGGCATCAAGGTGCGCACCGACGGCGTATACGCCATCGCATCCTGGCGCGAGATGGCCTATCTTCTGGCTCCGCGCCTGACCCTCATCATCGGGCTTTTGGGCCTGCCGATTTTCTTGACCGCATTCCCCTATTGGCAGAAGGTCGTCTCCATTATCGGCATCTACGCGCTCTTGGCGGTCAGCTTCGACTTCCTGGCCCACTACGTCGGACTGGTCTCCCTGGGCGGGGCGCTCTACATCGGAGTGGGCGCCTACACCTCGGCCTACCTGAACACCTGGCTGGGTCTGCCTCCGCTGTTGGCCATTCCCATGGCCACGGTCCTGGGCGGCATCATTTGCACCCTGCTCATGTGGCCCTGCCTGCCGCTCCGGGGAGTCTACTTCGCCATCGTCAGCCTGATGTTCCCCCTTCTGGCCGCCCGCCTGATCGAGGCCCTGGACATCCTGGGCGGCACCGACGGGGTGCTGGGGGTGGACGGCCTGCCCAACCGCTGGTTGGAGCAGTACGTGCTCCTGGGCTGCCTGCTGCTCCTGCTGTTCGGGCTCCGGCGGCTGGTGAACGAGGACATCGGCCTGGTGCTCCGGGGGGTCAAGGACAACGACCAGGCGGTGAAGGCCAGCGGCATCAACATCACCACCTTCAAGGCCCTGGCGGTCTTCATCGCCTCCTGCCTGGGCTGCCTGGGCGGGGCCACCCTGGCCCATATCTACATGTGGGCGGGCATCTCCCAGTTCGCCCTGGACTTCTCCATCATCCCCATCGCGGCCACGGTGGTGGGCGGCGGCGGCACCTTGGTGGGACCGGTGCTGGGCTGCCTGATCCTGGTGCCCATCAGCGAACTCTTGCGGGACTTCGGAACCCTGCGCATCGCGGTCTACGCCGTTATCCTGACAGCCTTCATCGTCTTCAAGAGCGAAGGACTGATGGCTTACGCCACGCGCAAGTACAACCAGTTCGAGCGCTGGGTCAACATCTAGGGAGCGGTCATGGCCACAGAAGAAGCCAACAAGGCGCCCATCCTGGTCGTCGACGACGTCAACAAGATCTTCGGCGGCGTGCAGGCGCTGTCCTCGGTCTGTTTTGAGCTGAACCGGGGCGACATCCTGGGCGTCATCGGGCCCAACGGCAGCGGCAAGACCACTTTGGTCAACTGCATCACCGGCTTCGTCACTCCCACCTCGGGCAGGATCGTCTTCCAGGGCCGTGACATCACCGGTTGGCAGCCGCACAAGATCGCCGACGCGGGGCTCACGCGAACCTTTCAGGTCATGCGCCCCTACTACAGCCTGCCGGCCTTCAAGAACCTCATCGTGCCCCTGATCTCGCCCCGGGCCCGGCGCACCGGCGGCTGGCGGGGTGGAGGCCGCCTGGGCAGCCGCGATGCCGTGGCCGTGGACATTCTGGAGGAAATCGGCTTCGAGCGGGACTCCTACGTGCCCTACAAGATGGCCTCCACCCTCCCCACCGGCTATTTGAAGCGCCTGGAGTTGGCGCGCTGCCTGGCGCTCAGGCCGGAGGTGATCGTCTGCGACGAGGTCTTCTCCGGGCTTTCCATGAGCGAGATGGCCTCCATGGTGCCCCTGATGGAAAAGCTGCGCATGGAGGGCGTGACCCTGATCATGATCGAACACCGCCTGCGCGAACTCTTTCGCCTGGCCAACCGGGTGCTGGTCCTGAACTTCGGCGCCAAGGTGGCGGAAGGCACGCCCGAGGAAGTCATGGCCAACGAGGAGGTCAAGGCCGCCTACTTCGGCTCGGAGGAGGTCTACAGCTATGTTTGAGGCACGGGGGTTGATGGTCTTCTACGAGAACATGCTGGCCTTGAACAACGTGAGCCTCTCCTGCGGCGAGGGCCAGATCGTGGGCGTCTTCGGCGCAAACAGCGCCGGCAAATCGACGCTGATGTACACCCTGGCCGGGATCATGCTCGACATTCAGAAGAAGGAGGCCATGGCCGGGGGCGAGCGCATCACCATTCGAGGCGCCTTGAGCTTCCTGGGCCGGGACGTGATGCAGCTCAAGCCCGCCAAGCGGGCGGAGGCCGGCATCGTGCTCTGCCCCGAGCGGCGCCGCATCTTCCCCGAGAGCAGCGTCATGGAGAACCTTCGCATCGGCGGCTACCTGGCCAAGCCCAAGGAGGCCACAGAAACCCTGGACTACGTCATGACCATCTTTCCGGCCCTGGTCAAGCTGGAGAACCGGCTGGGCGGCTTCCTGAGCGGCGGCGAGCAGCAGATGCTGGCCATCGGCCGCGCGCTCATGGCTCAGCCCAGGCTCCTGTTGCTCGACGAACCGCTCCTGGGGCTCTCGCCGGCCATCCAATACTGGCTGGCCAAGTCCATACTGGACATCCGCAACCAGCGTGGCACCTCCATAATCGTGGCCGAACAGTATGCCAGGCCCATCATGCCCATCATCGACTATGGCTACATCCTGGAAAACGGCTCGGCGGTGGTGGAGGGAACCAAGGAAGAGCTTCTGGACAACCCCGACGTGAAGGCCGCCTATTTCGGGACCAACTGAGGAGGAGCGACTTGCAGCCCGAGTTCACGTTTACCCGCTTCGACCAGGCCCGCCAGCAGCACCCGGACCACACGGCGCTGGTCTTTCTGGGCCAACGCTTTTCCTATGCCCGGCTGGGCGAGCTGGTGGAGCGCTTCGCTACCGGGCTTACGGCCCTGGGGCTCAAGAAGGGCGACCGCCTGCTAATCTACCTTTCCAATTGTCCCCAGCTCATCGTCACCTTTCTAGCCGCCCAAAAGATCGGGGTGGTGGTGGTCCTGGTCTCGCCCATCTACACCAGCCACGAGATCAAGTACATGATCTCCGACTGCGGGGCCAAGGCCGTGGTCTGCCACGACACCAATTTCGGCTATGTCAAGGAGATCGCCGCCGGCAGCACCTTGCAGCACATTATCGTCACCAACCTGCTGGACATGGTCTCCTGGTCCAAGCGCCTGGTGGCCTCCCTCTTCGACAAGGCCCCGCACGGCAAGGTGCGCGGCGGCTCCGAGGTGATACCCTTCCGCCGCCTGCTCAGGTCCGCCCCCCGGCCGCCCCGGGTGGAGCTGGACCCGGTGACCGACCTCTCCTACATCCTCTACACCGGCGGCACCACCGGCTTCCCCAAGGGCGTGCCCGGCAACCATTGGGGCCATTGCTCCTACGTGACCGACATCATGGAGGATGTGCTGGCCGGCCATGTCCGGCCGGGCCAGGATGTCTACATCGCCATCAACCCCCTGTTCCACATCATGGCCCTGGGGCTGTTGATGGCCCTGGGCCTCAACCAAGGCAACACCACCGTGCTCATGCCCGTGCCCCAGGTGGACGCCATCCTGGAAGCCATCGCCCGTCACCGGGTCCGCTGGATGCTGGGGGTGCCGGCCCTATACCGCATGATCCTGGAGAACGACCGCCTGGAGCAGTACGACCTCAGCTCCCTGCGCTACTGCTACTGCGGCGGCGACGCCCTGCCCCGGGAGGTTCTGAAGCGCTGGAAGGAGCGCGCCGGGGTGCCCATCTACCAGGTCTACGGCTCCACCGAGGCCGGCCATATAACCTACAGCCGCCTGGATCATGGCGAGCCCCCGCCCATGTCCATCGGGGTGCCCCTCAAGTCACGCCGGGTCCGCATCGTCGACCCAGACACCCTGGCGGTGGCCGCCCCCGGCGAGACCGGGGAACTGCTCGTGACCTCCGATTGCTCCAGCAAGGAATATCTCAACAAGCCCGAAGAGACGGCGCGCTCCTTCGTGAACCTGGACGGGGAGATTTTCTATCGCACCGGCGACTACGTTAAGTCCGGCGAGAACGGCCAGATCATCTACGTGGAGCGTTCCGCGGACATCCTGAAGCACAAGGGCTATCGGGTCAGCGCCTCGGAAATCGAGGCCGTGCTGCAGGACCACCCGGTGGTGGTGGGTGCCTGCGTGGTGGGTGTGCCCGACCCCAAGGTGGGCGAGCGCATCAAGGCCATCCTGGTGCTCAAGGAGGACGCCAAGGGCGTGGGCGCGACCGAGCTGATCCGCTTCTGCCGCGACCGCCTGGCCCCCTACAAGGTGCCCTCCTATATTGAGTTCAGGGACATGCTGCCCAAGTCCAAGGTCGGCAAGCTTCTGAGGCGCGAGATTCGCGACGAGGAGCGGCGCAAGCAGGACAAGAAAAAGGCGGCCGTCTAGCGAACCAGGCCGGCGGAAAGGCTTCAGCATGGAATTCAAGGACGTGCTCCGAGCCCGGCGCAGCTGCCGGGCCTTCGCCCCCGATCCCCTGGACGAGGCCCAGGTGCTCGAGCTCATCCATGCCTGCCAGTGGGCCCCCAGCCCCCTCAACCAACAGCCCTGGCAATTCCTGGTCATCAGCGACCCGCCGGTCAAGGCCCAGGTGCGTGCCCTGGGCGAGGAGGCCGCCCGGGCGGTGGCGGCCCAAGGCGGGCCGGGCTGGGCGGCCAAGTACCGCTTCGACTTCCTGGACCAGGCCCCCCTGCTCCTGGCCGTGATCTATGACCCGGCCCAGGGCGGCCTGGGCAGCTACTTCAACCAGCCCCAGGGCGCGCTCATGGCCGTCTCCGCGGGCATCGAGAACCTCATGCTGGCCGCGGCCGAGATGGGCCTGGGCTCGCTATGGTTCACCTTCTTCGACCCCACGGTCATGGCCCAGGCCTTGGGGGTGCCACCCGATCTGGCCCTGGCCGGCATCATTCCCCTGGGCCGGCCGCTCCAGGAATCGCCGGCCCCGCTCCGCCGCCCGCCGGTGATTCACCGCCAGCGCTTCGGCCAAGCCGGCTGAGGGACCCCTCCATCTTCGTGCGTCGGGGGCGCGGGGCCTTGCTGACCCGCGCTAGGCGCTCGCGCGCTTGCCGCTTGCCTTCCCACGGGGTAAATATTGATCTGCCGCGTCCCCATTCCTGATACCAAGTTGCGTTCCAACGAGTAGTTTGAACGCTAATTGGCAGGGAGGCCATGGATCCACCCCAGGGGATGGCCCGCCGAGGGCGCAACCGCCCGCGAGGCAGGACAAAGCCACGCGTTGGCCTGCCGACCGATGATCAAAGCCATGGCTGGCCTTGATCGCATATTGCTATGAAGGAGTGCGAGCCATGCCCGAAAAGGCTGCCACCGGCGCCCCCCGGACCGTCACCCTGTCCGAGCACGAATCTAAGCGCTATCTGTCCGGCCAGGGCGTCGCCGTCCCGCGAGAAGCGTTGGCCTTCTCCCCTGACCAGGCCGTGACCGAGGCGCGCCGTCTGGGCTACCCTGTGGCGCTCAAGGCCTCGGGCGCGGCCTACGCCCACAAGACGGAGCTGGGCCTGGTCGAGCTGAGCCTTAAAAGCGACCGGGAGGTGGAGGATGCCTGCGCCCGGCTCATGGCCCGCGCCCCGGGCTTGAGCGAATTCCTGGTGCAGGAGATGGTCGGCGGCCGGCGCGAACTGATCACCGGATTGATCCGCGACCCCCATTACGGCCCGGCCGTGATGCTGGGCCTGGGTGGCGTCCAGGCCGAGGCCCTGGGCGACGTGGTTTTCCGGGTGGCCCCCTTGAGCGAGGACGACGCCCTGGACATGATGGACGAGCTGCGGGGCGGAAAGCTCCTTGACGATTTCCGGGGCGAGCCGGCGGTGGACCGCGCGGCCCTGGCCCGGCTGCTGGTGGCCCTGGGGGAGATCGGTCTCAAGGACCCCAGGGTGGCCGAGATCGACCTCAACCCGGTCAAGTTGCCCCAGGGCCGGCCCTTGGCGGTGGACGCCCTGGTGGTGCTCCAGGACTAGTCTGGGCCCGACCCCGCTTCAGCTCCCCTGCCCCCTACCGCCGACAGCCGTCCTGCGCATGCGCCGGACCACCCGGACTCCGCGGACGCCCCATCGCCGTCTCCGCGGCCGGTGATAGTTGGCCAGGCTCGGGGTATGATTCATCCTGTGATGTGAATTTGGCCGCCCCACGCTCCGGAGAAGCTTGTGCCCCTTATCAGCCTTAGCGAAGTCAGCCTGGCCTTTGGCGGCTATCCTCTCCTGGAAGGAATCAACTTCCGGGTGGAACCCGGCGAGAGAGTCTGTCTGCTGGGGCGCAACGGCGCCGGCAAGACCAGCCTGCTCAGGCTCCTCGCCGGGGCCGGTCAGGCCGAAGCGGGCGAGATCAGCCGTGGAGTGGGCCTGAGCATAGGTTATCTCCCCCAGGACGTACCCGCCGGCTTGGAGGGCGAGGTCTACGAGATCGCCGCCCGCGCCCTGGGCGAGCAGGGCCGGGCTCTGATTGAGCTGCGCCGGGGCCAGGTGGGACGCCAGGGGCTGGAACGCTGCGACGACCAAGAGCTATGGCGGCAGGACCACCGCCTGCAAAGCGTGCTCAGCCGCCTGGGCCTTGAGCCGGCGGCCCGCGCCGAAAACCTATCCGGCGGGCTCAAGCGCCGCCTGCTCCTGGCCCGGGCCCTGGCCGGCGGCCCCCAGCTTCTACTACTGGACGAACCCACCAACCATCTGGACATCGACGCCATCGTCTGGCTGGAGGATTTCCTGGCCGGATACCCGGGCGCACTGGTTTTCGTCTCCCACGACCGCGCCTTCTCCCGCCGCCTGGCCACCCGGGCGGTGGAACTCGACCGGGGCCGGATATTTGATTTCAATTGCGCCTACGAGGAATTCCTGCGCCGGCGGGAGGAGGCCCTGCTCAACGAGCAGGAGCAGCGCGCCAGACTCGACAAGAAGATGGCCCAGGAGGAGGAGTGGCTCACGCGGGGGCTAAAGGCCCGGCGCACCCGCGACGAGGGCCGGGTGCGCAGGCTGATGCATATGCGCGCCGAGAGGGCCCGCCGGCGCGAAGTCCTGGGCGCGGTCCGACTGCGCACCCCGGAGGCCGGGCTCTCCGGCAAGGTGGTGGCCGAGGCCGAGGACGTGCACTTCGCCTATGGAGAAATGCCGGTGATCACCGGCTTCAACACCCTCATCCTGCGCGGCGACAAGGTGGGCATAATCGGGCCCAACGGCTCGGGAAAGACCACACTGCTCAAGGTTATCCTGGGAGAGCTATCACCGCAGCGCGGCCGGCTGCGTCTGGGGGCCAACCTGGAGGTGGCCTACTTCGACCAGATGCGCCAGGAACTCGACGGCGACAAGACCGTGCAGGAAAATCTGGCCGAGGGCCAGGAGGCGCTAATGGTCGGTGGCCGCCAGCGCCACGTCATCAGCTACCTGAAGGACTTTCTCTTCAGCCCCGACCGCGCCCGTAGCCCGGTGCGGGTCCTCTCCGGCGGAGAACGCAACCGCCTGCTCCTGGCCAAGCTCTTCGCCAAGCCCGCCAACCTCCTGGTGCTCGACGAGCCCACCAACGACCTGGACCGCGAGACCCTCGAGCTTTTGGAAAACCTCCTGGTGGAGTTCGCTGGCACGGTGCTCCTGGTCAGCCACGACCGCCGGTTCTTGAACAACGTGGCCACCTCCACCCTGGTGCTGGAGGGTGGGGGCGCGGTGGGCGAGTACGCCGGCGGCTATGACGACTGGCTGGCCCAGCGCGCCGTTTCCCGCGCCCAGGCCTCTTCCACCCCCAAGGCCGCCAAGGCGGCCAAGCCGCGCCCTAAGCCTGAGCGACCGCCGGGCTTGAGCTTCCGCCAGCGCCGCCAGCTTGACGAGATGCCGGCCAGGATCGAGGCCCTGGAGCGCGAGCAGGCCGCCCTGCACGAAAAGGTGGCCGACCCCGAACTCTACGCCAAGGGCGGCAGGGAGGCGGCGGCCGTCAGCGCGCGCCTGGCCGCGCTGGAGGCGGAGATGGAGGATGCCTTCGCGGCCTGGGAGGAGTTGGAGCGTCTGGACGGTCGCGGCGCTTGAAACCTGACCGGCGGCTGCTTTAAGATCAAGGGTGACGGCCGTCCCCGCCGATGGGGACGCACCGGCACCCGTAAGGCCAACTTGACGGTGACCGCCAAGGTTGAGCCCTGCCCCGCCCGCCGCCTGACCCCCTGGCTGCCATCGCCGCTTTGAGGCCGGCCGGCTTATTAACCTTGGACAGGCATCCCATGGCCATTGACAACCAACCGCAGCTGCCCAGCCAAAGAGAACTTTTTCTGGCCTGTCTGCGCCCGGGCAACCACGTCGACCTGGTCCTGGAACGCGACGAGGATTTGGGCACCGTAGAAGTCCGAGGCTCCACGCTGCACGACCTGACCCGGGAGCGCAAGATCATTCTCGCCCAGACCTCGCCGCCGGTCAGCCGCTCACGCATCGGCAAGAGCATCGAGGTGATCTTCCCCTTGCGCCTGGAGGACGTGCCCGGCGGCCGCTGGCTGCAAGTCGGATACAAGAGCACCCTGCTCGACATCGCCGCCGACTACCGCTTGAGCGCCAACATCACCGAGACGGTCCTGGTGGTGAACGTGCCTTCGCGCCTGGATGAAACCAGCCTGCGCATGCACTTCAGGGTGACGCCCCCTCTCGAGTTCGGCATGAAGGTGCTCATCGGCGCGGCCCAGTTGCGCAAAGCCATCAATGCCGAGGTGCCCAAGCTGGATTGCCAGGTGCGCAGCCAACTGTGGAACCGCCAGAAGCACCCCAAAATCGTGTTGCGTGAACTTACCGAGGCGCTGCGGGTCACCCTGGAAAACGTGAACCGCCAGGTTGAAGACGTGCGCCAGGCCTCCCTGGCCGATCTTTCCGAAGGGGGGGCCAAGCTGGTGCACCCTCTGACCTGGGAATACCAGCCCGAGTCCAAGGTGGAACTGACCCTGGTCTGGGGGGATGAGAGCCTGGACGTGGAAGCGGTGGTGGTGCGCGGGGGCAAGATCGATATCCGCGCCGGGAGCCCCATGGGCTTCACCAGCGTACGCTTCGACAACCCTCCCGCCGAGACCCACCGGCGCCTGGCCCGGCTGGTGCAGGACATGCTGCGTCGTGAGCTGGTCAGACGCTCGGAAATGGAGGACTAGCCGGCCGACCTCCGCTCAGTCCACCACCTCGCCGCCCAGAATTTTCTCTATGCGCCGCAGCGCGAAGGCGTGGGCCTCTGGATCGAAGTCGGCCACGGACAGGCGGTGCACCACGGCCCGCAGGTCACGGTTGCGCAGGTCCGAGCAGGTGTCCATGACGCAGATGGAGGTGCAGACGCCGGCCAGATGCGCCTCATCCACGCCCTCCTCGCGCAAGATATTTTCCAGGTCGGTGCCCCAGAAGGCGCTGTAGCGCGTCTTGCGCACCAGGTATTCCCCTGGCCGGGGGGCGAAGCCGGGCAGCGGCTCCGCTCCGGGGGTGCCCCGCACGCAGTGCGGCGGAAAAAGGCGGAACTCCTTGTCGTCGGGGGGATGGTGGTCGGCCACGAAGATGATCGCCGAGCCGGACCGGCGATGGACCTCCAGCAGATCCTTTACCGCGGGGATGACCTTGGCCGCTTCGTCCCCGCAGTAGAGCGATCCGCGCGGGTCCAGGAAATCGTGGAGCATGTCTATGACCAACAAAGCCGTCCGTCCCATGCCGCCCTCCTCGCCGTCCGTGCCGCCTGCCTTGCCCAGGGGGCCGTCCTTCGTTTTTGGAAATAATACCAGGCGCGCCGGACCCCGCATCAGCCTAGGGAGGCCAGACCAGCGAGGCTTCCAGACAGCCGCCCGACTGCTGCCTGAACCTTCGTTCGCCCAGGGTCAGAGTCACGCCCACCTCGGAGCAATAGCTGATTCGGCGGGTACTTTCACCGGCCAGGCGCTCGTTCCAGACATAAGCTCCGGTGGTGTAGTACTCCTCCGTGCCCGGGTCGGTGCGGGCGGCGAAGCCGGAAAAACGCCAGGGCAGGCCGAAGCTGATGACCACGGGCCGGCGGGTGACGGAGTTGATGAACTCCACCCGGCCCGTCTGCCAGGCCCAGAGCCAGAGCGTGGACGTCTGGGGCGGTCCTTCCACCCGCACCACCCGCGCCAGGACTGCCAGAAGCAAAGCCGCCGCCAGGACCAGGCAGAGGGCCGCCCGCCGAGGCCAAAGAGCCCCCGCCCGCGTCCGGCGGACGGAGGCCCCTTTATCGGCTCGGCCCCCGCGGCCGGGGGTCATCACTTGATCGCGCCGATTTCCTTGTAGTAGCGCAGGGCGCCGGGGTGATAAGGGATGGTGCCGTCGATGAACTTGATGGAATTGGCCACGGTGGTGTCCCTGGCCGCCTTGACGCTCTCCTTGAGCTGGGCCTGGCCATCATACAGGGCCTTGGTCACGGCGTAGGCCTGCTCCTCGGGCACATCCTTGTGGCAGACCATCAGGTTCCAAAAGGCCAGAGTCTTGTTGTCGCGCTCGGTATTGTAGACCTCCTTGGGGATGACGCTGGCCTCCATCACGCCAGGGAACTTGGCCAGCAGATTCTTGACCAAGTCCGAAGCGGGGTCCAGATCCAGCAGTTCCATCTTGCTGCCCTTGCGGGCCAGGCTGGTGGCCAGCTCGGTGATGGAGGCGGTGGGCAGGCCGCCGGACCAGAAGTAGGCGTCCAGGGTGCCGTGGGAAAGGGATTCGGAGGACTCGGCCGCCCCCAGGCGCTCGTGCTTGCCCAAATCGCTGGTCTTCACGCCGCCTCCTTCCAGGATCAGGAAGGCCTCGACCTCGGTGCCCGATCCCGGCGCGCCGGTGGAAACCCTCTTGCCCTTCAGGTCGGCCACGCTCTTGATACCCGAACCCGGCGCCACCACCAGGTGCATGAGGTTGGGGTACATAGCCCAAAGCACCCTGATTTCCTTGGCCGGCTTGTCCTTGAAGCGTTCGGCCTGACCGGTGTAGGCCAGATAGGCCGAATCCGGCAGCACGGTGCCATAATAATAGGTGTTCTTGCGGGGGTCCGTGCGCCGCTGCACCAGCAGAAGGTTGTCGATGGAAGCGGCGGTCTGGATGGCCGTGGCCTCCACGCCGGCATTCTTGGTCAATATCTCGGCCACGCTTGTCCCGTAGTAATAGTAGACGCCACCGATGCCGCCGGTGGTGATCATCAATTTGGGTTTGGCCTCGGCGGCCCAAGCCGCGCCGGTCGCCCCCAGGATCAAGGCCAAAGCCAATAGTATGAGCTTCTTCACCGCCGCCTCCTTTACGTACTTGCCTTTATGATAATAGCCGCTCGTGAATCGCCGATCAGGCCTGGGCCTTCTTGCCCAGGAAAAACCAAATGCCGCCCAGGAACACCGCCAGGTTGATCCAGTCGAAGGGAAGGAACAGGCCCACGGACAACAGGCCCAGAACCCAGCGCTCCCATTGTTGCAAGGGCCGGCGGGCGTAGCCCGAAGTGGCCGCCGCCATGTAGATGGCGCCCAGGCTGACCGCCGTCAGGCGCAACAGAAAGCCACCTATGGCCTCCTGCCAGGTGCTGGTCTGCCATACCGGGATCAAAAGCAGGGCCGTGCCCTGGTAGGCCAGGATGAAGGAAAAGCCCAGCAGGTATTTGGGCAGGGCCACCTTGGCCGCATACACGCCGGTCTTCAGCGGATCGGTGAGAAAGACCGAGGCCGAGGCATAGGCCGACAGGGCCACCGGCGGGGTGACGTCGGCCAGGATGGCGTAGTACATCAGGAACATGTGGGTGGCCAAGAGCGCCGCCTCCTGGGGTATGCCGTTGGCCATGGCCACCTGCAGGATTGCCGGGGCGGTCAGGGATGAGGAAACCACGTAGGTGGCGGTGGGGGGAATGCCCATGCCCAGAAGCAGGCTGAAGGCCGCGGCGAAGAAGGTGGCGAAGATTAGGCTCTGCCCGGAGACGAGGGTGAGAAACTGGGAGACCTTGTTGGGCAGGCCGGTCATGACCATCAGGGTCAGGATCAGGTTGGCGCATACCACCGCCGTGCCGATGGGTATGAGCGAGGCGAAGCCATTGGCCAGCCCCTTGAAGATGGCGGTCTTCTTCTTGGGGCGCGTGGCGGGGTCGAGGTAGCCGAAGGCGATGAAGAGCAGGATGGCCACCACCACCGCCAGGCTCACCGCGTAGCCCAGGTAGATGAAGGCCACGATCACCAGGATGGGCAGGAAGATGTAACTGTAGCGCCTCAGGTAGCCGCCGCCCACGCCGGTTTCCCGGCCCAGGGGCTTGAGGTTCATCCTCTTGGCGTAGAGGTTGTTGTAGGAAAGTATGGCCACGGCGTAAAGCAGCATGGGCCCCAGGGCCATGATGCAGACCCATGAATAGGGTATGGAGAGAATCTCCACCATGACAAAGGCCATGGAGCCCAGCACCGGCGGGGTGACCATGGCGATGGTGCCGGAGGTGGCCGCCAAGCCGGCGGCTACGTGCCTGTCATAGCCGGCCTTTTCGTACATGGGCTTGCCGATGGTGGAGACGAACTGGGTGTCGGCCGCGCCGGAGCCGCTGAACATGCCCATGAAGACCGAAGCGATGACGGTGACGATGCCCGGTCCGTCGGCCCGGCCCCGGGAGGCCATGGAAGCGATGTTGGCGATGATGCGGCCCAGGTCCAACACCGCGATGACCCCGCCCAAGATGGTGAAATACACCAGGTATTTCATGGATACGCCGGTGATCATGCCGAAAAGGCCGGCCTCGGTCTCGCTGAAAAGCTTGGCCAGCAGTAGGTCGAAGTCAAAGGGGGCGTGGGCGAATATGCCGGGGAACATGTCGCCGTGCAGGTCATAAAGCAGAAAGACCAGCACCAGGCAAGGCAGGATGGGGCCGGTGTAGCGGTAGACCTGGCCCAGCAGGAGCATGGTCAGGCCGAAGCCCATGACCAGGTCCCAGGGCTCGGGCAACATGGCCCGGTCGATGATGACGTCAAAGAGGATGACCAGGTAGAGGAAGGGCGCCAGGGAGAGCAGGGCCGCGATCTTGTCCACCCAGCGGTTGCAGGGGGGGTAGAGCGCCGGGGCCAGGGCCGCCAGCCAGAAGAGCGTGCCCGCGGCCTGCTGGCCCAGGTCCAGGTCCAGCTTCCAAAAGGCCACCAGGGGCAGCACCGCCAGGGCCGCGAAAACATAGCCCCCCCAGCCGGCCCGCTGGCGTTTCCAAAGCGATGAGGTCAGATAGCCCGCCGCCAGCAGGAAAAACACATGGGTGGCCCGCTGCACCTGGGTCAGATCCAAGACCGGCAGGTCCAGTTTGGACATGGGGGTGTAGGGATGGATCACCAGATAGAGACTATACAGGCTGGCCAGGATCAGCAGGGGAGTTATAAGCCAGGCCTTGAGTCCGCTTTCCTGGGAGTCGCCTAGTTCGTTGTGCATCTTCTTGGGTTGACCTTCTGCTTGGGTGGTTGCCTCCGGTAACATCCTGGGTCTGGAACTGACAATAACCCTGCCGCCGTGAGCATGGTGCAAGCCAGGCAGAGATGGAGCCGGACCAGCGCAGGTCGCCAGCCCTGCCGGGACCGCTGGGCTGCCCACAGTTTAGGCATGCCGAAAAAGCAGGCATATTATAATGCGCCGGACAGGCCGTCTTCTAAAATATTTAGGGCCCCTGGCAACCGGGCCAGAGCCTGGCGCCGGAGCCCGCAGGGCTATGCGCGGAGCGGTCCCATCGAAGGCGTGGCGGGACTCCTCGGTGGGAGCCAGACCAATCAAGGGAGCGCCCCCAGGCCTCTCCCTACTCGCCGCCGGCTTCGCCCCCTTTCGCGGGCGCTGAACCTGGCGGCTCCCGACGGGCGGCGCGGTACAAACCCAGGGCGAAACCAACACTGCAGCCGGCGATGATGAGAGCCAGCGGCATGCCGTGCCAAAGCCCTTCGAACCAACCGGTCAGCTCATAAAAGAAGACATTGGCTTTCCCGCCATAGAGTTGCAGGTCGTGGATGAACTTCTTGGAGTGCTCGGGCTTGAGTTGGAATACGCCGCCATAGCCTTGCTCGTAGACCAGGGCGCGTTGGGACTCGCGCTGGTCCTCGAGGTATATCCAGGCGGCCAGACTCAGGCCCACCACCAGGACCACGCCGGCGGCGAGCATCAGGAGAGTCCGCCGATTTCCATCGCTCCACTTCATGGCAACCTCCCGACCCCGCGGCAATCCGCGCCGCTCCTTGGCCTTTTCTATTATCTGCCAGGGCGCGTATTTGGCAATCTCCGCCTCCCGCCCGCCGGCCCCGGGCCGACCGTGAGTGAGGCTAATGCCCTTGGCTCACGGCGGCGGCGGTCCTTGGCTTGTATTCCCGCATGATCGCGGGCTGGTCAATGGACAGCCGCATGACCAGAAGGCTGGTGCTGGATGCCCTAAGCATGGCGGTGAACCGCCGCCGTTCTGGCCAGGGTTGCTCCATCACTCGAACAAAGGCAGTCGATGCGCTTATCGCGATTATCAAAAAGCGCTACGGCGCATCATCGGGACCACGTGACTAGCATGGAGGCCAAGTATGATATCTTCGAGTACCTCGAGGTCTTCTACAACCGCAACCGAAGACACTCATGCCAATATCAACTGCCTGTCCACGAAATCGGGAGAAGATCAAAACCATCTTGATCGGGCTGTTTGTTATCTGACATAAAGTAAATCTCGGCAGTTCCCGTAGCTGGATTGTGCAAATTCCAAATGAAGCACGGAGATTACCTAGAAATAATAAGGCTTGCGGCCAGCGCCGCGGGCATGGAAGTCACCCTTTCCAGGCGAGGCTTCCTCCTGCTTTCGGCCTGCGCCGTGGCGAGCCTCTCGGCTTTCGGGCTGCGCGAAGCCCTTGGAGGAGAGGCTCCATTGGTGATACTGGACAACTCCAAGGGTATGATCCTGGCCGACCCGTCCCGCTGCGTGGGCTGCCAGCGCTGCGAACTGGCCTGTACGGAATTCAACGATGGTCGCGCCCAGCCCTCTCAAGCCCGCATCAAAATTGACCGGGCCATGAACTTCGGGCCCGAGGGTCCCACTGGGGGGCCGGCCATGCAGGGGACGTGGGGCAACGGCCTGGTGGTCCAGGGCGTATGCCGCCAATGCCCACACCCCGTGCCATGCGATACGGCCTGCCCGCAGGATGCCATCCAGGCCGATCCCAAGACCGGGGCCAGGGTGGTGGACACGGAAAGATGTGTAGGCTGCCGCCTGTGTCAGAGGGCATGTCCCTGGGACATGATCACCTTTGACGAGGAGCGCCAGAAGGCATCCAAATGCTTCCTTTGCCATGGAAAGCCAAAGTGCGTGGAGGCATGCCCGGCCGGAGCCCTGCGCTTCGTCCCCTGGCGCGACATCACCCGCGAGGGACTCCCTGGCGGGGCGGCGCAGTCCGTCCTTTCGGCGGCCAAGGCCAAGGTCTGCCTGGAGTGCCACGCCCCGGCACAAAAGAAGCCTTCCGCCCACTAGCATCCCTGCAAGGAGCAAGACATGGCCGCTACCCCTGGCGGGTTTTCCGGAAAGGCGCTGCGGGTGGATCTGTCCACGGGAAAGATCAGCGTCCAGGACACCATCGACCACTACGGGGACTTGCTGGGGGGCACGGGCCTCGGCTACCGGGTTCTCTGGGAAGAGGTGCCCGCCGGGACCGGACCCTTCGATCTTGCCAACAAGCTCGTCTTCGCTACGGGCGTGCTGGCTGGCACCGGCGTCCCCTGCAACGGACGCACCGCCGTGACCACCATCTTTCCCACCTGCTGGCCAAAACCACTGGTGGCTTCCGGGCACATGGGCGGCCAGTTCGCAGCCAAGCTCAAGTATGCGGGCTATGACGCGGTCATCATCGAGGGCCGGGCCGAACACCCGGTATGGCTGTTCATCCGCGACGCGCGGGTGGAGTTGCGCGACGCAAGGCATTTGTGGGGCACGGGCATCCGGAGGACCAGTTTGGAAATCAGCCAGGAGATGGGCGCGAACTGCGTGGTGGCGGCCATCGGCCAGGCCGGGGAGAAGCTCGCGCCCATGGCCATAGTGGCCAATTCCCTGTCCCATTCCGCAGGCGGGGTGGGCGGTGTCATGGGCTCCAAGAACCTGAAGGCCGTGGGAGTGCAGGGCAGCGGTGCGGTGCGCATCGCCGGAGACAAGAGTGAGTGGGAAAAGCTCATCAAGTTCCACCTGTCCATACTGGGCGGGAACAACCAGCAGGTGGTGCCCAGCTTCCCCTCCCCTCAGTCGGAGTATTACAATCCTCGCTCTCGTTGGGTGGGCGAACCAGGCAAACGCTGGGGTGCGGCGGAGCCGCCCATTGAGATCACTGGCGACATTTACGATTTGAACCGCATCGCCTACCGGACCAACAACGCGGCATTTTTCCTGGGCGATGGCGCCTGGAAGCACACGGTGCGCGGCAACGGCTGCACGGCCTGCCCCATCCGCTGTCACACCATCATCAAGGTCCCCGCGGTGGCGGCCAGGTACGGCATCCGGGAAATGGCCCAGAACACTTGCGCCGGGCTCAATTTCGGCCGGGCGTTTTTCAGGAGGCTGCCCGGCGGCATGAAGGGCCAGACCGCGCTGGAGGCCTGCATGGTGGGCATGCACCTGGCCGATGACCTGGGCCTCTGGTGCAACTACGGCCAACTGCAGCGCGACTTTAAGAAACTCTACTACGGCGGGCTGCTCAGGGCCAAGCTCGGCTCGGACGAGTACGCCTCCATCCCTTGGGATAAATATGAGGCTGGCGACCCGGCCTCCCTCTTCGATATCTTGCCGCGCATAGGACAGCGCCGAGGAGAGTTGGGCCAGGTGCTCAGCCAGGGCACCTCCGGGCTGTTCACCCAATGGTCCATCCCCGAGGAGTCCTGGAGCCTGGACCGTGACACGCTCTACTGGAAGATGGGACATCCCAAACACCACGCCAACGAGGACGACGGCCAGTGCGGGGTGATCATCAACACCCAGTACAACCGCGATGCCCAGTGCCATTCCCATACGAACTTCGTGCGCAACGGGCTGCCGCTGAACGTCCAAAAGAAGCTGGCTGCCGAGATTTGGGGCTCCCCGGACTCCGTGGACGGGGTCGGGGACTACACCCCCATGAACGTGCACAAGGCCAGGCGGGCCAGATGGTCGCTGGTGCGCAAGGAACTGCACGACGGCCTGGGGTTGTGCAACTGGATGGGGCCATGGGTGGCCTCCCCCCTGAAGTCGCGCGGCTATCGGGGCGACGACAGCCTGGAGTCGAAATTGTGCAGCCTTGCCACGGGCCGGAAGGTCGACCGCGAGGAGCTGGACCGCATCGGGGAGCGAATCTTCACCCTGCATAGGGCCCTGACCATCCGAGACATGGGCCTACTGGACATGCGCACGCAGCATGACCAAGTGCCGCGCTGGGTATTCGAGGACCCATCTGGGGCCCCGCCCTTCAGCAAGGGCACCATCCGCATGGATCAAGCCGACATAGCCAAGGCCATGGACCTGTTCTACGAGATCATGGGCTGGGACAAGGCCACGGGCGCCCCCACTCAGGAGGCCTACTCCCGGCTGGGGCTTACGGATGTGGGCAAGTCCCTGAAGGCGCAAAAGCTCGTACCCGGAAACCCGGCATGACCACCGAGGACAAGGCTCGGCTCACGGAGGCCGCAGTGGAAGCGGTGCTTCAGGCCAGCCGCGAGGGGCGGCTAGCGACACGTGAGGACCTGCTCGAAGCGCTGGTGGCGGGCGGCATTCTCCACCAGGCGCAGGGCCAAGGCAATTCAGGCAACGCCCGGCAGACGCTGACCGAGGCAGACGCCGCCGCCGCCATGGCCGGCATCCTGGCAGAGCACCCACGCTTGGCATCTTTCGAGGGCTTGTCCGGCCAGACCTTCTACCACTGCCCTGACCTGCTAAGCCGAACCTATGCGCGGATCTTGGATCGCAAGGGCTCTCCCCTTCTGCTCATGGCCGAAGAGATTCGGGCCAACTCCCGCGACTACCCCCGGCCAGTGCCTGTGGAGCTCTTCGAAGCGCCCCCATTCGATCTGACCCCGGAGGAGATTGAACATACCCTGCGGGTCATGGCGGCAGACCCCAAATACCATGACATCAGCTTTACCCCTACCTCGACCGGAACAGTGTATCTGTTTTCCACCCTTCATCTGGATCGCGGGTACGCGGCATTCCTCGCCCAGCGGGACGAAGCACTCGCCATGAACCCTTAAGCCAACGCCGAAGAATCAAATCGACCTGTGACTTTCTCACCTCCGCCGGTCAAGTCATAGGAGGGCTTTTTACCAATTCGCGATCAAAGCCATGAATGGCTTTGATCGCCGATCAGCAGGGCAAAAGCGTGGTTTTATCCGACCTCCCGGATGGTTGTGTACCCGGCGGGCCATCCCTAGGGTCCCCAGCCAACTTGTTGGATGGGGTGCGCCTTGGCCCACATACCAATAAGCGTTCAAAGCTATCCTTTGAACGCTTATTGGTTATGAGTTCCCGGCTAGGGCCTTCGGGCCTCAACCAATTTTTGCGGGTTCCTCACGGTTGGTGGAAGTCAACAAAGGCAACCTTACTTTATATCGAACCCGATCCTGATGATGGAGAGCGACCCTGCCAGCTCGAAGGATGAAGGTCATCCCGAAACATCTCCGGCCATTGGGTGAAGCCATTGCCCTCACTGCCAAAAAAAGATGGACAAAACGCTAATTAATTATGGACAAAACCGGGGCGGCGTTTGGCCCCGATGCCCCTGGCACCGTCAAAATATCGACAATTGTTGCACGGTAGGGTTTTGCGG
>JAJZPI010000214.1 GCA_021811275.1 Deltaproteobacteria bacterium
AGTATAGCCGGTGGTTTTATTGGGTACTTGCTGTTAGCTTATCTTTTCGGATTTATATATTTTTTGGTACACGAATGCTATCCTTTTTCATTTCAAGCCGGTGGGTCGGTTTTACTAGAAAACATGCTTTGGCAAAAGATGTACTTTAGTATAGTTACATTAACTACGCTTGGGTATGGAGACATAACACCAAACTACCCGAGCATTAACATGCTTGCCGCACTGGAATCAGTGTTAGGCATTTTTTATATTGCTGTAATGATAGGAAAAATTGTTGGTATGCAACTTGTTGATGTTAATAATAGTAAAAATTGCCAAGCCGGCCCACAAAGTAATGATGGTCATAAATAACTCCATAGGTTGAGGTGAAGGGTTCTTACCCCGAAACCCAACCAGTACCGAAGATGTTGGGTTTCGCTTCGCTCAACCCAACCTACAAGACCAATCGGTAGCCCCATGCCCCCGCACCACATTCACCTTCTCCCCTTCCTGGCCGTTCTAATAGCGGCCTTGGCCTTCTACGCGGCCCCGTCCCTGGCCGCGCCGCCCGACCACCTCTCCCCCTGCCCCCAGAGCCCCAACTGCGTGTCCAGCCAGGACCCCGACCCCGCCCGCCGGGTGGAGCCCCTGCGCTTCGTTGAGCCCCCGGAGGCCGCCCTGGCCCGCCTGCGCGCGGTGCTGGCGGGCATGGCGCGCTGCGCTCTGGTCAAGGACCAGCCGCCGTACCTGCGCGCGGAGTTTCGCTCGCGGGTCTTCGGCTTCGTGGATGACGTGGAGTTTCTACTGGAGGCGGACGCCGGGGTGATTCATCTGCGCTCGGCCGCGCGCACGGGCAATTGGGACCTGGGCGTGAACCGCCGGCGGGTGGAGAGGATTCGGGCGCTGTTCGGCGAGTCTCAGGCCCCCTAATCTCCCTTGCGCTTGTCTTTGTGCCGCTCTTTCTTCCAGCCGATGTCCTTCTTGAGCCCCTTGCGCTTGTAGGGCTTGTCCACGTCCTCGGCGGTGATGAGGAACGAGCCGGGCATGGAGTCGGCCGAGGGCGGGGCGGGCGCGAAGGACGGCGGGGGAGGGGGCGCGGGCTTTTGCGGCCGCGTGCGGGGCAAGAGATCCTCGCTCACGGTGGGGCCCATGAGGCAGTCGGGCGGGACGTGGTCGCAGAGCCAGAGCCGTGTCCCCCACTGGGCGAAGACCACGCCCTGGCCCATGGCGCGGTGGGCCTGCACCGTGACCGGTATGGGCTCGGCATCGCGCCGCTGACCCAGGCGGCGGGCCGTCTCCGGGTCCGCGGCCAGCATGAGGCTGGCGCCCTCGGGCGCGGTCAGACCCCGTTCGCGGATGACGGCATAGCCTCGGCGGCGCGCGGCGTAGTAGAGGTGCGCGGGCGGCTGGGGGCCGTACTCGGGCAGGGGAGGCTTGCGATCGCGGGCGCGGACTTTTGCTCCAGACAGCTCCAGGGCCGTTGGCGCCAGGCGCTCGGCCGCTTCGACGATCATGGACTCGCGCACATGGCGCCAGGACGGGTCCTCGTGCAGAGCCTTGACCAGCTCCTTTATGGCTACCCAGCCCTCGGGGTCGGGCAGCAGGCCGAACTGGTCGGGTCCCACGCCCAGGGCGTAGGAGAGCAGGCGCACCAGCGCCACTTCTTTTTGTTCTTGGCGGCGGGGGGGCATGGGCGGGGCTACCGGTAGGTTTCGCGCACGCCCTGGGCCGTAATGATGTAGCGCTTGTTTCCCTCGGGATGGGAGACGGCCACCTGCCAGTCGTCGGCGCGTTCCTTGTAGGGTGGCACCGTCACCTCGAAGCCGGGGGGCACGGCCACGCCGGTGGAGCGCAGGCTCTCCGGAGTGAGGCTGCCCTGGGGTTGGGCGGCGAAAAAGGCCTCCACCGCCGGGCGCAGGTCCTTGGCCAGGCGCTGAGCCTGCTGGTCAAAGTCATGGGCCTGGCGGGCGTATTGGGCATAGAGGAAGATCGCCACGATGCACAGGGCGCTGATCAGGGCCAGCGCCTCCATGGTGCCGAAGCCGGAGCCGGCGCGCGGGGCGGACTTGGTTGCCGAGGTTGCCATGGCCTAGAATCCTTCCAGGCGGTGGGTGACGCGTCCGCCGCAGAGGGTCAGCACCGCGCGGCCCGGCAGCTCCCAGCCGGCGAAGGGGGTGTTGCGCGAGAGCGAGCGGAAGGCCTCCGGCTCCACTCGCCAGGGACGCTTGGCGTCGATGACCACCACGTCGGCCGGTCCGCCCTCCTGCAGGCGTCCTCCGGGCAGTTTCAGGGCCTTGGCCGGGCCGGCGGTCAGGCGCTTCAATACCTGGGGGAGGTTTAGCAGGCCATCGTCCACCAGCTTGAGCATGACGCCCAGGCAGGTCTCCAGGCCGATCACCCCGAAGGCGGCCTTGTCGAACTCGACCATCTTTTCCAGGATGGAGTGGGGGGCGTGGTCTGTGGCCACGGCGTCGATAGTGCCGTCGGCCAGGCCCCGGCGCACGGCCTCGCGGTCGGCCGCCGAGCGCAGGGGCGGATTCATCTTGAAGTTGGTGTCGTACTCGCCCACGTTCTCGTCGATCAGAGCCAGGTAGTGGGGCGCGGTCTCGCAGGAGACCCGAGCCCCGGCCTCCTTGGCCCGGCGCACTGCGGCCACGCTGGCGGCGGTGGAGACATGGGCGATGTGCACCCAGGCCCCGGTCAGGCGGGCCAGGGCCAGGTCACGCTCGACGGCGATGGACTCGGCTTCCGCCGGGATGCCGCGCAGGCCCAGCCGGGTGGCGGTGGGGCCTTCATGCATGGCCCCGCCGGCCGAGAGCGAAAGCTCCTCGCTGTGGCAGATGACGGGCAGGCCAAAGCCGGCGGCGTACTCCATGGCCCGCCGCAGGACCTGGCTGTTGGCCACGGGCCGGCCGTCGTCACTGACGGCCACGCAGCCGGCCTCTTGCAACTCGGCCATCTGGCTCAGGTGCTCGCCCTTGAGCCCCTGGGTTATGGCCCCCACGGGGTAGACCCGGCAAGAGCCCTTCTGGCGAGCGCGCTCCAGGATCATCTCGGTCACCGCGCGGGAATCGTTGACCGGGCTGGTGTTGGGCATGCAGCAGACCGCGGTGAAGCCTCCGGCGGCGGCGGCGCCGCCGCCGCTGGCGATGGTCTCTTTGTATTCCTGGCCGGGTTCGCGCAGGTGCACGTGCAGGTCGATCAGGCCCGGCGCCACATACAGCCCCTTGCAGTCGACCACCTGAACTCCGTTGACGGCCTTTCCGCTCAGGTCCCCGCCCAGGTCGGCGATGACGCCGCGGTCGATCAACAGGTCCCCGACCTGGTCCAGGTCGGTGTGGGGGCAGACCAGGCGTCCGCCCTTGAGCAGAATCCGGGAAGGTTGGGAGGGGCTCATTTGGCCTCCGTGCCGATGAGCAGATAGAGCATGGCCATGCGCACGGCGACCCCGTTGGCCACTTGGTCCAGGATCACCGACCAGGGGCCGTCGGCCACCTCGGGCGAAAGCTCCACCCCCCGGTTGATGGGGCCGGGGTGCATGATGATGACATCGGCTTTGGCGGTCTTGAGGTGGCGCGGGGTGAGCCCGAAACGCTGGGCGTATTCACGCGAGGAGGGGAAGAGCACATCCTGCAGGCGCTCGTTCTGCACCCTGAGCATGATGACAACGTCGGCGTCCTCGACCGCCTCGGTCATGGAGCCGGCCATGGCCGCGCCCAGGGTTTCCACGTGGGGAGGCAGCAGGGTGCGCGGCCCGAAGACCCGCACCTTGGCCCCCATGGCGTTCAAGCCTATGATGTCGGAACGGGCCACCCGGGAGTGGGTGATGTCGCCGATGATGGAGACGTTCAGGCCCGCGATGCGGCCCTTCTTCTCGCGAATGGTCAGGAGGTCCAGGAGGCCCTGGGTGGGGTGTTCGTGGGTGCCGTCGCCGGCGTTGATGATCGAGGGGCTGACATGCCGGGCCAGCAGATGCGGCGCGCCGGACATTGAATGGCGGATGACGATGAGATCCGGGGCCATGGCCTCCAGGTTCCTGGCGGTGTCGATCAAGGTTTCGCCCTTGGTCACGCTGCTGGTGGTGGCCGAAAGCGATACGGTGTCGGCGCTCAGGCGTTTGGCGGCGATTTCGAAGGAGGTGCGGGTGCGGGTGGAGGCTTCATAGAAGAAGTGCACCACGGTCTTGCCCCGCAGGGTGGGGACCTTCTTGATGGGCCGGGCGTTGATCTCCTTTAGCGAGGCGGCGGTATCCAGGATGAGGCCTATTTCCTCGGCGGACATGCCTTCCAGGCCCAGCAGGTGGTGGCGGGGTGGGATCAAGATCGCGTCTCCGACAGGGGGCCCGAGTTGAGGCCAAGGCCCAAAAAAAACCTCCGGTCGCACAAGGCGTTGCGGAGGCGGGCCGGCGGGACGTCCCCCTGGCGGGGGGTCCTTCCATCGTTTTTGGCAGCCATTGCCTTATTCCTTGGAGGCCGCTGAGCAATAGGGCATTTCTTTATAGTTAACAAATGGCGTCCAGCCTGTCAATACGGCCTGGCCCGAAGCCCGGGGCGGAGGCGGTACGGCCGGTTTCGAGCGCGGTGGACGCCGTCACGGGGCCATGGTACAGACCATCTATGACCGCCAGACTCGACGAATTCATGGCGGCGTTGGGCCGGGACGCCCGTCT
>JAJZPI010000045.1 GCA_021811275.1 Deltaproteobacteria bacterium
CCGAGATCTACACTCTTTCCCCCCACAGCTCTTCTCTTACGAAACCTTAACCACCAAGGCCGCGGCGGTGTCGCCGGCGGCGCAGCCGGCGAAGAGGCCGTAGCCGCCGCCGATCTTAACCAGTTCCTCGATCAGCTCGACCAGGCAGCGGGCGCCGGTGGGGCCCTGGGGGTGGCCGAAGACCAGGGAGGAGCCGTAGTTGTTGAAAATGCCCTCGGGGATGCCCATGAGCCGGCCCATGACGATGTCGTTGACGCTGAAGGGATTGTGGGTCTTGACGGCCTTGAGCTGGGCCACGGTGACGCCGGCGGTGTTAAGGGCCATCTGGGCGGCCGGGGTGACGGCGGCGGCCATGCGGGCCTTCTCCGCGCGGGCGTAGCCGTAGCTCAAAAGCTGGATGGTCACGTCCTTGTTCTGGGAAAGCTCCTTGGCCTTGGCCTTGGTGGTGACGATCACGCCGGCGTTGCCATCGGCGGGGTGGGTCTGGGCGCCGAAGGTGATGCAGCCGCCGGGGATGACGGGCTTCAGGGGGGCCAGCCCCTCGGTGGTGCAGGGGCTGATGCCCTCGTCGCCCTCGATGGTGATGGTCTTCTTCTTGGAGAGCGCGATGTCCACCGGGATCATGTAGCCCTTCTGGAAGGCGCGGTCATCGGCGGTGGAC
Organism: Deltaproteobacteria bacterium; assembly: GCA_021811275.1. Taxonomy (GTDB): domain Bacteria; phylum Desulfobacterota; class Desulfarculia; order Desulfarculales; family Desulfarculaceae; genus JACRDC01. Next base: position 662 of record JAJZPI010000045.1, read on the forward strand.
ATGAGGTACTTCTGGTAGAGCTTGACCGCCCAGGCGTCGGACTCCTCCTTGGAGACGCCGCCGTTGTCGACGGCCACGTTCTCGGCGGTCTTTATCATGGCCTCGCCGCCGTAGGGGTCGCGGTTGAAGTTGTCCATCATCCAGTTTTCACTGATGACCTCGCCGCCGGGGCCGTTGGGGTTGGGCCAGACGGTGTGGGGGCCATTGGAGCAGCGGTCGGTGGTGGTCACCAGGACGTTGCCGTAGGCGCCGCACTCCACGTTGCACATGGCGGTATATATGGCGGTGGCGCTGGTGGCGCAGGCCTGGCTCAGGGTGGGGCCGCTGATCTTGTCGTTGCCCATCAGCGCGCAGAACCAGGGGTTGCCGTAGAACCAGGCGGGCGCGCCGATGGTCATGCCGAAGACCGAGCCGTCGAACATGGAGGGCTCGTAGCCCCTGAGCTGCATGAACTTCTTGCAGGTCTCGGCGGCCAGCTTGATGGGGTGCTGGTTCTGGAACGACATCTGCCAGCGGGAGAAGGGGGAGGACCAGTAGCCCTTGTGGGGGATATAGGCTTTCTCGAACATATTCAAGGCTCCTTGTTTTGCTGACCGAGAAGGGGCTCGCGCCCCGGAATCATCCGGCTCTACATTGCCGTTCTAGCCTTTTTGCTGGGCCCAGTGGCCGTAGCGCTCGCGCAGGATCCGGTGCAGAATCTTGCCGGTCCCGGTGCGGGGCATGTCGGACTCGGCGATGAACTCCAGGCGCTTGGGCCGCTTGAAGCCGGCGATCTTGTTCCTGGTAAAGTCCAGGATCTCCTTGGCCAGGGCGTCGCTGGGTTCGATGCCCTGGTGCAGGATCACGATGGCGGTGATCGACTCGCCCCATTTGGCGTCGGGCACGCCGATGACCGCCACGTCCTTGACCGCCGAGTGGCCGCCGATGCAGTTCTCGACCTCCGAGGGGTAGACGTTCTCGCCCCCGGTGATGATCATGTTCTTCTTGCGGTCGACCAGGTAGTAATAGCCCTGCTCGTCGCGGTAGGCCATGTCGCCGGCGCTGAAGTAGTCGCCCACGAAGGCGGCCTTGGTCTGCTCGGGGTTCTTCCAGTACTCGTTGAAGACCATGGGCGTGCGCGAGTAGAGCTCGCCCACCTGGTTGACCCCCAACTCCTTGCCATCCTCGTCCAGGAGCTTGATGACATCGGTGCCGGCGATCTCCCGGCCGATGGAGCCCAGCTTCTCGAACTGCTCGCTGGGCTTGAGCAACGTGACCAGGCCGGCCTCGGTGGAGCCGTAGGCCTCATAGAGCTGGCTGTTCTTGAAGTAGCCCATGATGTCGATCTTGGTGTCCCGGCGGGCCGGGGCGCTGCTGATCATGAGCTTCTTTACGCAGTCGACGTTGTACTTGTTCTTAACCTCCTCCGGCAGGGCGAGCATCATGATGTAGTGGGTCGGCACCAGGGAGGTGAAGGTGACTTTCATCTCCGCCAGCGTCTTGATCATGTGTTCGGGGTCGAAGGAAACGCTGTTGTAGACCAGGGCGGTGGCCCCGCAGTAGGTGAAGACGAAGGAGTAGTACACGCTGTTGATGTGGCACATGGGCATGACCGAGAGCCCGCGGTCGCTGAAAGTGTACTCCAGGGCGGCCAGGTTGGTGAGGTACTGGGCGATAAGGCTCTCGTGGGAGCGCACCACGCCCTTGGGCCGGCCGGTGGTGCCGCTGGTGTACATGATGATCCAGGTGTCCTGGTGGTCGACCTTGACCGAGGGCTCCTCGGTGGAGCCGGCGGCGAAGAGGTCCTCCAGGCGGGTGAAGCCGGCCGGAGCCGGGCCCTCGCCCAGGTAGAAATAGCGGTCGGCGGGAATGGTCTCCAGGTCGTCCTTGGCCGAGTCCACACCCTCCACGAAGGGTTTTTCCACGATGAAGGCCGCGCACTCGGCGTTGTTTACTATGAAGGTGTATTCGGCGGGCGTCAGCCTGAACATGATGGGCACGGCCACGAAGCCGGCCTTGGCGCAGGCCCCGTAGAACTCCAGCCACTCCAGGCTGTTGTAGGCGATCATGGCGATGCGGTCGCCCTTTTTGAGCCCCCGATTCAAAAGCGCGTTGGCCAGGGCGTTGCAACGGTCGTTCCACTGCGCGAAGGTCAGGGAGCGGTAGAGGTCGGCAGCGCCTTCCTTGTCCGGATAAAGCCGGGCGTTGATTCTGAGCACGTCACCGATGTGCAGCCATCGACTCATGAATTATTCCTCCACCGAATGCTGGTTAATACTGATTGGAGTTCAAGCGGGCAGTTTGCACTCCATTTGGTATGCGGGCCAAGGATTCACCCCGGCCAACAAGTGGGCTGGGGGCCCCGCCTGACCCGCCGAGCGCGCAGGCGCTCCAGAGGCGGGGCAAAACCACGCTTTTGCCCCGCCGACCGGCGATCAAGGCCGTGGATGGCTTTGATCGCATCTTGGTAAAAGACTTTGCATGGCCAGCAGGGCCGCGCCCTCGGCCCCGGCCAATTGGGGCCGGGGCGGGGTGAGCGCCGGCCGGCCGATCATCTCCGATAGCATCTCCAAGAGATAGGGGTTGTGGGCAGCCACTCCCCCGGTCATGACCACGGTCTGGTCCAGATTGTCCATCTCCAGGGCCCGCTTGAGCACGCTGCGGAAGAGGCCCTTGACCAGGTCCGGCAGGGCCACGCCCTTGCGGATGTGGGCCAGCACCTCGGTGGCCGAGAAGACCGTGCAGAAGGAGCCCATAGTGACCTCGCCCCGGGCGGAGCGGGCCAGGCCGTCGAACTCCTGAAGGCCCACGTTGAGCCTGAGCGCCATCTCCTCCAGGAAGGCCCCGGTGCCGGCGGCGCACTTGCGGTTCATCTTGAAGCTGATCCGCCGGCCCTGGTCGTCGAGCTTTATGACCTTGTTATCCTGCCCGCCGATGTCCAGCACGGTCAGCGCCCGGGGGAAGTGGCGGAAGGCCGCGGCGGCGTGGGCGGCGATCTCGGTGCGGGTCTCTTGGGCGAAGTCGACGTTGCCCCGGCCGTAGCCGCAGGAGAAGATCCGCTCCACCCGCTGGGCCTCCAGGCCCGCCTCGGCCAGGGCCAGCTCGAAGCCCTGGCGGGCGCTCAAGGCGAAGTCCACCCCCGAGCGCAGCACCGCCGCGCCGATCAGCTCGGCCCGGGCCGGGACCTCGCCCTGGATGACCGCGGCCTTGGTGGCCGAGGCCCCGATGTCTATGCCGGCGGTGATGGGCATCAGGCCGCCTGTTCTCCCAGCTGCTCGGCGAAGGCCTCCATGTTGGTCCGGGCCTGCTCGTCGGAAAAGCAGCGCAGGTCGTTCAGGTCGCCGTTGATGGTCAGGGTGGGCACTCCCAGGTCCTGGGCCAGGCGCTCGGGCATGGCGTAGCGGTTGTTGCTGTTGTTGGGGCAGGTCTTGGCGTCGTGGAAGATTATGCCCTGCACCCCGAAGCGCCGCGCCCACTGGCGGATGTAGCGCTCCTTGTAGTCGTCGTCGCGCACGATGAACAGCTCCAGGTAGGCCCGGGCCATGGACTCGAAGGGGTCCGCGGCATCGAAGGCTTCGAAGATCCAAGAATTGCAGTAGGTGGAGGCCACCACCGCCGCGCCCAGGCCGCCCAAGGTCTCGCTCAGCATACGCAGGCGTCCCCAGACCGGCATGCCGTCCCAGTAGAGCCGGTAGCGCTCGCCCGGCGCCGCGGCCACCCCCTCGGCGGCCCTCTGTTCCAGCTCGGCCAGCAAAAGGTCGTAGTAGTCGAGCGCCTCCTGGGTGCCGCGCAGCACCACCGCCGGGGCCATGTGGATGGTGTGGTCGAAGAAGGTCATGGGCGTGGGAGAGAGCGCGGCGTATTCCAGCACCTTGCGCCAGCGCACGGTGCATTCCTTGGAAAGGCGCACGGTCTCGCGCAGGCGGTCGATGTCGAACTTGACCCCGCTCACCTTCTCCAGCACGGGGATCATGTCCTTGAACTGGGAGACCACGTCATCTATATGATGCCGCTTGACCTCGCCCAGGCCGCGGTGGGAGCATACCCCGGCCAGGGGCACGTTCCAGTGCCGGGCGTAGAAGCCGAACCAGTCGGCCACGTCGCGGCACTGGTTGGTATTGAAGACCAGCACGTCGGCCTTGGGAATGCTCTTGATGCCGTAGGCCGCGGTCAGCGGGGTCACGCCCTTCAGGAAAGCCCCGATGTCGGCGGTGAGATAGGAGCAGATGTCTGGTGAATAGCCGGCGGCATTGGCCACGGGAATGACTTCCGTGGCCATGCGGGTGGCCCCCAGGAGCGCGCCGTGGTTCTCGGGATAATATACCGCGAACCCCATGGACAAGAGCAGCTCGGCCGGGCCCACGGAGGTGCACCAGGCAACCTTGGGCGAACCCTCGCGCGCGGCCCGGTCCAGGCCCAGGAAGTGGTCAGCCATCAGTTTCTTCATATGTTTCGTGGCGTTGATCGGTGGGGGGGCCTGGGTCATGGTGGCGCGGTCTCCTCTGGCCGCCCTGGCCGAAAAGTGTGAGGGCGCGGGGGGCCAACTCGGCCGGGGGCGAAAAATTTTGTAGACAGAATGACTATATCTTAGCTACAATTTAGCTACTTCGACTATAATCAGCCCTGAAAGGCCTTGTCAAGAACAAAGCTGGCCCCATGGCGGCCCAAAGTCGAGAAGGAAACGAGGCCCGGGAACAAACAGACCAGCCTTGCCACGGCCCCGCTCCGGACAAAGGCTTGGCGGCCATCGGCAAGACGGCGTTGCCGATAATTTACTATGATAGGGCGGGCCCCCGCGGGCTCCGCGGCTATTGCACAACGGCGCTTGGGCGGCCACGCCCTCGCATCGGCCGAAGGATTGACCTCCATGCGACTCAACGACTGCGATCCTGAGTTCAAGCACGAAATCGCCGCCACCCCCGGCGGGGCGGGCATCAAGGCCTGCTTCGCCTGCGCCGGTTGCAGCGCCCGCTGCCCGGTGGGGGGCCAGCGCCCGGACTATGACCCCCGCCGCATCATCCGCCTGGCGCTCATGGGCGCCCGCGAGCAGGTGCTGGCCTCGCCTCTGATCTGGCTTTGCTCCTCTTGCTACACCTGCCAGGAGGTCTGCCCCCAGGGGGTCAACTTCACCGAGGTTCTGACCGCCATCAAGAACCTGGCGGCCAAGGCGGGCCAGGCCCCGCCCTCCAGCAAGGTCATCGCCCGCCAGCTGGCCGCCCACGGCCGTCTGCTGGAGGTGGGCGAGTTCGAGAACGAAAAACGCGCCGAGTTGGGCCTGCCCCCGGTGGGGGAATGCCCCGGCGACTATCAGGCCATCCTGGGCCGGAGCGACGCCGGGGAAGGGGAGGCGGCCTGATGCGGGCGAGCCTTTTCCTGGGCTGCACGGTGCCGGTGCGCAACCTCAACTACGAGGTCAGCGCGCGCAAGGTGGCCGCCGCCCTGGGCCTGGAGCTGGTCGACAACCCCGAATACGGCTGCTGTGGCTATCCCCTGAAGGCCGTGGACCAGGAGACCGCCCTGGCCGTGGCCGCCCGGGCCCTGGCCCAGGCCGGCCGGTCCGGCCTGCCCCTGGTGGCCCTGTGCTCGGCCTGCGCGGGGACGCTGATGGAAGCCGCCCACGTGCTGGAGCATGACCCCGAGCGCCTGGCCCAGGTCCAGGAGCGCCTGGCCCCGCTGGGCCTTGCCTACCGCCCCGGGGTCAAGGTCCGCCACTTCGCCCGCTTCCTCCTGGAGGAAGTGGGCATCGAGCGCATCCGCGAGAAGGTCGTCCGTCCCCTGACGGAGTTCACCTTCGCACCCCACTACGGCTGCCACTTCCTGAAGCCCGGCCAGCTCTCGCGGGGCTTCGACGACCCCGAGAACCCCACCAGCCTGGCCCGCCTGATAGAGGCCAGCGGGGCCAGGTCGCTGGACTACCACGCCCTCAAGGACTGCTGCGGGGGCGGGGTGCTGGGGGCCGACGAGGACTTGGCCGGCCGCCTGGCCGGGGGCAAGCTCATCGAGCTGACCCGAGCCGGCGTCACGGCCATGGTGGTGATCTGCCCCTTCTGCAACGTCATGTTCGAGGGCCAGCAGAAGGCCGTGGCCAAGAAGCTCGAGGCCGATATCAAGGTGCCGGTGGTCTATCTGACCCAGGTCCTGGGCCTGGCCATGGGCATGAGCCCCGACGAGCTGGGCTTCAAGATGAACCGCGTAAAGGCCAAGGAGCTTTTGGCGGCGTTCAAATAATCAATTCCCCTCTCTGCTTCGAGCGGAGAGGGCCAGGGCGGGGGGTCATGATCCTTTCAGCCCCCTCGCCAGCCTCTCCCCCGTGACAATGGTGGAGAGGGACCGGACCGGGGACCTTTGCCCCGCCCGGACGGTGGCGAAGTTAAAAGCAAAGACGGCCCGCCGACGGGCCGCCGCAACCATCAGCAAACCGGCAAGGAGCTAGGCATGGAGGTCAAGGGCTACAACTTCCCCGACGAACTTTATTACGACAAGAACCACTATTGGGCCCGCGTCGAGGGCGACATGGTGGTCATGGGCACCACCGACCTCACCCAGCGCATGGCCGGGGAGATAACCTTCGTGGACGTGCCAGGCGAGGGCGACGAGCTGGCCCAGGGCAAGCCCTTCGGCTCCATCGAGAGCGGCAAGTGGGTTGGCCGGATCTACGCCGTGGTGAGCGGCGAGGTGGCCCAAGGCAACGAGGAGCTGGAGGACAGCCCCGAGCTGATCAACGAGGACTGCTACGGCAAGGGCTGGATCTGCAAGATCAAGCCCGCCGACTTGGCCGGCGACCTGGCCAACCTGATGCAGGGCGCGGCCTACCAGTCCTGGGTGGAGGGCGAGCTGGCCAAGCTGGAGGCCGACAAGAAGTGACGGCCCGCCGTCGATATTGCCTGGGCGCGCGTGAGGGAGGGCGGGGCCTTAGGGCCCTCACCTTTGGCGCGTCGGCGTGTTGAACCATAAGGGGGAGGAGCCGGCGGCTCCTCCCCCGTTCATTTGAAATTCGCGCCGTCACGGCCCGGCCAAGGGCGGCGCGGAGCGCGGGAGGATGACAAATGGATCTTAGCGCCCGTCTGGCGGAGATCGTCGGAGAGGCCAACGTATTGACCAGCCAGGTCGACTGCCTGGGCTACAGCCGCGACATGAGCGTGCACATGGGCGTGCCTGACGTGGTGGCCTTCGCCGAGAGCACCGAGCAGGTGGCCCAGGTCATGAAACTCTGCCACGAGACCGGCACCCCGGTGGTCCCCCGCGGCGGCGGCACCAGCGTCACCGGCGCGGTCCTGCCCATGAAGGGCGGCGTGCTGCTGAACCTCATCCGCATGAACCAGGTGCTGGAGATCAACCTGCCCGACCACTACGTCCGGGTGCAGCCCGGCCTGGTCTGCGGGGCCCTCAACGCCGCCCTGGCCAAGGAGAAGTTCTTCTTCCCGCCCGACCCCGGCTCGGCCGGCATCGCCACCCTGGGCGGCATGATCAACACCAACGCCAGCGGCATCCGGGCCATCAAGTACGGTACCACCAAGGACTTCGTGATGGGGCTGACCGTGGTCCTGGCCGACGGCCGGGTGCTCAAGACCGGCTCGCGGGCGCCCAAGACCAGCAGCGGCTACGACCTCACCCATCTGTTCTGCGCCTCCGAGGGCACCCTGGGCGTCATCACCGAGGCCACCTTGAAGATCCTGCCCCTGCCCGAATACTCCATCAGCGCCCGCCTGGAGTTCCCGGACATCACCTCCGCCGGGGCGGCGGTGACCGAGATGCTCACCAGCGGCATACCCATCTCCACCTGCGAGATTCTGGACAACGTGTCGATCGAGGTGCTCAGGAAGGCCATCGGGCTAAAGGTGCCCGAGGGCGTGGGCTGCCTGATCATGATGGAGCTGGACGGCCACCGGGCGGCGGTCATGGAATACGTGGGCAAGGTGGACGAGGTGACCGCGCGCCATGGGGCCATGGGCAAGGACTGGACCGACGACCCGGCGGTCAAGGCCCCGCTCTGGGAGGCCCGCCATCGCCTGGTGCCGGCCATGAGCCGCCTGAAGCCCGGCTACCGCCTGGTGCCCCTGATGGAGGACTTCGGGGTGCCCATGACCCGAATCCCCGACACCATCAATCAGATTCAGGCCATCGGCGCCAAGCACGGTTTCCCCATCGCCACCTTCGGCCACATCGGCGACGGCAACCTGCACGCCACCTTCATCATGGACGTCAAGGAACCCGGCCAGTGGGAGGCGGTGAAGAAAATCGCCTGGGAGCTGGTGGATGTCACCTCCAAGATGGAGGGCACCATGAGCGCCGAGCACGGCCTGGGCATGGCCAAGTCCCCCTACATCGGCCGCGAGATCGGCCAGACGGGGCTCGACGTCATGCAGGCCATCAAGGACGCCCTGGATCCCAAGGACATCCTGAACCCCGGCAAGCTGGGCCTCAGAGGCTCCATCACCGACATCGACGAGCGCTCCGGGTTCGGGCCTCTGGCGGCGGCCTCCCCCCAGATCAAGTCCTTCGGCGAGGTGGACAACGAGATCGTGGCCTGCATCCAGTGCGGCTTCTGCCGCCTGGGCTGCCCCACCTACGCCGCCACCGACCTGGAGGGCCTGAACGCACGCGGCCGGGTGACCTACGCCTTCCACCTGCTCACCGGCCAGGCCGCCCCCAGCGCGGAGATGGCCACCCGCCTCTACCAGTGCATGCTCTGCCTGAACTGCAAGTTCACCTGCCCGGCGCAGGTCAACGTGGCGGCCATCGTGCAGAAGGCCAGGGAACGCCTGGCCCGCGAGGGCTTCCTGCCCGAGGTCTTCAAGAAACTCATGGGCGACATGATCGACCTGGGCAACCCCTTCAGCCAGCCCCGCGACAAGCGCACCGACTCCTACCCCGGCGGCTACGCCGCCAAGGCCGCGGCCCCCACGCTCCTGCACCTGGGCTGCAGCGCCTCCTACCAGGATGTAAAGATCATCCCCAGCGTGATGAAAATACTGGACGCCGCGGGCATCGACTTCACCACCCTGGGCGAGAAGGAGAACTGCTGCGGCTACCTGGCCTACCTGGTGGGCGACATGACCACCTTCAAGACCCTGGCCCGGACCAACCTGGAGCAGTTCAAGGCCGCCGGGGCGCAGAAGGTGCTCACCACCTGCGCCGGCTGCCACAAGACCTTCGCCGAGCTGTATCCCCACGAGGGCTTCAAGGACGGCTACCAGGCCGAGCACGTGGTCACCCTCATGGAGGGCTTGATAAACGAGGGCAAGCTCAAGTTCAAGGATGGCGAGGCCATGAAGGTGGCCTATCACGACCCCTGCGACTTGGGCCGCCACCTGGGCATCTACGAGCCCCCGCGCAACGTCATCAAGGCCCTGCCCGGCATCGAGCTGATGGAGTTCGCCCAGAACCGCGCCCTGGCCAAGTGCTGCGGCGGCGGCGGCGGGGTCAAGGCCTTCGACAACCCCCTGGGCAGCGACATCGCCCTGAACCGCATAAAGGCCGCCATCGCCCTGGGCGCCGACGCCGTGGTCAGCGCCTGCCCCTCCTGCAAGAACTCCCTCAACCAGGCCGCCGCCCGCGCCCGCAAGGAGAAGATCGGCAAGATAAAGGTCCTGGACATCACCGAACTGGTGGCCGCAAGATTGGCGTGAGAAGTAGGTAAAAAGCTGGGGGAAACCCTTTTTGGCGCCCAAAAAGGGTTTCCCCCCGCTCCCCTTTCCTAAAAAATCGGGTTGAGGGGCGATGGCGGCGCGGGCGAAAGAGTGCCGATGCGGGCAGGGCGGTGGCTGGAGCAGGGCGCTCTCGCTCCTGCTCATTGCCCTTCTCCTTGTGGCGTTACCCGCGCAGGCCTCGGCCGGGCAAGGCCAAGCCCTCGGCAAACCCATCGTCTTCGTGGGCGACAGCCTGACCCACCAGTGCGACTGGGCTCGGCTCCTGGGCCGGACCGACGTGGACAACCAGGGCATTGACGGCGAGGTGAGCGCCGGGGTGCTCTGGCGGCTACCGGGGATCATCGCCCGGCAACCGGCCAAGGTCTTCATCATGATCGGCATCAACGACCTGCGCCGGGGGCGCGGCAGGCCCGAGGTTGCCGAGGAGGTGCTGGCCAACCACGGCCGCATCATGGACCGCCTGCGCGCCGGGCTGCCCCAGGCCCGGGTCCACGTCCTGAGCATCCTGCCCGTGTCCCGGAGCTTCTTCAGCTTTCTGCCCGACAACCTACGCATCATGGAGGTCAACCGGCGGCTGAGGGACTTGGCCGCCGGGAAGGGCTGCGCCTTCCTTGACCTCTACCCCATGTTCATTGACAAGGAGGGCGCGCTGGACAGGCGCTACACCTACGACGGCCTGCACCTGAACGCTCAGGGCTACCAGGTCTGGAAGCAGGCCCTCGCGCCGTATTTGTGAGGCCGAGCGCGTCCCGCCCCTCGCAATCACAGGCACCCGGAAGGCGGCTTACGCTTTCGCCAACCCGCCCTACGTTTCCCCCCAATCAGGCTTGCAACGGGAGCACGCGAGGGCTAGGAGCACAGCCTTCCGAACCCGCTACGACCGCGGCGGCACGCCGCGCGGCCGCTATGGGTACGAGGCACTCATCCGAGTTCGAAGGTGGTGATGCCATAGACGAGTTGAGCCCGCCAGGGGGGCCGGCCGTTCCTGTACATGCGGCCGCACTCGAAGACGGGGCTGAGGCCGTGGCGCTTGACCAAGGCCACGGCCTCGGGGTTGTTCTGGGGGGCATCGATGAACACGGGTCCCTGGCCGGCGCGGTGCAGAAAGGCCTGGAAGAGGCGCTCGGCGTCGGCGGGGCTCTGGGCGAAGAGGGGTCCGATCTTGTGGCCCACCTGGCAAGGCCGCAGCAGGCCGTAGGCGGTCAGCTCTGCGCCCCGGGCCACGCCCAGGGCCGCGCCGTCCGGATAGCGTAGCCAATGGCGCAGGAATGCCTCGCGGGGGGCGGGGAAGCAGAAGGTGTCCAATGCCTTGACTTGGGCCAGCGCCTGCTCCCAGCGGCCGGCCAGTTCCACCACCCCGCCGGGGTCGGCGCCGCCTCCGCGGGCCTCGTAGCGCAGGCTGGAGAAGGCCGGCTCGAAGCCCATGGCGCGGTAGTTGGCCTGCTGGGCCAGCACGCCGTCCAGGCCGGTTACGCGGCGGCCGGCGCGGGTCAGCACGGCCTCGACCAGGGCGCGGCCGATGCCCCGGCCGCGCAGGTCGGGCTCGACCATGTAGAGGCCGCCGAAGGCGTAGTTCGGGCCGTATACCACCATGGAGGCGGAGCCGACGAGGCGGCCCTCCAGGCTGGCCAGGAAAAAGCCCTCGGGGTCGGCGGCGTAGAAGGCGGCGGCGTCCGAGAGGCCCGGGTTCCAGCCCTCGCGGGCGGCCCAGGACAGGGGCAGCTCAAGCTCCTCGGCGCCGGCCAGGTTGCGCAGGGTCAGGCCCTTCAAGGTGTCGCTCATGACTTCTCCGGGGTGTGGATCGAGGTGCGTCTCAAACGTCCAGGTCGAGCACGGCGCTGACCCAGGGGCCCAGGTCCTTGACCTGACGCCAATCGCCGCGCAGGCGGCCCAGGCGGTGCACCGCCGAGGCGGCGCGCGGTTCGTCGCCCTGACTGACCGGGGTGGGCCCGAAGAACAGGCAGAGGGCGTTGCCGGGCTCCCAGAAGGCCAGGTCGCCCACCTCCAGCACCTCCCGGGTGGGGCCCTCGAAGCCCCCCAGTTGGGCCCCCAGGCCGCCGTAATACTCGTCGCCCCAGCGATTCATGGTCAGGGCCAGCGGCAGGCGGCCCAGCACGGCCCGGGCCGGGGGGGTGTCCTCCAGCGCGCCGCGCAGGGTCAGGCCTTCTAACACCAGGACCACGGGCGTGGGCATGCTTCTCCTCCGGTTTGGCGGGGGCAGGCACCAGCATAGCCCCGGCCACCCGGGCCTTGTCAAGGCCGGGGCAACGGTTTCCGCGCAAGCACGCTTCTGCTACCATGGGGCTCCTTGCCCGTACAACTTGCCGAGGTGCGCCCATGGACCCGTTCTCCTTCCTGATGTCATGGAGCCCAGTATTCCTGCTCACGGTCCTGGCGGTGTTCTTTCGCCGTCCCGCCCTGGACCTTTCCATCTACGGGTGCCTGTTCACCCTGCTTTTGGTGGTCTTCTTCTTCCGCACCCCTGTGGAGGTGGCCCTGCTGGCCGCCCTGGACGGGGCGCTGACCTCCCTGCCGCTGACCCTGGTAATCCTGGGCGGCATCATGCTCTCCAACCTGCTCTTGGCCACGGGCTCCCTGAAGCGCATCGTGGACTGGCTCATGGGCGGGGTGCGCGACGCCTTCCATCGGGGCCTGCTCATCGCCCTGGGCGTGGGCAACTTCACCGAGGGGGCGGGCGTGATCGCCGAGCCGGTGGTGGCGCCCATGCTCACCGCCGCCGGGGCCGCCCCGGCCGGGGCGGCGGCGCTTTCCATCGTGGGCTACGCCGGCCTGATGAGTGTGGAGATGGCGGGGGTGATCGTCGACGTGCTGGCCCTGGTCACCGGGCTGCCCCGCCACGACCTGGGAATGGCCTCGGCCTGGCTCTCGCTGCCGGCCACCCTGGCCATGGCCACCTTCCTGCCGCTGTTCCTGGACAGCCGGCGCTGGGCTCCGGGGCCCGAGAGGGTCACGCCCATCTGGGAGGGGCCGGGCCTGGGCTGGCGGCGCTGGGGCCTGGTCATGGCCTGCGGGGCGGTGACGGCGGCGGGGGCCCTGGCCGGGGCGGCCTGGGCCAACGTCTCCATCAGCGGCATCGTGGGCGGCCTGGCCCTGATGGCCTTCCTGGTGCTCCTGGGCTCGCGCCGGCTGCCCGCGCAAGCCGGCATCGGCCGCGACCTGGCCCCCTTCGCCCTGGTGCTGGTGGCCCTGCTCATGCTCAACACCATAGCGCCGCTGAGGCAGCTCACCGCCCGCGAGCTGGTGGTCACGGTGCGGGTGATCCCCGTGCACGCCATCACCCTGCAGCCCTTCTACTCGGGCTACCTCTATCTCTTCGCGGCCTTCCTGCTGGCCGCCCGCCTGCTCAAGGTGCCCAGCCCCCAGCTCAGGCAGGTGGTCAAGGCCGGGGCGGCCAAGGGCTGGCGAGCCTTCGTGGCCATGAGCCTGTTCGGGGCCATGGGCCAGATGATCGCCTACTCGGGCTACAACGCGGGCTTCGCGGAGCTGGCCGGCGACGCCAACATTCCCCAGGTGCTGGCGCGGGGCCTGGCCGCCTACACCGGCAGCTTCTATCCGGTCTTCGTGCCCGTGCTGGGCTGGGTGGGCACCTTCCTCACCGGCTACGGCGTGGCCGCGCTAATGCTGTTCGGCCAGCTCCAGGTGGCCAGCGCCGCCCTGATGGGGGTCTCGGCGGTATGGCTGGCGGCGGGGCTCTCGGTGGGGGCAGCCCTGGGCTCCATCTCCTCGCCCTTCAAGATCGCCATCGCCGCGCCCATGTGCGGGGCGGTGGGCCAGGAGGGCGACATCCTGCGCCTGACCATCCCCCTGGGTGTGGGCTCCTCGCTGCTGGTGGGCTTGGCCTTGTGGGCCCTGGCCTGATGCCAATTAGCGTTCAAACGAGTAGTTTGAGCGCTGATTGGCATGCGGGCCAAGGATCCACCCCAGGGGATGGCCCGCCGAGCGCGCAAGCGCTCGCGAGGCCGGGCAAAACCGGGGGTCCCCACATAGCTTGCCTTGTGGGGTCCAAACACGCTTTTGCCCGGCCGGCAAGCATTCAAAGCCATGAATGGCTTTGAATGCAACTTGGCATGAGAGGGGGCCTGGCTCAGGAGACGACGGGCTGGCCGCCGCCGGCCTCGCGCCATATGGCGTAACCGGCGCTGGCCCCCAGGCGGTCGGCCCCGGCGGCCAACAGGGCCAGAGCATCGGCCAGGGTGCGTATGCCGCCGGCGGCCTTGACCCCCTGGCCGGGAGCGGCGGCCCGCTTGAGCAGGCGCACGTCCTCGATGGTGGCCGGGCCGAAGAAGCCAGTGCCGGTCTTCAAGAAGCGCACGGGCGTGGCGGCGAACATCCCGGCCAGGCGGGCGCTGGCCTCCGGCCCCAGCCTGGGCGTTTCCAGGATGACCTTGAGCAACACCTCCGGCCGGGCCCGGGGCAGGGCCTCGGCCAGCGCCGCCACCTCGGCCACCGCCTCATCCTCCCGGCCCGAGGCGACCAGACCCCGGTTTATCACCACGTCCAGCTCTGCTGCTCCGGCGGCCAGAAGCGCCCTGGTCTCGGCCAGCTTGTGGCCGGCCAGGCCAGCGCCCAGGGGAAAATCGACCACCGTGCAGACCGCCACCTCGCTGCCGGCCAGCGCGCGGGCGGCCTCGGGCACCATCCAGGGCAGCACGCAGGCCGCCGCCGCGCCCATCTCCAGGCATTGGTCCAGGTGCCGCGCCAGTTCGTCCTGGCCGGCCCCCGCCTCGAGCAGGGTGTGGTCGATGGTCCGCGCCAGGGTCTGGGGGCTGAAGGCCGACGCGGCGCCGGGCGCGTTCAGGGCCAGCTCAAGCTCGGCGTCCAGATCCCGCGCCCGGTCCAGCTCGGTCTGGTCCACGTAGAGCCAGCCCCAGCCGCGCTGGCCCACGAAGAGGCCGTCGTAGGCGGTGTCCTCCCAGGTGCGCAGCAGGCATTCGACGCCGGCCTCTCGGAAGGCCTCCAGCCAGACATCGGCCTGGAAGCGGCTTTCCAACTCGCGCAGGAGGGTCCAGCCCATGGCCCTAGCTCCGGTAGTCGGCGTTGATCTTGATGTACTCGTGATCCAGGTCGCTGGTGAGCACCCAAAACTCGCCCTCGCCCAGGCCCAGGTCCAACCTGATCTCATAGCGGTTGCGCTTCATCACCGCCGCCGCCCGCTCCTCGGCCGCGCCTCCGGTGAAGAGTCCGTCCCTGGCGATATGTGACTCGCCGATCCACAGGTTGAAGCGCTCGGGCGCGAATGGCCAGCCCCGCCGGCCGGCCTCGGCCCCGGCGGTGGAAAAGAGCCGGCCCCAGTTGGGGTCGCGGCCGGCGAAGGCCGTCTTGCACAGCGGCGAGTGGGCCACGGCGTAGCAGGTGGACCGGGCCTGCTCGACGCCGGACGCGCCGGTGACCCGCACCCGGATCAAATGGCCCGCGCCCTCGCCGTCGGCCACCAGCATGGCCGCCAGCTCCTGGCAGACCCGGGTTGCCGCCGCCTGGAGCGATGCCAGCTCGGGGTCGCCAGGGCTCATCTCGGGGTTGCCCGCTTTGCCGCTGGCCAGCATGAGCAGGGTGTCGTTGGTGGAGGTGTCCCCGTCCACGCTGGCGCGGTTGAAGCTTTGCTCGGCGATCGCGCCGATGATCGAACGCAGGGCCTCGGGGCTGGCCGCCGCGTCGGTTAGCACGAAGGCCAGCATGGTGGCCATGTCCGGCCGGATCATGCCCGCGCCCTTGGCCAGGCCCAGCACCGCCACCTTCTTGCCATGCACCAGGGCCTCGGCCCGAGCCATCTTGCGGAAGGCGTCGGTGGTCATGATGGCCCCGGCGGCTGCCTTGACGCCTCCGGCCGCCAGCCCGGCGGCCAGGGCCGGAGCCACGGCCTCCACCTTTCCGGCGTCCAAAAGCTGGCCGATCACCCCGGTGGAGCAGGGCAGGATCTGGTGCGGGTCGCAGCCAAGCTCGGCGGCCACCGCCCGGCAGGTGCGCAGGCAGGCCTCGATCCCCGGCCCCCCCGTGGCGGCGTTGGCCCCGCCGCTGTTGGCCAGGATGGCCCGGGCGTAGCCGGAGGCCACGTGCTTCCGGCAGACCTGCACCGGCGCGGCCGGGAGCTTGTTGGTGGTGAAGACCCCGGCCACCGGCACGGGCTTATCGGCGGCGATGAGGGCCAGGTCCACGCGGCCGTCCTTGCGCAGGCCGGCGGCCGCCGCCGCGCCGGCGAAACCGGCCACCCGGCCCTCGACCTCGGGGGCTGTCTTCAATGGGGCGTCAAGCAGGGGTGGAAGCTGTTCCATGGCGACCTCCTTGCGGCCCGCGCGGCTGGAGAAAGAAAAGCGCGCGGCCCGGAATTGCATATTAACAACCCCGCGCCGCGCGCGCCAGATGCCTTGGACCCGGAGAGCGGCCGCGCCGGCCCGCCGAGGCCTAGTCGGCCTGCTTGAGCATCTTCTCAGCCTCGGCCTTCCAGTCGGCGTACTCGGGCTCGAGGCCCGTTTGGGCCGGTCCGGCGATTATCTGCTTGAGCAGGGCCTGTGCCTCGGCCTTCTTGTCGGTGGCCAGGTAGACCTCGGCCAGGTAGAGATGATTAATCCAGCGCTGGGGGCCAAGCTCCACCGACTTCTTCAGGTTCTCCACCGCCTTGCTGTTGCTGCCGCCGGCCAGGCCCGGCAGCTTGAAATAGAGGCGGCCCAGCACCCGGTAGGCCCCGCCCTCCTCGTAGCCTGGCTTGGCCTTGGTCACGAAGGCCATTTCCTCCTTGATGGGGTCCACCAGGGCCAGGCTCTTCATGATGCCCTTGGCCTTGCCGTAGACCCCGTAGCACACCCCCAGCCAATAATGGCCGGGCAGGCTCTGGGGATTGATGGCCACCGCCTGCTTGGCCGCCTCCACCGCCTTTTCCAGGATGCCGACCTGCTCCTTCTCCGGGGCGTGGGTGCCCGCCCAGTAGAGAGCCTGGGACCTGCGCCAGGCCGCTTCCTCGTTCTTGGGGTCGCCCTGCAACACCTTGCCATAGACGTCCGCCGCCTGTTGGGCCTTGCCCGCCTCGGCGCGCTGTGAGTAGAGGACCGCGGCCTGGTCCATCATCTCCGAGGCCAGGGCCTGGGCGGAGGCCGCCAGGGCCAACAGCAGAGCCGCCGTCAACGTGGCTAGAAACTTGAATATGGGCATGGGTGCCTGCTCCTTGCGGTTGAGGCCGTGCGGGATGCCTAGCATAACCCCTCCCGCCCCTCCCTGACAACAGGCGTGCCGCCCGGTGTGTTCGCAAAGCAATAATGCCCCTTTCAGGGGAGACATCGTAAGCATGAGTCAAGAGGAGAGGGGAAGGCGCCTGGCCTTGCGTCTGGTGCTTGAGAGCCGAAACCAGCCTGAAGCGGACGGCGGTGCTCATGGGCCTAAGCCGCCGTCAGAGCAAGCGTCTGCTTAAGAAGCTAATGATGATTGCCGAAGCCCCGACGCAGGGCGCCGTAGACGACGGCCAGCTCTTCCCGGTTTGGCTCGGAGGTATTCATGGCTAGGGGCTTTATTTCCGGGTCCGGCGGCCGGCCTTGAGGACCTCGAACCAGAAAACGCCAGCCACCGCCCCGCCGAGGCAGAGGAGCAGATCGTGGAGGTGCAACACCTCGAAGTGGAACAGGTCGCGCAGGCCGGGGGTGAACAGAACCAGGCCCAGAAAAAGGCAGGTCCCGGCCGCGATCCACCACAGAGCGGGGTTGGGCCGGGCCAGGGTGCGCACGATCAGCTCGCTCCAGGAGCGGTTGGCCAGGATCAGCCCCAGGTTGGCCAGCACCAAAGTGGTGAAGGTCAGCGCCCGGGCCTCGTCCTGGCCCTTGCCCAGCATAAGCGCGGCGGCGTGGATGGCCAGGACCATGGCCAGCACCGAGAGCCCCTGCCCCACCGCCAGTACCACGGTGCGCCGCCCGAACAGGGGTTCGCGCGGGTCGCGGGGCGGCCGGGTCATCAGGCCGGGCTCGGGCGGCTCGGCTTGGAAGGCCACCGAGCAGGCCGGATCGATGATCATCTCCAGGAAGACGATGTGCACGGGCAGAAGCACCAGCGGCCAGCCCAGGAGCACCGGAATCAGGGAAAGCCCGGCGATGGGCGCGTGCACGGCCAGGATGTAGGCCATGGCCTTGCGCAGGTTGTCGAAGACGCGTCGGCCCATGGCCACCGCGGCCACGATGGAGGCGAAATCGTCGTCCAGGATGACCAGGTCGGCGGCCTCCCGTGCCACGTCCGCCCCGCGACCGCCCATGGCGATGCCGATGTGGGCGGCCTTCAAGGCCGGGGCGTCGTTGACCCCGTCGCCGGTCATGGCCACCACGTGGCCGGCGGCGTCCAGGGCCCGCACCAGGCGGAGCTTCTGCTCCGGGGCCACCCGGGCGCAGACGTTGACGCCCTCGAGCCGCGCCTTGAGCTCCGTCTCGTCCAGGACGGCCATCTCCTGGCCGGTGAGCACCGCCTGGGGCCGGTCGAGGCCGACCTGACGCGCGATCTCCTGGGCGGTGCGCGGGTGGTCGCCGGTGATCATGATCACCCTGATGCCGGCCTGACGGCACTGCGCCACCGCCGCCGGCACCCCCGGACGCACGGGGTCGGCCAAGCCCACCAGCCCCACGAATTCGAAGGGAAAGTCGTGCTGCCCGCCGGGCAGGTCGGGTTCGGCCAAGCCGGGGAAGCGTGCGGCGGCCACGGCGATGGTTCGCAGGCCCTCGTCGGCCATGGCCGCCACCAGGCCCATGAGCCCCACGGTGTGTTGGTCGGTCAGGTGGCAGAGGTCCAGCACCGCCTCTGGCGCGCCCTTGGCCGCCACCACGTACTCGTCTCGGCCCGCCGCCCGCCAGACGTGGGAGATGGCCAGCAACTCGTGGCTGAGCGGGTATTCGCGCACCAGCTCCCAGTCCTGGTGCAGATGGTCGCCGTCGCCCAGGCGGCTGCGGCCCACCCGCGTGAGCGCCTGTTCCAGGGGATCGAAGGGCTCGCGTTGGCTGGCCAGGATGCCGAACTCGATCAGCTCGTGGAAGCCCTCATGCAGAAATGGCCGCTCGGCGGCATCGTCGTCGATGCGGCACATGAGCCCCCCGGCGTAGAGACGGCGCACGCTCAGACGATTCAAGGTCAGGGTGCCGGTCTTGTCCACGCAAAGCACCGTGGCCGAGCCCAGGGTCTCCACCGCGGGCAGCCGCCGGGTGAGCACCTGGCGCTGGGCCATGCGCCAGGCCCCCAGGGCCAGGAAAATGGCCAGCACCACCGGGAACTCCTCGGGCAGGGTGGCCATGGCCAGGGATAGCCCGGCCAGGATCGCGCGCGGCCAGTCGGCATGAGTGAGGCCGTAGACCACGGTGACCAGTACGCAGAGCCCCAGGCCCCAGAGGGCCAGCCTTTTCACCAGGCGCTCGGTTTCCCGCTGCAGGGCGGTGTCCTGGGGGGCGATGGCGGCCAAGGCCCGGCCGATGCCGCCCATGCGGGTGGCCGCGCCCGTTTCCATCACCCGGGCCAGGCCCCGGCCCCGCACCACCAGGGTGCCCGAGTAGACGAAAGGCTGGTCGTCGCCGCCGGGCAGGGCCTGCTCAGCCGGCTCGGGCGGCCGGGCCAGCTTGCGCACCGGCGCGGATTCGCCGGTCAGGAGCGACTCGTCCACGGTGAGGTTCAGGGCCGCCATCAGCGCGCCGTCGGCGGGGACCCGGTCGCCCTCGCCCAGGATAATGAGGTCGCCCCGGACCACCTCCCGGCCAGGGATGCGTATGCGCCCGCCGTCGCGAATGACCAGGGCCCGGGGACTGGCCAGGTCGCGCAGGGCGTCCAGGGCGCGCTCGGTCTTGCGTTCCTGAAATAGGGTTATGCCCATGACCAGGAAGACGAAGCCCAAGAGCATGAGGGCCTCGCGCAGGTCGCCCAGGAAGAAGTATACGGCCCCGCAGGCCAGGAGCAGGAGGAACATGGGCTCGGCCGCCACGGCCGCGGCCTGGGCCGGCAGGGAGCGCGGCCGGGCCGAGGGCAGCTCGTTGGGACCTTCGGCGGCCAGGCGCCGGGCCGCCTCGCCGGCGGAGAGGCCCGGCTGGCGATAGGGGTCGTCCAGGTTCATTCGGCTGGCATTTCCCCGAGGGTGGCACCCATGATCTCCGATCAACTCTAGCCCCCGCCGCCGGGGCGCGCAAGACCGGGCCGGAAATCTTGCACTTTGCCAGACGCAAGACGCGCCCTTGTTGCAAAGGGCAAGGGACAAGCCTCCCCCCGGCCATCCCCGGCGTCTGGCTCAAAAGATGCTTGCCAGCTATTGCAGGCACTTATACTCTCAGGCCCGTCCACGGGGCCCGCCCGGGCCGGCAGGCTTGGTTGGCATTGATTTCGCTCCCGCAAAGGGTGCCCAAATTTGCCCCAAGGCCCATGCCGGCCGGCTTTTACCCGTGCCCGAAACAGGTTATGGCCATGGGGCGTTGAGCGAGCACGATTCCCCCGGGGGCCCCATGGCGGCTATACTTGGACAATGGACTTGGACCGGGGCCGGCGCCTCGGTCCCGGCCGGCGGAAGGACGGAAATGGTTTTCAAGCGGGGCCCCGCCGAGGAATTCATCTGGCTGCTGGAGCAGTGCCGCCTGGGACGGCTCTGGCTACTGGTGGAGTACGCCCCCCTGGCCGCCCGCGGCGAACGCCTTCTTGAAGACGCCCAATACCTTCTTAAGCGCGGCCTGGACGTAGTTCTGGCCCTTCCCCAGAACCAAGCCGGCCCCGAGGCGCCCGCGGTAGCCGCCCGCCGGGTGGAGTACCTGGGCATGTCCCTGGCGGAGGTCGACCTGGCGGCGGTCTTGGCGCGCAAGCCCCAGGTGGCCGTGGTGACCGACCTGGGCCACCCCAATCCCCCCGGTTCGGCCCACCCCAAGCGCTGGCAGGACGCGGCGGCCATGTTGGCCGCCGGCATCAGCGTGCTGGCCACGGTGAACCTGACGGACCTGGAAGGCGCACTGGCCCCGGACGCGGCCGATCCCCGGCACATGGTGCCCGAGTCCTTTTGGCGCGCCGCCGACCAGCTCGAGGCCGACGACCTGCCCGTGGCCGAGGCCTTGAGGTTTTTGGCCGAGGCCCCCCTGGCCGGCGGCCCGCGGGGGCTTCCCCCGGACGCCCCTGGCCTGGAGCGCTTGCGGAGCTGCGCCTTGGAGCTGGCCAGGGGCGCCAAGGAACCTTCGGCCGAGGGGGGCGCGCGCCCCGCCTCCGGGGGACGGGTCATGGTCTGCCTGGCCTCCCTTTCGCCGCGCGGGCGCTCCTTGCTGGCACGCGGCCGGGATTTGGCCCGCCGCCTGGACACCGGCTGGTTCGTGGTGCAGGTGCGCCCCCCCGGCGAGGAGGCCCAGGGCCTGGAGGGGTCTCTGATGGACCAGGCCCTCAGCCTGGGCGCCGAGCCAGCCCAGATCACCGGGCGCGATCCGGTGGCGGCGCTGATCGACTTCGCTCGCGCCCACGGCGTGGGCCACATCATCCTGGGCCGCTCGCTCCAGCCCTGGTGGCGGCAGGTCTTCGGGCGCTCGCCCATGCTCCGCCTGGTCCAGGAGGCGGCCGGCTTCGACCTGCACATCGTCGAGGCCGATGATTCGGAGGGGCGTCCTTGACCCTGCGCGCCAAGCTGCTGCTGGCTCCCGCGCCCCTTTGGCTGGCATTGATCCTGGTGGGAGGGCTGGCGGTGGCGGACCTGGCCGAGATCGGCCGCGCCAGCCAGGGCATGCTCCGAGACAACCTGAGCAGCGTGTTGGCCGTGCGCAGCATGACCGAGGCCCTGGAGGGCCTCAACCGCGACGCGGTGCTCATGCTGCACGAGGGCGGCCAGGCCTTGCCTCAGATGGGGGCCCGGCGGCGAGCCTTCGAGGAGGCGTTCCAGGAGCAGAAGGCCAGCGTGATAGAGCAGGGCGAGGCAGAGGCCACGGAGGCCCTCGGTCAAAGCTGGCGCGAACACCTGGCCCTGCTTGAGCAATACCCGTTCCTGGGTCGGCCGGAAGCCGCCCGCCGTTTCTACTTCGAACGCCTGCTGCCCTCCTTCCAGGCGGTCAAGTCCGCGGCCGATAGCATTGTGGCCATGAACCAGGCCGCCATGATGCGCAAGGGAGAGATCGCCCGCCACCAGGCGGAAAACACCCTGGCCGCCATGGCCGGGGTGACGGTGACCGCCTTTTTGGCCGGTTTGCTGGCCTCCATGGTCCTGACCGCCAGGCTGCTGCGGCCCCTGGCGGTGCTTGGCCAAACGGTGGGGCGCATAGGAGGGGGAGACTTCGAAGCCCGGGTCCGCCTGGGCGGCCACGACGAAATCGCCAGCCTGGCCCGCGAGGTCAACGCCATGGCCGAGCGCCTGGCCTCCTACCGCCAAAGCTCGCTGGGAGAATTGCTCCTGGCCCAGCAGGCGGCCCAGTCGGCCATCGACAGCCTGCCCGACCCCGTTCTCATCTTCAGCACCGAGGGCGCCCTGGTGAGCCTAAACCAAGCCGCCGAGAGCCTTTGCCGCCGAAGGGGGCGAGCCGGCCAGGACCCGGACGGCCTGGAGCCGACCCTGGGCGAGCGCCTGCGCGCGCTCCTGACCAAGGTGGTGGTTGATAAGGGACCCTACCTCCCTCGAGGCTTCGAGGAGGCGGTGCGCCTCACGGGGCCCGAGGGCGAGCGCTACTTGTTGCCCCGGGCGGTGCCGGTGCAGGATGCCGGCGGCGGCCTGAACGGAGTGACCATCCTCCTGCAAGACGTCACCAGGTTGCGGCTGTTCGACCAGGTCAAGAGCGACCTGGTGGCCACGGTCGCCCATGAGTTCCGCACCCCGCTCACCTCCCTGCGCATGGCCATTTATCTCTGCCTGGAGGGGGTGCCCGGCCCCCTGACCTCCAAGCAGAGCGAGCTGCTCGCCGCAGCCCGGGCAGACTGCGAGCGGGTCCAGGCCATGGTCGACGACCTCCTGGACCTCTCGCGCATCAGCGAGGGCGGGCTCAAGATGCGCTCCATCCCCTTGGCCGCCGACGAGCTGGTGCGAGGCGCGCTCATGGCCCATGCCGCCGCCGCCCAACGCGCCGGGGTCCGCCTGGAGGCCCAGCCCCCGCTGTCCTCCGCCCGGGTGCTGGCCGACCCCGAGCGCCTGGTCCTGGTCTTTTCCAACCTGATCACCAACGCCCTGCGCCACACCTCCCAGGGCGGCGTGGTGGCCTGCGGGGCCCTGGCCGAAGCCGAGGCGGTGCGCTTCTGGGTGCGGGATAGCGGCCAGGGCATCGCCCCGGAGCATCTGGAGCGGATTTTCGACAAGTTCTACGGCCTGACCGGCGCCCGGGCCGGCGGCCAGGGCCTGGGGCTCTACATCGCCCGCGAGGTGGTTAGGGCCCACGGCGGCGAGATCGGGGTCGAAAGCGCCCCCGCGCAGGGCAGCCGTTTCTGGTTCACCCTGCCGCTGGCCTAGAGGAATCGTGTTATTGTCTGTGGCGCCATGAAGCTGTGCCCTTATAATATCCCAACCATGAACAGTGAGCCCAAAACTCGCCCATGAATGACGTCTGCAAACCGGCCGCCCCCCCCACCGGATGCGCGCCGCCCCCCCCGGCCTCGCTGGCCCTGGCCGCCCTGGGGGTGGTCTACGGGGACATCGGCACCAGCCCGCTCTACGCCATCAAGGAGTGCTTCCACGGCATGCACGCCATCCCCGTCAGCCACGACAACGTGCTAGGGGTGCTGTCCTTGGTCTTCTGGTCGCTTACCGTGGTGGTTTCACTCAAGTACGTGGCCTTCATCCTGCGCGCCGACAACCGCGGCGAGGGGGGCATCTTCGCCCTGTTGGCGCTTTTGGCCTCGGGCAAGCTGGGCGGGCCCCGGCGGCGCGCGGTCATCGCCATGGCGGCGGTGTTCGGCGCGGCCCTGCTCTACGGCGATGGCATAATCACCCCGGCCATCAGCGTGCTTTCGGCCATCGAGGGCCTGGAGGTGGCCACCAGCGCCGCCCAGCCCTTGGTGCTGCCCCTGACGGTGGTGGTGCTGACGGCCCTGTTCATGGTCCAGCGCCACGGCACCGCCGGCATCGGTAAAATCTTCGGGCCCATCATGGTGGCTTGGTTCATCGCCCTGGCGGCGCTGGGGTTGGGTTACATCCACAAAAACCCCCAGGTGCTTTGGGCCCTGGACCCGCTCTACGGCGTGCGCTTTTTCGCCGAGCACCACGTCCACGGTCTGGTGGTGCTGGCCTCGGTGGTGCTGTGCATCACCGGCGGCGAGGCGCTCTACGCCGACCTGGGCCATTTCGGGCGGAAGGCCATCCGCCTTTCCTGGTTCTCCCTGGTCTACCCCGGCCTGCTGCTCAACTACTTCGGCCAGGGGGCGCTGCTCCTGGCCCGTCCGGAGGCGGCGGTTAACCCCTTCTACGGTCTCGTGCCCCAGCCATTGCTCTTTCCCATGGTGGCCCTGTCCACCATCGCCACGGTCATCGCCTCCCAGGCCATGATCAGCGGGGTCTTCTCGCTCACCCAGCAGGCGGTGCAGCTGGGGTACTCGCCCCGGCTCAGGGTGGTGCACACCTCCGAGTCCACCGAGGGACAGATCTTCGTGCCGGCGGCCAACTACGGGTTGATGGCGGCCTGCCTGACCCTGGTGCTGGCCTTCCAGGAATCATCGCGCCTGGCCGGGGCCTACGGCATCGCGGTCACCGCCACCATGGGCATAACCTCGGTGCTCTACTATTTCGTGGTGCGCCACGTCTGGGGCTGGTCGATCATCAAGGCATTGCCCCTGGTGGGTCTTTTCCTGGCCTTCGACCTCACCTACTTCGGGGCCAACCTGCTCAAGATTGTCGACGGCGGCTGGTTCACCCTGGCCGTGGGTCTGGTCATAACCCTGGGCATGGCCACCTGGAAGGAGGGCCGCCAGGAGCTTTCACGCCTGCTCTCCGGGCGGAGGCTGCCCCTGGACGCCTTCCTGAAGGAGGTCGAGAAGCTCGGCCCCTACCGGGCCCCGGGCACGGCGGTCTTCCTTTCGCTCTCCCCCGAGGGCACCCCGCCCACCCTGCTGCACTTCTTCAAGCTCAACAAGGTGCTGCACGAGCGGGTGGTATTCCTCTCCATCCTCTCGGCCGATATCCCCCAGGTACCCGACTCCGAGCGGGTCACGGTGGAGAACCTGGGGCAGAACTTCTTCCGGGTTCTGGCCAGCTACGGCTTCATGGAGAGGCCCGACGTGCCCGCCATTCTGCGCCTGGCCGGGCCCCTGGGCCTCAAGGTCGATCCCCTGACCGCCACCTACTTCATGGGGCGGGAGACCCTCCTGGGCGGAGGGAAGTCGACCCTGGCCAGGTGGCGCAAGCTTCTTTTCATGTTCATGTCGCGCAACGCCAGCAACCCCACGGCCTACTTCGGGGTCCCCCCCCATCGCGTCATCGAGGTGGGCATGCAAATCGCCATCTGATACCAGGTTGGATTCAAAGCCGTCCATGGCTTTGAATGCAACCTGGTATGGGACGAAGCGGCTTCTCCCCGGCGAACGAACCGGAGAAAACGGGCGGGAATACCGCGCCCGTTTTCACGGCGCAAGCCAGTTGCCGGGCCGGCGGCCGGGGGTCAGGACCTGATGGGGTGGCGCAGGGGGTACCGCAGGTCTTCCAGGATTACCTGGGCTGCCAGGCTGGTGTCCAGGT
>JAJZPI010000215.1 GCA_021811275.1 Deltaproteobacteria bacterium
CCAAGCGCTTCGCACCTCAAAAAGTTGGCTTGCAGTTTGCATTTGGTATCAAACAGGTTGCGCCTCGGGCTGAAATGCTCTCCCAACAGGGGCAGGCAGGGAGGGTGAAGAAGCAGGGGCGCAGCCCTTTTTTTGTCTTCTCCTCCGGCCTGGCGTATTTAAATAAAAAACAATGAAATAAGGTTGATAGCAAACGGAAGCCTGGCAGGCGCTCCCCGTGGCGCGGATTTTAACGTCCTTGGCGACCGGATAACTGGTGGATCAGTTAATAAATTGACAAAATAAAAATCATTTAATTGAGAAAATAAAGAAAAAATTGCCCGAAAAATAGCAGGCTGTAATGCCCGAAAAAGAATTTTAAACAAAAATAGGGTATTTTTGCCTTTTATTCAAAAATGGAATTTATTCTCAAGCAGATTTCGCGCCATGGGCACCAACTGGTCTAATCCACTCAATTTATCCAGAAATACTTGGGCTCCGGCCCTCCGGCAGAGGTTGGGCAGTCGAGGGTCGCCATGGGCGCTGAGCACCATCACCGGCGTTTCCCCTGGAGACGGCTGGTCCTGCATGATTTCCTGGCAGAGCATGAGACCGTCGCCGTCGGGGAGCCTCATGTCCAACACGATCAGGTCCGGCCGCCTGTTGGACTGGGCCCACCAGGCCTTGGCCTTGGCGCAATTCTGACAGTGCACCACCTCCATGAATTCGGCGGTGAGTAGGGCTTGGTAGAGCCGGGCCGTGTCTAGGTCGTCCTCAACCAACAAGACGAGTGGCTTGTTCTGGCTCAAGGGGCGGACTCCAGGGTAACGGTGAAGGTGGTGCCCATCCCGGGACTGCTCTTTACCCGGATGTCGCCCTTGTGCAGCCGCACGATCTCCTGTACCAGACTGAGCCCGATGCCCAGGCCCTCCAGACGCCCGGTGCCGGAAACCTCTGCCTGGTAGAATTTATTGAAAATATTGGCCATGTTCTCGCTTGACATTCCTTGTCCCGAGTCTGCCACCTGCAAAACGGTCTTGGCGCCCTCCGTGGTCAAGGTCAGCCACACGTGGCCGTCCTCCACGTTATATTTGACCGCATTGACCAGCAGGTTGTCCACCAGTTGCATGAGCTTTTCGGAATTTCCCCTCACCGGGCAAGGACCGGCGGGGACCCCGCTCAGATCCAGGGCCACACGCTTCTCGGTTATCAATCCCTTCAGGTTTTCCGTCTCGGTGCGCACCAGGCCGGCCAGGTCCACCGGTCCCATATCGTACTGCTCCTTGGCGTGACTCAAGCGGGCCAGATCCAGGAGGTCGTTGATCTGCTTCTCCAGCTTGCTCAGGTTGCGCCAACATATTTCCAGGTAGGAACGGCGGTCCTCTTCTTTTACCCGATTCTGCATGATCAATTGCAGGAAGCCCTTGAGACTGACCAGGGGGGTCTTGAGTTCGTGGCTTAGGGTGGTGAGAAACTGGTCTTTTAGGTCTTCCACGGATTTTATCTCGGCCAGGGCCTTTTCCAGGGCGGTTGACTTGTTGAGAAGCTCGTTGTGCAGGGCCTCTCTCTGGCTGACGTCGCGCAGAATGATCCCCAGTATCCAGGGCTGGCCCTCGGGGCCTCGCTCCAAGGAAATGCTAGCCTCGACCTTGATGATACCGTGGTCGGCGCGCATTTGTCCCGCTTGAAGTTCCTGCCAGGTTTCCAGGGAAAGGTCCCAGCCCTTGTCCAAGGCCACGAAACGCGCCACGGGCTGGCCCAGCACCTCGGACTTGAGCAGGCCGACCGCCTGGCAGAAGGCCTGATTGGCGTCCAGGATGACGCCCCCGGCCGGCCCCAGGGAAAGAAACATGTCCGGGGCCGCGTCGAAGAAACGCCGGTACAGGCTCAGGTAGTCCACCAGGGCCTCGCGCATGAACTGCATGGCCAGGCTCAGCCGTCCCAACTCGTCGAGCCGCCCGCCGGGTTCGGGCAGGCTGACGATCTCGCCCAGGGCCATCATGCGGCAGCTCTCCACCAGGCGGTCCACCTTGCGGCTGAAGCGCCTTTGCCAGACCAGGCTGGCCGCGAAGGCCATGGCCGCCGCCAGCAGGATAACCACGATGTGCACGATCAGATCGTTGAAGAGCAAGTCGGGATCGATGTTCTCCAAGGCATGCCAGCTTAGGGACGCCTCCAACATGGTCAGGGGCACCAGACAGGCGATGACCAGGCCCGAAAGCATCAGCGACCTGGTTAACTGATAGCGGTTGTGCATGGGTGGCCCGGCAACCTTGCCGCCTGCCTTTTCGCGGGCCGGCGGCGCCTTGCATAGGCGGTTTGGGTGTGAATCACGGGCGGGGGAGGGGCGGCCGGCCGGCCCCCGCCTGAGATCAAGCCTACGCCGGCATCCGCGCCGGTGTCAACGCGCCCGACGATGAATGCGCGTCGGAACGTCGCCCCTGGCGGCCCCTGGCCACAATATTTTTACCCCCGGCAAGGCCCGTGCTATTATCTAGGGCATGGAGGATGCAGGACCTATGCGGATACTCTACATCACACCGGAGGTCTGGCCCTACGCCCGCGTGGGCGGCTTGGCCGAGGTGTCCCACGACCTGCCTCTTGCCTTGGGATCGCGCGGCCACACCGTGGACGTGATCACCCCCAGGTGCCGCTTGGAACCTGAATTGGAGGAGCGTCTGGAACGCCTGCCCCTGGACCTGGAGGTCCCGGTATCCTGGCGCAGGCACCGCGCGGAGGTCTTTCGCCTGGCCCTGGGACCGGGGGTGACCCTCTACCTGATCTGCCACGATCATCTCTTCGACCGCGAGGGCCTCTACGGCAACGCCTACGGCGACTACGAGGACAACGCCGAGCGCTTCATCTTTTTCAGCCGGGCCGCCGTGGAGCTTGGTCTGGCCTTGGAGCAGAAGATAGACGTCGTGCACGTGCACGACTGGACCACGGGGCTGGTCCCGCTCTACTTGAAGTCCATCTACGCCGACCAGAGACTGTACGCCGAGGCCGGCACCCTGATGACCGTGCACAACCTTGGGGCTCAGGGCATCTTCTGGCATTACGACATGCCGCTCACCGGCCTGGGTTGGGAATATTTCACTCCGGAGTCCATCGAGTTCTACGGCAAGATCAACTTCCTGAAGGCCGGCCTGGTCTTCGCGGACATGGTTTCCACGGTGAGCCCCAACTATCTCAAGGAAATCCTCACCCAGGAGATGGGTTGCGGCCTGGAGGGTGTCCTGCTTTCCCGGCGCGATCGCCTGGGCGCGGTGATCAACGGCCTGGACTACCAATCCTGGAACCCCCTTGCCGATCCCCACCTGCCCGCCAATTTCAGCGCCGCCGACTTGGCCCCCAAGGCGCTTTGCAAGGCCAAGCTCAGGGAGGAGTTCGGGCTACCGGAGGCGAACGACCGACCCCTGGCCGCCTTCGTGGGCCGCCTGGTGGACCGCCGGGGGATGGACATCCTGCTACAGGCCCTGGAGCCCATGTTGGAAAAGGGCCTGGACCTGATCGTCATGGGCTACGGCGAAGACCACTATCACAACAGCTTGCAGGAACTGCGCCGCCGTCACCCGGATGGCCTGGGTGTGGCGGTCGGCTATGAAATGGACATGGCCCATCGGGTGATGGCCGGGGCGGACATGCTGCTCATGCCCAGCCGGTACGAGCCATGCGGCCTCCACCAGCTCCAGGCCATGCGCTACGGCACGGTGCCGGTGGCGCGTTCCACCGGCGGGCTGGTGGACACCGTTTCCGACCACACCCCCGAGCGGCCGGGGGTTGGCTTCCGCTTCGATCTGTACGAGGCTCCCGCCTTCCTGGAGGCCATCGACCGGGCTCTGACCGTCTACCGCCGCCCGCCCGAGTGGCGCGGGCTCATCCTTCGAGGCATGGCCCAGAACTTTTCCTGGGACCAGGCGGCTCCGCAATACGAGGAGCTTTACCAGCGGGCGCGGGCCTTGCGCGTCAAGCCCTAGGCAAGAGTAGCCATGCCCCTGGACACCAGCTTCGACCTGCTTTCCCACGTGGTGGAGATCGCCAACACCTCGGTGGATGTCAACGAGCGCCTGGACAGCATCCTGGGCGCCGTCCATTCCCACCTGGAGGCGCGTCTCTGCGCGCTGTTTTTGCAGGAGCAGAGCCGGGGGGCCCTCGTGCGGGCCAACTATTGGCCAAAGGACGCCGACGCCGGCCAGGGCCTGACCGTGGAGTTCGGCAAGGGCAGGATCGGCGACACCGCCCGCCGGCGCGAGCCGGCCCTCCTGGTCATCGAAGGAGCCGGCGAAGACCCGGTGCTGGAGGCCCTCTGCTCTCCCGGCGACCTGGCCGCGCTCTATCCGGTCATGGACGACAACCGCCTCTACGCCGTGCTGGTGCTGGTCTTCGCCCCCGGCCGCGCGCTGGACCCGGAGGACTCGCGCCTGATGCAGATGGTCACCCGCGAGATGGCGGGCTCCATTCGCAATTTCCGCCTCTACTTCGAGGCCAAGAAGCGCATCGCCGAGTTGAGCGTGCTCTCGGAATTGGGCCGCTCGGCGGTCTCGACCATAGAGGTCGACCAGCTCCTGGGCGCGGTGGTGGGAATCTGCGCCAAGCTGTTGGGGGCCCGCGGCAGCCTGGTGACCATAAGCCAGGTCAACGCCAGCCAGACCACCCTTCAGG
>JAJZPI010000046.1 GCA_021811275.1 Deltaproteobacteria bacterium
CGTCGCCTATGTGATGGCGCTTCTGGTCTTCCAGGGCGGGCGCGCCCTGAGCCTG
The DNA here is from genome assembly GCA_021811275.1 of Deltaproteobacteria bacterium. Taxonomy (GTDB): domain Bacteria; phylum Desulfobacterota; class Desulfarculia; order Desulfarculales; family Desulfarculaceae; genus JACRDC01. The sequence continues at coordinate 56 of JAJZPI010000046.1, forward strand.
GGCTAGGAGCCTGTCGGAGTAATCCTTCGACAGGCTCCTAGGCGGGCCATGGACGGCCCGCCCGAAATTGTGCCAAATGACAATTTGGCGCAAATTAGAAAGCCTGCCAAAAATTACTTTTGGCAAGCGGCGAGAGGAGAAAGCCATGGACGGCTTTCTCCGACACGCTCCTGGACCCCGGGCGGGGGGCGCGAGGAGGATCGGCCATGTGGCAGAACATCATCGTCATCCTGATCGTGGCCCTGGCCGCCGGGTACGCCGGCAGGAAGATCTGGCGCTCCTTCGCCAAGCCGGAACAGGCCTCCTGCGGCTGCGGCTGTGTCGGTGAACCGGCGTCCGGCTGCCCCTCTGCTGGCGGCGGGCAGCCCATGCCGGAAGCCTTGCCCCAGGCCTGCCGGGGATGCGCCGGGGCCAAGGCGGGCAAGGACGCGCATTAATGTTGACAAGCTCGGCCCCTTGCGGCTAGCTAGCCGCATATGCTGGCCGAAGCCAGCTTGTACGCGTTGAATCGCGAGTTGCTCCTCCCGCCGCCGAGGCAAGGCCAAGCCTGACCAGAAGCCGCCGACGGGTGGGGCTCTTTTATGGCCCGCCGCCAGACGGCCTGTGGTCTGAAGACCGCACCCAGGCAACCCGCCCGGCGCCAAGGGTCCGGCAATCAAGCAATGGAGCACGCCATGAAACGCCTGCAATTTTTTTTGGTTTTGACCCTGGCCCTGGCCTTTGGCACGCCGGCCTGGGCCGTGCAGATGGACGAGGCCCCCGCGGAACCTGCCAAGGGTGACGAAGTGGCCATCGACCTGTCGGTTCCCTATTACAGCAAGTACGTCTCGCGTGGCCTGACCACCACGGACGATCCCGTTCTGCAGCCGGGAGCCACCCTGAGCTACAAAGGGTTTTGCTTCAATGTCTGGGGCAACTACAACCTCACCGACAAGATAGGGAAAAAGGACAAGTTCACCGAGGTGGACCTGACGGGCGAGTACGCCTTTGAAGTGGGTGATTTCACCATCCCGGTGGGTGTGGTGCACTATCTTTACCCCAACAACACCCAACCCGGCACTACCGAAATCTACGCCGGCGTGAGCTACAAGTGGCTGGTGACGCCGGCCTTGAAGGTCTACAGGGACGTGGGCGACGTGAACGGCACCTACGCCAATCTCACGGTGAGCAGGGAGTTTTTGCTGCTCAGGCCCAAGAAGACCGTGAGCGTGGGGCTGGTTCCCTTGGCGGGGCTGGGTTGGGGCTCGGCCGATTTCAACAAATATCGCTACAACGCCGGAGTGGACGCCGAGCATTTCACCGACACCACGTTCCAGCTGACCCTACCTGTCAAGTTCAGGGACACCCTCACCATCACCCCCGGCGTGCATCACGTCTGGCTGCCTGACAGCGAGATACAGGACGCCGCCGGCTACGAAGGCAAGACCTTGTTCAGCCTTACCTTCGGCCTTTCCTTCTGACAGCCTCCCTGTCCAAGCCCGAGGCCCGGGGATGAACCCCGGGCCTCTTTTATTCCCGCCACAATTGACGGGGAATGTTCCTTTGTTATTATTGCATAAAATAACAATATCCATGGGAGGGCTGGCGTTGGCGTAACACGAGGCGCCCCACTCGCACTTGAATTTTCATCTTCAGAGGTGGACAACATGAAGAAACAGGGTATTGGTCGATGGTCCCTGCGCGCCAAGATCGTGGGGCCTATAGTGGGCGGCCTACTGGTGGTGGGCCTGGCGGGATCTTTTTATCTCTATCAAAAGCGCATCGGGGAAATCGAGGGGAGCGCCCGCGAACGCCTGGGCTGGCGGGCCGAGGCCGTTCAGCGGGTAATCGCCGCCAAGGGTGATGAGGCGGTGGCCATGTCCGCCTTCCTGGCCGGCATGCCCCAGGTGCAAAAGGCCCTGGCCGAAGGCGACCGCAAGACCATAAGCGACTTGACTCTGGCGGCCTATCAGGCCAGCAAGGACAAGCTGGGCATGGCCCAGCTCCAGTTCCACCTTCCCCCGGCCCGCTCCTTCTTCCGCGCCCACCTTCCCCAGAAGTTCGGCGACGACCTCTCCTCCTTCCGCTTCACGGTCCTGGCCGTGAACAAGGACCACAAGGACATAAAGGGCCTGGAGGTGGGGGTGGGCGGGGCCGGCCTGCGCGGAGTGACCCCGGTTTCCTATCAGGGGCGGCACGTGGGCTCGGTGGAGTTCGGCGGCGATCTTACCGACGCCTTCGCCAAGGAAATCAAGGATGCCCAAGGCTTTGACATTTCCATCGTGGCGCCGGATGGTAAGGGCGGATTCAAATTCTGGGCCAAGACCGAAGGCATGTCCATTCCCGAATCCAGCCACCCGGCCCTCAAGCAAGTACTGGAGTCGGGCAAGGTCCTGGTGCGGCGGATGCAAAAGGGCGGCCAGGATATCTTGGTCCACTACGAGCCTCTGCGCGATTTTTCCAACAAGCCAGTGTCCATCCTGGCGATCCCCCAGGACATAAGCCAACTGGTGGCAGGGGCCAAGCGCGAGATGTGGCTGACCCTGGCCGGCGTTGCGGCGGTGATGATCCTGCTGGGTCTGGTCTCGGCCCTGACCGCCACCGGGGTCGCCCGCCAGTTGGGCCGGCTCTCTGCGCGCCTGGTGGGCTCGGCCGAGGACGTGGCCCAGGCTGCCGGCGACGTGGAGCAGACTAGCCAGCGCCTGGCCCAGGGCGCCTCCCAGCAGGCCGCCGCCCTTGAGGAGACCTCCTCCTCCTTGGAGGAGATGTCATCCATGACCAAGACCAATGCCGACAACGCCCAACAGGCCAACCAGCTCATGGGCGAGATTGTGAAGGTGGTGGAGCGGACCAAAGGCTCCATGCTCTCGCTCACCGGGGCCATGGGCGAAATCCAGGCCGCCAGCGAGCAGACCTCAAAGATTGTTAGGACTATCGATGAGATATCCTTCCAAACCAACCTGCTGGCTCTAAACGCCGCAGTGGAGGCCGCCCGCGCCGGGGAGGCGGGGGCCGGCTTCGCGGTGGTGGCCGAGGAGGTGCGCAGCTTGGCCATGCGCGCGGCCGAGGCGGCCAAGAACACCGCTGCCCTGATCGAGGGCACGGTGGCCAAGGTCAAAAGCGGGGCGGATCTGGTCAACCGGACCAACCAGGACTTCGAGGCGGTGGCCGGCAGCTCGGCCAAGGCCGCCGAACTGGTGGGTGAAATCGCCGCGGCCTCGGCTGAGCAGGCCCAGGGCATTGAGCAGGTGAACCGAGCCTCCGGAGAGTTGGATCAAGTCACCCAGCAGAACGCGGCCAACGCCGAGGAGTCCTCGGCGGCCTCGGAGCAGCTGAGCAGCCAGTCCCAGGCCATGCGGGAACTGGCACTGGAGTTGGTGGCCATCGTGGGCGGCTCCACCCGCGGGCGAATTTAGAAAACGGCGGGCGCTAGGCCGCGCCCACGGGCGAGGGAACCGGCAGCCAGACCTTGAAGGTCGTTCCCTTGCCTTCCTGGCTGTCGAACCAGATGCGGCCGCCGTGGGCCTCCACCACCATCTTGCAAAAGGTGAGACCAAGACCGGTGCTGGTGCGGGGCCGGTCCTGGCCCCCCGCCTGGGTGAACTTCCTGAATATCTGCGAACGGAAGCGCTCGGGGATGCCCGTGCCGGTGTCCTCGACCTGCAAAAGCACCCCGCCGTCGACTTGGCCCTGGGCCGAGAGGCTCACCCGTCCTCCCTCGGGGGTGTGGTTGATGGCGTTGGTGAAAAGGTTCTGCATGACCCGGTAGAGAAGGTCGGGATCGGCTACCAAGACCATGGCCTGGCCGTCGGTGGTGGTGACCTCAAGATTCTTAAGCCGGGCCACGGTGCGGAACTTGGCCACCAGTTTTTCGCAAAGCCCCCTGAAGTCCACCGGCTGGGGCCTAAGCGCCAGGCGGTTCTCCTCCAGGCGCGAGATATCCAGCAGGTTCATGATCATGCGCAGCAGGTCCTCGGCCCCCATCAAGGCCAGGTCCAGGACCTCGGTCTGGGTTTCGCTCAGTTGCTCGTAGCGCAGGAGATCCAGGTTGCCCATTAGCTCGGCCAGGGGGCCCTTCATGTCGTGGACCACCATGCTGGTCAGGTCCTGGCGCAGCCTGTCCAGGCGGACCAGTTCGGTGTTGGCCAGGGCCAAACGCTCCTTTTCCTCCTTCAGCTGATCCTGGGCGGCCGTGAGATCGCGGGTGCGCTCGGCCACCATGGTCTCCAGGGACTGGCTGTACTCCCGGACCGTCTGCTCCATGCGCTTGAAAATGGTCACGTCGCGAACCTGGACAATGAGCAGGGAGACCTCGTTGCCGGAGTCCAGGGCGGGGGTGGCCGTGATCTCATAGTAGCGGGTGCCGGAATGGGTGTCGGCCTGAACCAGATTCCACAGGGGAGACTTCTTGGTCATGGCCTCCCGGAAGTAGCCGGTACACTTTTCTTGCAGGTCCGGGGCCACCCCCAGAATGTTCATAAGCTCATGTCCGGTCAGACCGACCAGCTCACGGGGATGGCGCTCGGCCATCTCGGCCAGGGCCATGTTCAAGGACTCGACCTTGAAGTCGGGGGTGAAGGAGCAGACAGGGTCGGAGATGGCGTCGAAGACCGCCTTTAGCTTGTTGCGGCTGGCCTTGATGATCTCCGTGAGCTTAGCGAAATCGCCGTTGTCTCCGGAAGCGGGCGCGCCCGCGCCGCCGGCCGCCAGCCAGGCCAGGAGGCAAAGGGCCAGGGCCGGGGCCCAGGCCAGGGAACCGGCCAGAGAACCGGCCGGGAAACTGGCCGGCATGGCCAGGGCGACCGGTGACGGCAAAGGGGCGGCTTGGGCGGCCGGGGACGCCAACAGGCCGGCCAGGGCCAACAGGGCGGCCAGACCGGCGGCGGATCCCAGGCCGGAAGCGCGGGGCGGACCGGCCGGCATCAGGGCACCAGCCGTTCCAGGAGAGCCTGGGCCTCGGCGAAATCCTCGCGCAGATCAAGGGCGGCGCGCAGGGCCTTGACCGCCTGGTCCCGCTGGCCGGCCTCGGCGTGGGCCACGGCCAGATTGAAGAAAAGGTTTTCGTCCTCCGGGGCCACGGCCAGGGCCCGCTCGTACTCCTCGATGGCCTCGCCGTAGAGCTTCTGCCGCCGGTAGGCGATGCCCAGGCGATTGTAAATATGGACCTTTTGCGGGTCGAGGGTCACGGCGCTCTTGAAGGCCTCGGCGGCTTCCATGTTCAGGCCGGCCCCAAGCAGGAGTTCTCCCACCTCGGTGGCCAGGGAGGCATCGCCGGAAGCGGCCTCCCGGGCCAGGTTCAGGGCCCGGGCAGCCTCCTGGGTTCGGCCCTGCTCAATGAGGATACGGCCCATGTCCAACTGCCGGCGGGGATTGCGCGGACTGATCTTGGCCGCCTTGGCCAGTTGCACCACAGCCTTGTCGCCCTGGCCCATCTTGTGGTACAGCGCGGCCAAGCGGTCATGGGCCCTGACGAAGCGGCTGCTCACGGCCAGGGCGTCCTGGTAGAAGCGCACGGCCCGCTCGTTGTCGCCCAACTCCTCGCTCGCCTCGCCCATGGCCAGCATGGCCCTCGGGCTCTGGGGGTTCAGTTCCAGGGCCAGTTCGAACTGCTCCAAAGCGGCCCGCGGGTTGCCCTGGCGCAGGTGGTCATAACCCATGCGCAGGGTCAATTCCATGGGATCGGGCGAGCGGCGCTTGTCCAGCACCTCCTCGATCTTGTCCACCAGGGTCTTGGCCTGGAAAGGTTTGACGACGTAGCCGTCCACCGACTCCTCGATGGCCTCGGCCACGGTCTGCTCGGCCACCTCGGCGGTCACCATCAGGAAGGGCAGGCTGGCAAGGCGCTCGTTGGCGCGCACCGCCCGGAGCAGATCCAGGCCGCTCATGACCGGCATGTTCCAGTCGCTGATGACAAAACCCACGTCCCCCAGCTGAAGACGTTCCAGGGCCCTGGCTCCGTCGGCGGCCTCGGCGGTCCTGGTATAGCCGAAGGTGCGCAGGAAATTGATTACCATGCGCCGGACGTTGAACTGATCGTCCACCACCAGAAAAAGGAGTTTTTTGTATTCGGGGTCAGGCACGCGGAATTCCTTAAGGATGCGCGCCGCCCCCGGGTGACGCGAAACCGTGTTGGGGCAGGGCAGCGCCGCGGTAGTACCCAAATTTTAACACAACTGGGTGAAGCATGGTCGAGCCCAAAGTAGACCCTGCCTTCATGCGGCCCGAAGACCAAAACAGCCGCCAGCCGCCAGCCGCCATCGTCCGCCCATTTGCCTGCAAAATCTACCGCGATTTGGCCGATTAGGCACGAATAATCGCCTAGTTTCCCGGCGAAAGGCTCGGCGCAACGGTTTTTCGATTAAAATCAGATCAAGGAGCGCACGTGAGCGACCAGCTCGGCCGGGCCTAGGGGCTTGGTCAGATAAAGGTCGGCCCCGCGGGTCAGGCCGGCCTCGCGGTCCAGGGGGTCGGATTCGGTGGAGAGCACGATGATGGGCAGGCGCGTCAAGCCCGGGTTGGCCCGCACGGCGCTGATCAGGGCGAAACCGTCCATACGGGGCATGTTGACGTCGGTGACGATGATGTCCACCGCTTGGCCGGCCAGCTTTTGCAGGGCCTCCTGGCCATCATGGGCCTGTACCACTTCGTAGCCTTGTTCCCTGAACACCAGGCTTAGGAGGTTGAGGATGGTGGGGGAGTCGTCAACCAGAAGGATTCGTTTGGTCATTTGAACTTTCCAGGTTCTTCCCAAGCATCGACACGCTTGGGCATCATGCTCGAATTCACAGGCTTTTGCAAGATATATCATTGGAGTGAAGCCAGCGGTCCATCAACCCCAACCGCCGGCGATGCGCTGCATGGCCAGGGTGGCGGCCGCGCGCAGTTGGGGATCGGGGTCGGCCAAAAGCGTCATGAGGTCTTCGTTGGCCCGTGAGTCTCCGATCTCCCCCAGGGCCTGGGCCGCCCGCAACCTAAGCGGCTGGCTCACCGTCTGCAAAAGCCCCACCAGCCTGGGCACCGCCTCGGCCGCCCTCAGCCGGCCCAAGGCCTCCACGGCCTGGTAGCTGATCCAGGGGTCCGCGTCATCCAGGGCGCGCACCATGAGCATGGTCACCCCCGGGTGTTCGCGCCCCGACAACGCGATGACCAAGGCCAGGCGCACCTGGGGATCGGGGTCGGAGAGGGCTGAACCGAGCCCGCCCCAAACCCCCGGCCCCTCGGCCTCGGCCAAGGCCTGGACCACCGCCCGCCGCACCCCTGGCTCGGGGTCGTCCAGAAATCCCAGCAGCCGGCTGGTCACGGCCTGTACCTGGCCCAGACTGGACAACCCCGCCACGCACTTCTCACGGCGGCGGGGCGAGGGGCTGTCCAGGCCACGGGTGAAGACCTCTGCGGCCTGGGGTCCGCCGATGTCCAGAAGAGCCCGCTGGGCCTGACCACGGACCATCTCCTGGGGATCATCGAGCAGCTTCTCCAGGGCCGCGGCCGCCTCGGGCTGGCCAAGGCGGCCCAAGGCGCGGGCCACTTCGATCCTGACCCGCGGCTCGGGGTCCTCCAGAAGCCCCTGCAGGGCCGGCAGACAGGAAGAAAAACCCATACGCCCCAGGCGCAACGCCGCCTGCAAGCGTACCTCCGGCGAGGGGTGGGCCAGGGCGTCGGTCAGGGCCTGTTCGGCCAGGGGGCCCCCCAGGCGGCCCAGCACCGTGGCGGCGGTGCGCGCCACCTTGGGGTTGGGGTCGCGTACCGCCCCCACCAGGGGCGGGGAGGCTCCGATAGCCGCCAGCGTCTGTTCGATCAGGCCGATCAGCTCCGGGCTGTCCACCTTGCCGGCCAAGTCCAGGATGGCATAGACCGCGCCGGCGTCGCCCAGCACGCTCAGGCCCTCCAGGGCGTTGGTCTTGATCTCCTCGGAGGGATCGGCAAGGGCGTCGACCAGGGCCAGTCCCACCTTCTCCCTGATATCCGGGGCCAAGTCCAGGAAAACGCCCGGTTCGCCGGCCCTTAACAGGGCCCCCACCAGCAGGTTGAGCAGGTGCCCCTGGGCCTGGCTCAAAGCCTGGCGCAGATAGGGCACGGCCCGGGGATCGGCCAGCCGGCCCAGGGCCTCGCTGATTGCGGCCTGCATCAGGGGGGAGGAGTTGGGCAGGGCCTCCAGAAGGGGTTTCAAGGCGGCGTGGTCGCCGATCTGGGCCAAGGCTTCCACGGCGGCGAAGCGTACCCACTCGTCATCATCCAGGGCCTTGACCAGAGCCGGCACTCCGGCCAGGTCGTGGCGGCGGCCCAGGCTGCTCGCCGCGGCGACGCGCAGGTTGGGATCGGGGTCGGACAAGGCCCGCACCAGGGCGCGCCCCACCCCCTGGGCCTCCACCTCGCCCAGGATGTCGGCGGCGAAAATGCGCAGATCGCGGTCGCTCTCATCGAGGAGAGCGAGCAACAGATCGGGGGCGTCCCGGCCCAGCCCGCGCAGCAGGTTCATGGCCAGGTTGCGCAGTCCGGGTTTCTCCACCCCCAACAGCGGCACCAGCCGGGCCGCCACTTCCCGCCCGCCGATGTCGGCCAGGGCCTGGGCCGCGGCCTCGCTCACCTGGCGCTCCCTGTCGTCCAGGAGATCCACCAGGGCCGGCACCGCCCCTCCGAAGCCCCGGAACCCCAGCTCGCGGGCCGCCTCCTCGCGCTCGCGGGGGGATGGACTGGCCAGGGCCGCCACCAGGGCCTCGGCTCTTTCCTGGGTGAGTCCGGGTTTGCTCACGTCAACTCCGGGCGGCGCGACGGACCGGCGGCATCTCAGGCCGAGGCCAAGGGCAGGGCCAGCTCGAAATGGGGGCGCGGTTGGCTACGCCAGGCCACCCCGCCCCCCCAGGGGGTCAGGGCCGCGCGGGCCAGGTATAGACCCAGGCCATCGTGAGGCGGTTCCTTGTCACCGGCAAAGGGCTCGAACATCATGGGAATCATCTCCGGCCGGGGGCCGGGCCCCTGGTCGGCCACGGTCAGCAGGGCCTGGCCGTCGCGCTGGACGTGGCCGACCGCCAGCCCGTTTTGACCGCTGTCCCGCAGGGAGTCCAGGGCGTTGGCCATCAGGGCATTGAAGGCCAGGGCCACATCGGCGTAAGAAGCCCGCACCGGCCGTCCGCCAAGGGGAAGATCCTTTTCCAGCTGGGCCTCGTGCTTGAAAAACATGTCGGCCCGCCAAAAGGCCAGCTCCTGTTCGGCCAGACGGGAAAGGTCCAGCAGGGTGGCCCGCACGTCGGAGTTGTGGGCGCTCCTGGCCCCCAGGAGGTCCACCTCCTGCGCCAGCCTGGTCATGCCCTGCTGCATGGCCGCCAGCTTGCTGGAGATGTCCTGGACTCCCCCCTGGGCCAGGCGCAATTCCATGAGGTCCAGGGGCAGCCTGAGCATCTGCATGGCCCCGGAGATGTTGTGGACCGTGCCCTTAAGCAGGCGCCCCACCTGGGCCAGGCGTTCGCGCCGCAACAGGGCGCTCGTAACTTCCGCCGGCAACTCCCGTGCCACGGCTAGACTTCGTCGGAGTGCATGCGTTGAGCCAGTTGGCGGCGCTGCTGGTTGAAGGTATAGCGGATGACGCGCTCGCGGTCGCTCTCGGCGATTTCCACGAAGCGCACCGCAGCCCTGGCCTGTCCCTCGCAGGTCCCCTGCTCGGCCACCCGCACCACCTCGCCCACCGAGTAGATGGGCTGGCTGGGAGAGTCGGGAAGGGTGAAAGCCATGATGATGCGTTCACCCAGCTTGAGCTGGCCGCAATCGACCATGCCGATGCCGGCTCCGGAGATGTCTATGGTCTCCAGGTGATTGGGGAAGGCGGTCTGTCGCTCGCTGCTCCGGATATGATGGAGGACGAGGTCCAGCTTGAAATCCAGCCAGCGCAGGACGGTGATGACCCCGCGCATGCTTTCCGGCGCATCCTTGTCGTCCATGGCCCGGCGGGCGCTGGCCTCCAGGTCCGACTGGGTGTGCCAGATCTCGGAGTTCATGGCCATGGCCTGACGGGCCTCAACGCTCTCGGGCCCGTAGAAAACATACAGCGTGGCCGGTGCCCTGAAGAACTCCCTCTCGCTGCTGGCAGTGTCGTTCATGGCTTTCTCCTTGCGCCTGGTTAGGCGGGTCCGCCCGCCAAGACGGGGCCCGGCCCGGCCAGGGTGCCTGGCCGGGTGTCGGTGTGGTAGCGGGCCAGCATCTCCATGAAGGCCTTGACCACATCCGGGTCGAACTGGCTGCCCGCGCAACGCCTGAGTTCGTGCACGGCCCGCTGCTGCCCCTTGGCTATCCGGTAGGGCCGGTCGCTGGTCATGGCGTCGAAGGCGTCGGCCACGGCCACCACCCGGGCCAAAAGGGTGATTTCCTGGCCGCCGATGCCGTCGGGATAGCCGGAGCCGTCCCAATGCTCATGATGATGGCGGATGATGGCCCGCTCCCCCTCGCTCAGGTCCATGGCCTTGATGATGGACTCGCCGATGACCGGGTGCTGCTTGATGGCCTCGAACTCCATCTCGGTCAGGGGGCCGTCCTTCAAGAGCACGCTGTCCTTGACTCCGATCTTGCCGATGTCATGCAGATAGGCGGCGAAGCGCAAGGACTCGATCTGATCCAGGGCCAACCCCATGGTCTGGGCGGTGAGCACGCTCAGGTTGGTGACCCGGCGGCTGTGCTGGCGGGTGTAGGGATCCTTGGCCTCCATGGCCCCCACCAGCGCGCCGAGGGTGGAGTGCAGATTGGTGACCATGGATTCGTAGAGGGCGATGTTCTCTATCGAGAGGGCCGCCTTGTCCAGCAGGAAACGGGTCAGGAAGATGTCTTCGCTCTTGAAGGGCAGGCCGCCCAGCTTGTCGGCCACCACCATCACCCCGAAGATCTCCTCCCGCATCTTGATGGGCAGGCAGAGGAAATCGCCCCGGCAAGGCAGCATGGACAGGGGGTCGATCTTGACCTCGTTCTTGCCCAGCATGGGTTGGCCCTCGGCGGCCACCTTGCCCGCCACCCCCTGGCCCAGGCGGCCGCAGACCCTTCCCAGGACTTGGCTGCCGTAGCCGTGCTCGGCGATGACCAGGAGATGATTGCTTGCGCGGTCCAGCAAGAGCACCGCCGCCTTGTCGGTCTCCAGGAATCGGGCGGCCAAGTCCGCCATACCCTGGTACATCTCCTCGGAGGTCTGTAGACGGTCGATGGCCGCCGAGATCTGGTGGATGGTGTTCTGCTCGCGGACACGGCGATTGAGTTCTTGGTTCAGGCGCTCGACCTTCTCCTGGTGGGCCAGCTGCTCCGATAGGCTCAAGTTCTCCAGGAGAAGACGCTGCTCACGCACCACTCTCTCCAGGGTGAGCCGCACCTGATCGAGGTTGAAGGGCTTTACCAAAAAGTCGCTGGCGCCCTGGCGCATGGTGTCCACGGCGGCGTCCAGGGATGGGAAGCCGGTCATGATGACCACGGGCAGGTGGGGGTCCAGCTCCTTGAGCCGGCCCAGCAGCTCCACCCCGCTCATGCCGGGCATCTTGAGGTCCAGGAAGGCGCAGTCGAAGCGGTCGCCCGCGAACAGGGCCAAGGCCTCCTCCGCGCTGGCGGCCGCCACCACCTGATGGTGATGGATGGCGGTGAGATACTCGCCCAGGGCCTCGCGGATGCCGACCTCGTCATCCACCAGCAGGATGCGCAAGGCGCCCGGCGGCGCCTCGGGCTGGGGACTGCGTTTGAGGGAATACTTCATCCAAACACCCGCGAGGGGGGGCCTCCAGGGAAAGTCCAACAGGAAAACCTTCGGAACCGCTCTCCACGCCCCCCTGCGAAACAGGCGCGGCTCCGTATGCGATGAATTTTAACACATCGGCGGAATGAGGGCCAAGCCGCTTGACCGGTGCTTTACCGGCGCGGGGCACTGGGCCGGGGGCGGTTATGATACTCTCGGCTGGTCCTGGCGGGGGGAGGACGGATTCCCGCGAGGGCGCGAAAAGCGGCTAGGCCGCCTTACGCTCCCCGAGGGCGCGGGGCAGGGCAGGGCGCCGGGCGCGCCGGCCGGCGGGGTCGGACGGGATCCGGGCCGCCCGCCGGTTGGTCAAGCCGACGATCATGCCAGCGAGGTCAGCAATCCGTCGGCCGCGCCGCGGCGTAGGCGCTCGGCCAGGGCCAGGACCGCCTCGGGCGGAAATTGGCGCAGCAGGCGCTTGCCATCGGGGCTCATGACCTTAAGAATATCCTGTCCGGTCTTGTCGTCCCTTACCACTTCCATCTTGAGGTTGAAGCGCACGGCGAGCTTTTCGGCCAGCTCGCGCACCTCGTTCCCGTCGGGCTTGACCAGGTTGGAAGAAGCCGGTGTGGCCTCCTCGGACCGGGCCTGGGGGCGATATCGGCCAGGGGGCGGCGAGCCCTTGACCCGCTCGGCCGACGGCTGTTGGGAGGTTGCCCTGATGGCGTCCATGATCCACCTTCCTTCCGGGGGTTGCCGGGCCCCGACTCGGGACCCACTACCCTTCAACAGCTTTATCGGCAGGGACGTCTCGCAACTTTAAGAAAAAAAGCGCGTGTTTCGCTGGAGGCTGGGGCCCGGCCCGGCTATAATCGGCGGCTAGCAACCAGGGGCGAAAGGGATAGCATGAAAATCGAACCCAGCGCACAGGAAACCTCGCAGTTGGAAGCCATTTGGCGCGACCAGGCCCGCACCAACGGCCCCACCCTGGATTTCTCCGGGCCGGCATTCAACCTGGAGGGCGTCGGCGCCTCGGCCCAAGAGGTGGCCCGCGCCCTGGGCGATATCCTGAAGTGGCCGGAATGGGTGGCGCTTTTCCCCAAGCCCGCCCAGGCGGTGGTGGCGGTCAACCGCCTGCTCAAATCCCTGGGCCGCCCCGGGGGGGTGGTCTGGGTTTCACCGGGCACCGGCGCGCCCTTCGAGCCCCCCCGCGGGGAGCCGGGCCTGGCCATGCTGCGCGTCGACTGGGCGCCGGACCCTCAGAGCCCCGCCTTCACCCAGGACAAGATTCGGGCCCGTGGCCTTTACCTGGTGGTGGACGAGTCCCACACCGGCCTGCGCCTGGCCCCGGGCGGGGCCTGCGAATATTACGGCCTCGCCCCCGACGCCGTGTTTTATGGCCCCGCCTTGGCCGGCGGGCTCGAGTTCGCGGCCCTGGCCGGCCGCGGCCCGGCCCCCGCAACCCCGGCTGGGGAGCCCTCGCTCCCCGCCCTGGCCGCCGCCGCCGCCACCCTGGGCCTGGCCGTCTCCCTGGACATCCCGGGCCGGCTGGAGGCCTGGGGCCGGGCCCTGGGCCTGGGTTTGGACTGGTTCGCCGAGCGGGCGCAGGTGGCCGGCAAGGTGGGCTGGGAAGGACCCCTGGCCCTGCCCCGGCTCACAGGCAAGCGCATCTGGGCCTTCATGGAACTGTGCCGGGAGGAGGGCCTGAACCTGGCCCCCCTGGTATTCCTTGACCCAACCCTGGGGCCGGACCTGGCCCAGGACCTGCTCTGGACCAGGCTCTGCCGGGCGGCGGCGCGCCTGAAGGCCCTGCCCGAGGGCGAAAAGGCCCCTCTCGGCTGGAGCGGAGCCCATGAGATGGGCTCCTGCCACCGGACGGGAGACATTTTCAGCACATTTGAGTGATTCCAAATCCAAGCCAGGAGGCTAACGTGACGGGAAGGGCGAGCAGGAGGGCGTGGGCGGCAGGGGCCGCGCTGGTGGCGGCGATGCTTTGGGCGGGCCTGGCCCTGGCCGAGGAACCGCCGGTGATCACCTACAAGGTCGTGCACAGCGCCAACGCCTATCCCCAGGGCGGCGTCTACCCCCTGGCCCTGGAACTGACCGTGGCCCCGGGCTTTCACATCAACTCCGACAAGCCCGACGAACCCGACCTCTATCCCACCAGCCTTATCCTGAACGGCACCGCCGCCTGCGCCCTGAGTCCGGCCGTGTTCCCCCAGGGCCACGCCTACAAGGCCCCCTGGCTGGCCAAGCCCGTGCAGGTGTTCGACGGCAAGGTGCTGGTGCGCTTCGACCTGACCGTGGATAAAAAAGCCAACGCCGGTGAGCACCTCCTGAGCGGAAGGCTCAACTTCCAAGCCTGCGACGACTCCTCCTGCTTGATGCCCGAAAACCTGGAGATCAGCATGCCGCTGAAGGTAGCCCCGGCCGGTCAGACTGTGGAAAAGCTCAACCCGGCCATATTCAAGAAGTAGAACCGCCCCGATCGGCTATTGTCCGCCGTCCTGGCCCAGGAGCTTCTTCTGGGCCAGGCGGGCCAACCACACCGCCAGCCCCACCACCAGGACCAACAGGCCGGCCAGGGCCGGCAGGCCATGCATGTGGTCCAGCCTGCTCAGTACCCAGTCCGAGAACAAATAGCCTATGCCCCCGAAGGCCAGCACCCAGCACAGGGCCGAAACCAGGTTTAGGCCCAGGAAGACCAGGGGGTGAATCCTGGACGCCCCGCAGACCAAGGGAATGACCATGCGCAGGCCGTAGAGAAAGCGCGACAACAGCATCAGGGGCACGGCGTGGCGGCGCACCAGCCTCCGGGCAACCACCGCCTTGCGCGCCAGCCGCATGTTGCGGGCCAGGAATTCAGGGCCGCGCCACCAGCCCAGCAGGAAGAAGAACTGGTCGCCGATGGCGCCACCGGCCAGGGCCGTAAGCGCCACCCACCAGAGGTTCAGGAGGCCCTGATGGGCCGCCACCCCGCCCAGCAGGAAGACGGTTTCTCCCTCCAGGAAAGTCCCGGCGAATATGGCCAGGTAGCCATAATCCGCCACCGCCTTTTGCATGGTCGCCAGTTCCACGGCGTTTCCCAGGCGTTAAGATTGCAGGCCCGCCGAACGCGCGCGCTCGCGGGGCAGAGCGAAACCACGCTTATGCCCTGCCGAGCGGGGATCAAAGCCATGGATGGCTTTGATCGCATATTGATATCAGCTATGAAGTTAACGCAAATTTTCCGCCCAGGCGCAGCAAAAATGGGCACGTCCCAATCGGCGGACTTATGTTTGTGGTTAGGATGCGCCGGGGAGGAAGCCATGACCACCACTCAAAACAAAAAACACCCCTGCCCCGACTGCCGGCAGTGCCAGAACTGTTCGCCCTCGCGCTGCCATCTTTGCCGGGGCCAGGGCGCAGGCGAGGCCGAGCGACGTTTCGCGGGGCTTTCCATGGCCGAGCAGATCGCCCTGTTCGAGGCCGTCAACCGGGGCGAGGCGCCGGAGGGCGATTATGAGGCCGGCCACCCTGGTTGCGCCGACCGCTTGTCTGGCATCCTGCGGACCGGTAATCTTATCTCCTAAATACCAATTAGCGTTCAAACGAACAGCTTGAGCCCTAACTGGCATGCGGGCCAGCGCCCGCAAGGCAGGGCCAAACCGGGGGCCCCCACAAAGCTTGCTTTGTGGGGGCGAACCACGCTTAGGCTCTGCCGATCGGTGATCAAGCCGTGGATGGCTTTGATTGATTTGGTATAAAGGGGCTGTCCGGCCTCGCCGCCAGCCCCCTGCCCGCCAACCCCCATCCCGAGGGCTGTCATGAGCATCCAACAGGTCTTTGACCAGGCCTCCCAGGAGTACGACCAGCTCCGGCGCAAGTTCGTGCCCTGCTTCGACGATTTCTACGCCGCCGCCCTCTCGCTCCTGCCCAGGCCAACAGTCTGCGGGGACGAGCGCCCCATCCGGGTGCTGGACCTGGGCGCGGGCACCGGCCTGTTTTCGGCCATGGTCCTGGCGGCCATATCCCAGGTGCGGGCCACTCTGGTCGACCTCTCTCCTGGCATGCTGGAGCAGGCCCACCGCCGCCTGGCCGGCCTGGATGAGCGGGTCTGCCTCATCGAGGCCGATTACTTGACGGCTGACTTGGCCGGCCCCTTCCAGGCGGTCGTCTCCGCCCTTTCCATCCACCACCTGGAGGACGCCGACAAACGCCGGCTCTTCGCCAGGGCCCACGGCCTGCTATCGCCGGGGGGCGTCTTCATAAACGCCGACCAGGTGCTGGGGGCCACCCCCCAAGTGCAGGAGTTTCACCACGCGCTCTGGCTGCGGCAGACCCACCAGGCGGGGATCACCCCCGGCCAGATGGCCGAGGCCCGCCGGCGCATGGCCTTCGACCGCCTGACCACCCTGGAAGACCAGTTGGCCTGGCTGCGCGAGGCGGGGTTCGTGGACGTGGATTGCCACTACCGCAACTACGGCTTCGCGGTCTACGCCGGACGGCGGCAGAGCGCCCCGGCTCTCTGAGCGGGTCGGGTGGCCCCGCGCTTCCGGCCTGCCTGGACCGCTCCCGTACAAGCTTTTCGTAAGGGCGGGGTTTACCCCCGCCCGTATTCATTGGCGGAAACACAAGAGGGCGGGGATAGCCCCCACCCTTACGCAGAGGAAATCGCGATTCCCGCTCCATAGGGGGCAAGTGGTTAGCAGGTGTTTGACGCCAAATTAACCCTAGAGCTTTCTGCGGAAAAGCAGCAGGGTCAGGTCATCGAACTGATCCACCGCCCCGGCGAACTGACGCCAATGCTCCACCAGCCCTTCGAGCATCTCCGGCGCCGGCCCGCTGGCCGCCTCGGCCAACCAGGCCTCGGCCCGCTCCAGACCAAAGGGTTCCTGGGCGGCGTTGACCGCCTCGTCCAGGCCGTCGGTGTAGACCAACAGGACGTCCTCCGGCTCCAGGGCCACCTGGCCCAGCTCGAGGCCCAGGTCATCGTCCACCCCCACGGCCATGCCCGCCAGCCTGGGCAGGCTCTCCAACTTGCCCCCGGCCCGGCGCAACAGCGGCGAGGGGTGGCCGGCGCTCACCCATCGCAGCAGCCCGGTGCTCAGTTCGTAGGTGGCGTAGAAGACCGTCACGAACATCATCATCTCGTTGTCGGGCAGGATCTGGGCGTTGACCTCGTTCATGGCGGTCAGGGGCTCGCGGTGGTGCTGGCCGGAGTTCTTGATCAGGGTGCGGGCCACGGTCATGAACAGGGCCGCGGGCACGCCCTTGCCGGAGACATCGCCCACCACCAGGCCCAGATGGTCGTTGTCGACGAAGAAGAAGTCGTAGAAGTCGCCGCCCACCTCGCGGGCGGGCATGGTCAGGGCGAAGAGGTCGAACTGGGGCCGATCCGGGAAGGCCGGGTAGGAGCGGGGCAGGATGGACTGCTGGATCTGGCGGGCCAGGTCCAGCTCGCTCTCGATGCGCTCCTTGGCCTTGGTGGTGGCGGTCAATTCGCCCACGTAGCGGTTCAGCTCGCTCACCATGCGGTTGAAGGTTTGGGCCAGCTCACCCACCTCGTCGCCGGGGCGCACGTCGTTGACCTGGGTGGAGAGATCCCCTTCCGAAAGCCGACGGGCCGCCGCCACCACCCGGTTCAGTGGCCGAGTCAGCCCCACCACCATCAGCCAGACCACGACCACCAAAGCCACCAGGCCGGTGGCGGCCACGACGGCCTGCTCGCCAGCGGCCTCTCGCACCGGGGCCAGGACCTCGCTCTCTGGCACCACCATGCCCAGGCTCCAGCCCGGCCCGGCCACCGGGGCGAACGCCAGCCAGGCCGCCTCGCCCAAGGCGGGGTCGATCAGGCGCAGCACTCCCTCGCCGCCGCGCGCCATGCGCCGGCCCAGCGCCCGCAGGTCCGGACGGTCCATTTCCTCGGCCAGCGAAAAAATGGTCTCGCGCATGACCCACTCGGGCTTGGGCGCGGCCAGGAAGGTGCCCTGCCGGGTGATGAGGAAAGGATATCCGCCTAGACCCACCTCCAAGCCGCGCGTCTGGCGGCCCAGGGCTTCCAGGTTCATGTCGGCGGTCACCACTCCCTCGCCCTGGTCGGCGCGCTTGAAGGGGGCGGCGAAGGTGGTCATGAGGGCGTTGCCTCCGCCTTCATCGAAATAGGGCTCGGTCCAAAAGGGCCGGCCCAACAGAGCGGGAATGAGAAACCAGTCCTGCCGGGGGTAGTTGTAGCCGGCGGCATCCAACTGCACCCGCTCCAGGCCCTGGGCGGTGCGGAAGACATAGGGGCTGAAGAGCTTGCGGGCGGGATCGTAGCTGCCGGGCGCGTAGGCGGCGGCCATGCCGTAGACATTGGAAGCGCGCTCGAGCTGGTGGCTCAGCAGGTCATAGAGCACCGTCTCGGACTGGCGCGGCAGGCCGTCCAGGACCGCCGCCAGGTTTTGGGCCGGAGCCGAGACCCCGCGCAGATAGTCGGCCATCTTCCATGCCTCGGCGCGGGCCAAGGACAGCAAATGCTCCTTGCGGGCCTCTAGCAGGGCCCGGCTGTTGTCTTGGTAGGTGAGCAGGGATGTGACCAGGACGACAAGGCCCACCCCCGCCAGCACGAAGATGGCGAAGCGCGGGCGAAGGCGCAGCCAATGGGGACGCGGATCGGGGCTCATGGCTCGCTCCAGGCCGGCACGGCGAATGACTTGAGCGGCACCGGGTGTTCCGTGAAACCCAGGGCCAGCAGAACGCCGTTGGTGAACTCCAGGTCAGACGGAGCCAGCTCGCCCATGCCGGCCGGGCCCACGCGGTGGAGGATTATGTCCTTCATCACCGAGAGCATCCAGGCCTGGTGGGCCCGGTTGGTGGGAAGATGCGAGGCGTCCACCCGGCGCATTACCGCGTCCAGGGCCTTGGCGGGGTCGGCGAAGGCCCGCCGCCAGCCTTCCAGGGTGGCGCGCACGAAGCGCCTGCAGAGGTCGGGCCGCTTTTGCCACAGCTCCTGCCGGGCGTAGATGCCGTCCTCGGGGAAGTTAAGGCCCAGGTCGGCGAACTCGAAGACCTTGATCTCGTCGGGGTCCACTCCCGCCTGGAACAGGCGATGATACTCGTTGTAGCGCATGGCCATGGCCGCGTCCACGGCCCGGTTCATGAACGGCGCCATGGAGACGCTCTGGTCGACCTCGGTGAGACTCAAGCCCGTACGCCGGAAGAGCGCGCGAGGGGCCACGGCGAAATGCTCGCCCCACATGCCCACCTTGCGGTTGTTCAGGTCCCAGAGCCCGTTGATGCCGCTGTCGGCGTGGACCACCATCATCAGGGCCGAACGCTGGACGACCTGGGCCAGGTTCAGCACCGGCTTGCCCTTGCTGGCCTGTACCATGGCCTCGGTGAGCCAGGCCGAGGCGAAATCCACCTGCCTCTCGACCACCTCCTGCAGGGGCGAGGTCTGCAGCTCGAAGGGCTTGACCTCCACCTCCAGACCGGCCTGGCGATAGAGCCCCAGGTCCTGGGCCATGTAATAGCCGGTGAACTGGGCCTGGTGTAGCCAGTGCAGGCGAACCGTCACCCGCTCCAGCTCCGCCGCGCTGGCGGCCTGGGCCCAGGCCGCCAGCATCACGAGGGCCGCCAGAGCCGTCAGCCGGGGCAGCAGTCTTTTTTCCGCGGTGCGCAACATCGCTCTTTTCTCCTGGCTGGCATGGTAGCCCGCCAGGCCCGGCCTGGCAAGGGAAGCCTTGTCACGTAGGCCGCGGCGACCCGAATATGCTTGCCGGGCCGAGGACGAAAAGCTATGTTTATGGCGTGTTGACCAAACCAGGCGGTCACTCCTCCGGGGGCTCCATGCGGCAGAAGCTCACCCTGGCCAATCAGATTTCCGAGCTGGAGCGCTTGAGCCAGTGGGTGGAGCAGGTTGGCCGGGAGCTGGATTTGAGCGACCGCCAGGTCTTCCACCTCAACCTGGCCCTGGAGGAATTGGTCACCAACGTGATGAAATACGCCTACGGACCCGGCGGGAACGGCGCCATCTGCCTGGAGATGGAGGCCGATCCGGAACGCCTGACCGTGCGGGTCATCGACAGCGGACCGGAATTCAACCCCCTGGCCCTGCCCCAACCGTCCACCGACCTGCCGCTGGAGGAGCGGCGTGTGGGGGGGGTTGGCATCTACCTGACCGAGAAGGTCATCGACCAGCTTTCCTACCGGCGCCGGCGGGAACTCAACGAGCTTACCCTGGTGATGGCACGTGGCCGGCGCACGGATGAACCATAAGAGGTACGAGCATGGAGCTGACGCGCGACAAGAACGGAGAGACCCTGGTGTTCGCCATCAAGGGCCGCCTGGACGCCCAGACCTCGCCCCAGGCGGAAAAGGACCTTAAACAATGGCTGGCCGAGGGTGAAAAAAAACTGGTGGGCGATCTCTCGGGCCTGGACTACATCAGCAGCGCCGGCCTGCGCCTGATGCTCATGGTGGCCAAAGGCTCCAAGGGCCAAGGCGGCAGCCTATGCCTCTACGGCCTCAAGCCTTCGGTCAACGAGGTCTTCACCATCGCCGGCTTCACCAAGATCATCCCCATCGCCGCCAGCCTGGATGAGGCCCTGGCCGTCTAGTTCCCTGATACCAATGAGCGTTTCAATGATTTGTTTGATCGCTGATTGGCATGCGCGCCAAGGATCCACCCCAGCCAACAAGTTGGCTGGGGACCCCGGTGATCCACCCCAGCCAACAAGTTGGCTGGGGACCCCGGGGATGGCCCGCCGATCGCGCAAGCGCTCGCGGTAGGGCAAAACCTCCCTTTTGCCCTACCGATCGCTGATCAAAGCCATGGCTGGCTTTGATCGCAAATTGGCATGACAGGCAATCGGGCCGCGCCATAATCCTTAAAGCCCCCCGGGCCTTTTCCAGAGAGGGCAAAAAGGAAAGCCTTGGGGACCTCTCAAGGCCTTCCCCCTGGTTTTTGAAGCTAGCGCCCCGCCTGGGGCAGGTGCACCGAAAGGCCCAGGGCGGCCTCGGCGGCCTCCTTGACCCCCTCGCTCAGGGTGGGGTGGGCGTGGATGGTGCGGGCGATGTCGGTCAGGGTGGCCCCCAGCTTGATCGCCAGGGCGCATTCATGGACCAGGTCGGCGGCATGGGGGCCGATCAGATGCGCGCCCAGCAGCCGGCCCGTGCCCTTCTCGCTGACCAGCTTGCACTGACCGGCGATCTCGCCAATGGCTTGGCTCTTGCCCAAGAGGCGCACGGGAAAGACCTCGGCCTGGGCGTCAGCCCCGCGCTCCAAGGCCTGTTCGAGGGTGAGCCCCACCCAGGCCACCTCCGGGAAGGTGAAGGCCGCCGCAGGCACCACGGTGTAGTCCACCTCGCCGTCGGCCCCCAAGGCGGTCTCGGCGGCGGCTATGCCCTCAGTGCCGGCCATGTGGGCCAACATGGGTCGGCCGCCGCCCAGCATGTCGCCCACCGCCCAGACCCCGGGCGCGGCGGCCAGTCCGGCGTCTACCTTGACTCCCCCGCGCCGGTTCAGGGCGATGCCCGCCTCGGTCAGCCCCAGGCCGTCGACGTTCAGGGCCCGGCCCACCGCCACCATGACCTTCTCGACCTTGAGGGTCAGGGGCGCTGCCTGGCTCCCCCCCTCGGCGCCTTTCACCAGGGGTGATGGCGTCAAGGTCAGGGCCAGCCCGTCATCGTCCTCGGCCACCTCGCCCACCACCCGGGCGGTGTGCGTGGCGATCTTGGCCTTCTTCATCTCACGCAGGAGGAGCTTGGAGCACTCGGCGTCCAGGGAGGGCAATGGCAGCAGGCGGTCCAGGGCCTCCACAATAGTCACCTGACTGCCCAGGGCGGCGTAAACGCAGGCCAGCTCGCAGCCCACCACCCCGCCGCCCACGATGGCCAGGGACTGGGGGATCTCGCCCAGAGCCAGGGCGTCGTCGGAATTGAGTATGCACCTGCCGTCGCGGGCCAGCCCGGGCAGGCCGGCCGGCCGCGAGCCGGTGGCCAGGATCAGGCGGTCGCACTCCACCCGCGCCGACCCGCCCCCGTTCAGGGCCACCTCGGCCAGGGAAGGCCCCAGCAGGCGGGCCCGTCCCCGCAGTAGGGTGACGTGGCTGGCCTTCAGGAGCTTTTCGATGCCCTGAGCCTGCACCTCGACGATCCGCTCCTTGCGGGCCATGATGGCCGGCAGGTCCGGTACGATCCGGCCCTCCAGGCGCAGGCCGAACTCTCCGGCCCGGCGGGCGCCAATAAGGGCGCTGGCCGAGGCCAAAAGCGCCTTGGTGGGTATGCAGCCCCGGTGCAGGCAAGTGCCGCCGATGCCGGCGCTCTCCACCAGGGTGACCTGGGCCCCCATATGGGCGGCGCGGATGGCGGCCTGATAGCCGCCCGGCCCGCCCCCTATGACCAAAAGGCGCGTTTGCATTTGCCTCAGTCCAAGCGGACGATCTTCACCCGCCGGCCGACCCAATTGGGGGGCAGGTAGATGCGCCCGGAGTTGCCGCTCTGCTTCACCCGCTTGGTGAGCACCTCCAGGCCCATGACCTCGAACTTGACTGAACCCCGGTCCTCGTCAATCAAGACGACTTTTTTGTCGGGGTCTTCCTTCACCCTAGTCTCCCATCCCTGCGCCCCTGAAAACCGCCGGGCGCGGCCCCCCTGATTAATGGCAATCCCTCGGCCTCGACCCGCCGCCTGGCCTAGCCTATGCGCCCCTGGCGGCCGGGCCAGAGGGCGTGGCAGGGGGCGATCAGGTCGATCTCGCCGGCCTCCTTCATGGCCTTGACCCTATTGACGGTATCCCAGGCCAGGAACGCGTCGGTGTGCACCCCCGGGCATACCGCCGGGCCCGCCGCGGGGAAATTGCCTTCGTTGCAACAAAAACCGGTGATGAGCACCCGGCCGGCCCCCTTGGTGTCCACCACCACCGACTGGCCGCCGGGGCTATGGCCCGGGGTGGGAACCACCCTCACGCCAGGCATGATCTCGGCCGGACCCTCCAGGGCCACAAGGTCGCAGCCCTCAAGATACTCCGGATCGTAGCGGTGGTCCAGGGGGTGGGGGTTGCGCATGAAGTCGATTTCAGCCCGTTGGGCGTAGATTTTGGCGTTTGGGCAGAGGCCGTCGTTCTCGCAGTGGTCGTTGTGCAGATGGGTGTGGATGATAATCCCGATCTCCTCGGGCTTGAGACCCAGGCGAGCCAGCCCGTCCTCGAAGAACTCGGCCTTGAGCGAGAGCTCCGCCTCCAACCCCTCGGGGATCATGAAGTCGGCCAGGCCGGTGTCGATCAAGGCCGGCGCCGGCCCTCCCTCCAGCGCCCAGACGTAGATGGGGATGTGGATGGCCCGGCCGTAGCCGCGCAGGTAGGTCATGATGCCCTGGTCCGTGGCGTTGAGGCCGCAGACTATGGGGTGGATGACGTACCCGCCCATGGATCAGCGCTCCTTCCACACCGGGTCGCGCTTCTCCTTGAAGGCCGCCACGCCCTCGGCCGCGTCCTCTGCGCTGCACAGGCGGGCGAAGGCCTCGTTCATCAACTCGAAGGCCTCGCGGTAACCCATGTCGGCGATGGCGTAGAAGGCCTTCTTGCCGGTCTGCACGGCGATGGGGCTTTTTTTGGCCAGGCGCGCGGCCCAGCGCCGGGCCTCCTTGTCCAGCTCCTCTTCGGGGACGACCTTGTTCACCAGGCCCATCTCCAGGGCCTTTTGCGCGGTGATTAGTTCGCCGTAGAGCAATAGCTCCAGGGCGCGCTTGCGCCCCACCACCCGAGCCAGGGGCACCGCCGGCCCCAGACAGAAGAGGCCCACGTTGACCGCGGTGTAGCCGATCCGGGCCTTCTCGCTGACGATGGCCAGGTCGGAGGCGGCCACCAGCCCCCCTCCGTTGGCCGCGGCCACGCCTTGGGCGGCCACGATGACCGGCTTGGCCATGCGGCTCATGGTGATCAAGGGCTGCTCCATGCCCTCCACCCAGGCCTTAAGCTCGTTGACGCTCTTGCCGGCCATCTCGCTTACGTCGATGCCGGCGCAGAAGGCCTTGCCGTTGGCCTTGAGCAAAACCACCCGCACCTTGGGGTCGGCGTCGAGGTCCTTCAAGGCCTGGTCGAGTTCGGCGGCGAAGGGCGTGGTGAAAGTGTTCATGCGCTCGGGCCGGTTCAGGGTCAGGGTGGCCACGAAGTCCTCGCCGATCTCAACCAGCAGATTCTCGTAGGGCATGGGCGCTCTCCTTTGGAAACGGACCGATTGATTTCTCACGATGCAGGGGCGGGGAACATCCCTCCCTACGCCGAGAGCGGCATGGTTTCTAATCCTCGGGCGGGATGATGGGCTCGCCCCACTTCTTGGCCGCGGCCACGCCCCCGCTCAGGTTCACGGTGTTGGTGATGCCGGCGGCGTCGAGCAGGCACTGGGCTTCGTAGGAGCGCACCCCTGAGTTGCAGACCAGGACCACCTGCTTGTCGCGGGGCACTTCGCCGATGCGCTGGCTCAGGGTCTCGCCGGGCAGGTGCAACCACTGCGGGGCCAGGGCGGCCAGGTAGGGGGCCGCGTTGTCGATGGCCCGCACGTCCACGAAGACGGTGTCGCCCTGCTCTCTCGCCGCCAGCCTGCGCGAGAACTCCTGCGGGCTGATGGGCCGCAGCTTGCCCGCGATCAGGTTCTCGCAGGTGTTGGCCGCGGCGTTGAGCACGTCCACCGCCGCGCCCAGGGGCGGGCTGTAGCACAGCTCCAGGTTGGAAACGGCTTCCAGGTCCGCGCCCAGGGGCAGCAGCCCGGCCACGGCGTTGACCCGTCCCACCACGGCGTCGCCGTTCTCGCCCAGGGCGGCGAGGCCCAGAATCTTGCGGCTGGCCCGCTCCGCCACCAGCTTGACGTACATCAGCTTCTGATCGGGGTGGAAGTGGGCGCGGTCGGCCTGCACCACCAGGGGGGCCACCACGTCCATACCCCGGACCAGGGCCTCCTCGGCGTTCAGGCCGGTGCGCGCCGCGGAGAGGCCGAAAAGCTTAATGCAGAAGCTGCCCACGGCTCCGGCGAAGCGGGCGTCGCCCCCGCAGACGTTGGTGCCGATGACCCGGCCCTCGCGGTTGGCCAGGGAGCCGCTGGGGATGTAGACCGGCTGGCCGGTGAGGATGTTCCTCACCGCGACGCAGTCGCCGCCGGCGAAGATGTCCGGATCGGAGGTGCGCAGGGTCTCGTCCACGGCGATGGCGCCCTTGACGGTCAGCGCCAGGCCGGCCTTCATTGCCAGCTCGGAGTTGGGGCGCACGCCGGTGGCCAATATGACCAGGTCCACGGCGATCTCCTCGCCGTCCACCCGGACCGCCCGGACCTTGCCCGCCTCGTCGCCGGACTCATGGCCCAGAATGGCCTGGACCCTGGCCCCCAACCGCAGGTTCACGCCCTCCTGCCGCCTGAGGTGGGTGGCCAGCATGGCCGCCATGTCGGGGTCCAGGGCCCCGGGCAGCACTTGGGGGGCCATCTCCAGCAGGTGCGCCTCCACGCCCCAGAGGTCGGCCAGGGCCTCGGCCATTTCCAGGCCGGTGGCCCCGGCCCCGATGATGGCCGCGCTGCCCACTTGGCCCTGGGCCACCAGGTCCTTGATGGCCCGGGCGTGGTGCAGGTTGGCCACGGGGTAGACCCCGGCCAGATCCGCGCCGGGTATTGGCGGAATCACCGGCGAGGACCCGGTGGCGATGACCAGCTTGTCATAGGGCAGGGCCAGATCCTCGCCGCTTTCCAGGTTGCGGGCGCGCACCATCTTGGCCGCGCGGTCTATCTCATAGGCCTCGGTGCGGGCCAGTACCTCGATGCCCTTGGCCCCTTTGAAAAAGGCGGCGTCGCGCACCATGTGGAAGCTGGTAGACATCAGCCCCTTCAGGTCGGCCACGTCGCCGGAAACGTAGAAGGGAATGCCGCAGCCACCGTAGGAGATGAAGGCGTCGCGGTCGAGCATGGTCACCTGGGCCGAGGGATCGAGGCGCTTGATGCGGCAGCCGGCCTTGGGCCCGGCCGCCACGGCGCCGATGATGACTACTCTTTGGGACAAGGTTGGACTCCTGAACAGAGGGTCGCGCCGCGCAAGGGGGATTTACCTACCCGGACTAGGTAAACACATCTTGGCCGCTCTGGCAAGAAGGGCGCGGGCCCATCCTTGCCGCTT
>JAJZPI010000047.1 GCA_021811275.1 Deltaproteobacteria bacterium
TGGGGTGACGCCTACTAGCCGCGCTAGCGAGACAGCGTCACGAGGCAGGCAGGCTTGGGGTTTAGGGCCTAGGCCACTCCCCCAGGCATGCATCAGTAGCCGCAGGTAGCAGCCTAGGGCTGATTGGGACAAGCTGGCTACGGGCAGGCTTAGGAGTTCCTCGGATGAGAAGAGAAACGACCGCGCACAATCGCACATAAAGGCCACTCCTATGGAGCGGCCCTCTTGACCTCAGGCTCTGCCTGAGGTAATCACGTATAGAGGGCCGCCCATTATTTGGGTGGGCGCTGCCCCCCGCTCCGCCTAGCCGGCAAGCAGTCCGGAGCGGGGGGCCTAACTACTTAACACATTGTTTTTTGGGGCGGTATTCGCTCGTGCACCTCCGCCGCTGGCTGGCCAGATATTGATCCAGGTCTTCTTGTCGATACCGCACCGCGCGCCCTAAAGTGAGGTATATCGGGCCATTACCTTCGAGCCTCCAACGCTCCAGGGTGCTCCGCGCCACCCCGAGGTACGCTGCCGCCTGCTTCGTGATCATCATCATCTCGTCCCTCCGAATCTGTATGGTGATCCATCTGCTACCATTATAGCCGGGCCGTTTTTTGGCCCTCGCCCCACCCCCGGCCCGCCAAGGCCATCCGGCCTGATCAACCGCTATCACGCCCCCTTATCCCCCACAGGACCAGGGAATGGGACAACCTTGCCCCCCACTGGCTGGCGTAGCGCCTCGGCTATGCGTTGCGTGATCTCCTCCGCCGCCGCCCTCAGAGGGTCTTGGTGCAGGTGAGCGTATCGCTGGGTAGTAGCCGCCTGAGTATGGCCGAGCAGCTTGCCGATGATCGGCAAGCCCAAACCGGCCGCCGCGCCCACGCTGGCAAAGCTGTGGCGCAAGTCATGCAGCCTAAGACCCACCAGCCCAGCCCGCTCACAAATCCGTTCCCAGGGCCTTGTTATGCCCACCAGGTGGCCGCCAGCTCTCATTCCGGGACATACGTAAGGGTTTCCCAGCAAGCGCTCCGTGCTGGCTAATACCTCCGATGCGGGAGTAGCCAGAGTCACCATCCTCGAGCCGGTTTTGGAATCGGGCAGTCTCAGACAGCCCATTTGAAAATCAACATGCTCCCATTTGAGGCTCAGAATCTCGTCCCGCCGACACCCCGTGAAGAGCAGGAGTCGCACCGCAGTTACCACGCTGGGCAGCTCGGAGCCTTCTCGCTCGACTTCTGCTAACGCAGCCCCCAGACGAGCCAGTTCGTCACCGCTCAAAAAGCGCTCTCGTTTATTCTCCTTGTACCGCTCTATGAGTCGACAAGGGTTTGTCTCGTCCGCCTTCCAGCCCCAGCGGATGGCCATGGTCATCATTTTGGAGAGGCACGCCAACGCCCGATTGGCTTGTATGGGAGTGGCCTGCCCGATATCGTGATGTAGTTTGGCCACCTCCCCTCTGGTTACCTCATCAACCTTTTTCCAGCCCAATGCGGGAACGATAAATCGATCAATTAGGCTCTTGTCTCTCTTGTAGCTGGATAGCTTCTTTTTCGTGGCCGCGTGCTCTTCCAAATAGCGCTCAGCTAGCTCTTTGAGGATGGGGGCCTTACGGTAATCCGTCTTTTCCTTTAGAGGGTCCTGGCCATCCGCTACCTTGCCCAGCACCCTCGCAGCTTCGCGCCTCGCCTCTTCGGGAGTGTAGTGGCCATGCAGCCCAATCGTGTAACGCCGCACTCGCCCCCCTGCGCGGTACTGGCAGATGTAAATTTTGCGACCCGCTGGAGTAACCTTGAGGCCGAAGCCAATCAGCTCCGTGTCCCACACGAACAGGTCCTTGGCACCCGCCCCCATGGTGTCGATTAGCCTTTTGGTGATCTTGCCCTTCAAGATTAAACCCTCCCCCAATCGTTGCCTCAGGCTGCTCGCAACTGTCCAGATTTCCGACCAGCATGAGGGGGCAGCAAGTATCTCGGCCAGCCTTGGCTATTGGCACACTTCCGAGGCGGTTCGACGCTTGGTCCATTAGCAATCACCGGCCAAAAGACCCGCCAGCAACCGCATAGCAATCACTAGCAATCAATTTCGAGAGTACGCGGAGGCAGACAAGGTGTCAATCAAAATAATATTGCAAATGATAATGAGGAGTAATGACGAAAGGCTCAAAAACAGGCGTACGCTTGGACAGTATTATAGAAAGACTGAAAATCCCCGTGTCGGCGGTTCAACTCCGTCCCTCGGCACCAAGTAAAAACAGCCACTTAGGGCATATTCGCCTTAAGTGGCTTGCTTTGTTGGGAAACAATAGGGGAACGAAAGGGAAAATTTTGGAATGTTTTCGTTCCCCAGAGGTGGACCCCAAGGAGCTGGAGCCGCACATAAACTGAAAAATTGCGCGCATTTTCCGTGTGGGCTTAATTGGGTAGCCGAGGGGGCCTCCTCCCCCCTAGGCCCCTCCTCGAATAGCCTCTTGCGCCGCGACGAGACCCGCCTGGCGTCTACCCCGACGGAGACAGGGGGCAGCACCAAGACCCAACCAGAGGTGACCACCTTGGGAGGCAGCTATCTCGGTGGGCCGCCGGCCTTCGAGCAATGCCGTCTCCCCACCTTCTTTGAAAAAATGGGGAGAGAGTGGGGAGAGAACCCCGCCTCACAAAACAAAGGGGCTAGGCCATTCGGCCTAACCCCTTGTTTTTCTTGGTGCGCCCGGGGTGATTCGAACACCCGGCCTACGGATTCGTAGTCCGGCGCTCTATCCAACTGAGCTACGGGCGCGAAGCGCCCCGCCTTGGGCGGGGCGAGGTGAATTATAGCAAAAACTTCGCGTCTGGCAACCGCCGCTTTTGCCTGCTCCTCCTCGGCTAGGCAAGATGCCGCGCCGCCTCGGCCAGAACCTTGCCGATGGCCAGTCCCTGGGGGCAGCGTCCCTCGGCCAGGGCCAGCTCCCGCCGGCTCAACGCGTCCAGATCGCCAGGCTCCAGGGAGGCGTAGAGGTCCCGCGCGCGCGCCAGATCGCCGTAGCTCTTCCAATACATCATGGCCCGCATGACGTCGCCCACCGGCACCTGGGCGCTGAAGGCCTCCTCGCAGATGCCGGTGCAGCCGGCGCAGTAGCAGTCGCGGCTGGCCTGGGCGTACTGGGTCAAGGCCTGCAAATCGCCGCTGGTGAGCTTGGTCTTGTCCAGGGCGGCGGCGGCGTTGGCCATGAGCACGGTGAGGTTGGGCATCTGCGAACAGACGCTGGCGATGGCCGAATCGGTCCAAACCGCCTTCAGGCGCATCTGCTCGGAGGTGTAGCCCTGCTTGAGGAAGCGCTCGGCCAGGGCGGCATCGCCCTCGCCCTCCGAGGGTACGGGACCGACCCCCTGAGTCTTCATAGCCGTGAGCCCGATGCCCTTCTCCACGCAGGCGGCCACCGCCTCCTTCATTTTGGGCAGCCCCATGACGCGGTAGTTGTATGTGGCCAGGATGCCGTCGATGAAATCCAGCTTGGAGGCGGCCAGGAGGAGGTCCTCCATGTTGCGGTGGGTGGAGAAACCGAAAAACTTGATCTTGCCCTGGGATTTGGCCTTTTCCGCCCAGGCCCGGGTCTCCTTGGTGTCCACCTCCTTCATTTCGGAAATGCCGTGCACGTAGTACATGTCGATGTAGGAGGTGCTCAGGCGCTCCAGCGACTCCTTGAGGTGCTGGTCCAGGATGGCCGTGCCGCGTTCGGGCGAGTAGGACTTGCTGACCAGAAAGACCCGGGCGCGGGCCTCGGGGTTCTTCTTGAAGAACTGGCCTATGCCCTGTTCGCTACGCCCGCCCTCGTAACTCTCGGCGGTATCCCAATAGGTCACGCCCAGCTTGAAGGCCTGGCGAAGCACGATCTGGTTGGTGGCGGTGTCGAACATGGTGCCCAGGGAGAGGATGGGCACCTTGACCCCGGTCTTGCCCAGAGTCCGCTGAGGCATGGCGGCCGGAGCCTGGGTCTTGCCCGGGTCTTTCTCTTGAGCCAGCGCTGGGCTGGCGGCCGCACCCAGGACCGCGCCCACGCCAGCGGTGGCGGCCAATTTCAGGAAGTCCCTGCGCGTGCGCTCGTTATCCTGGCCAGACATGCAATCACTCCTTGTGCGAGGCTTTCGTGGGTATTTTACCGCATGGGTGGGCTTACAACAGCAGCGAGCTCTTTTGGCTGCGGGTCTCGTTCTCGGCGCTGACGCGGATGGCGCGCAGGCCGCTGACCGGGCATTCGTGTTCGCAGACCCCGCAGCCGATACAGCGGGCGGGGTCCACCACCGGCCTTTGCAGGCGTACCGTGATCTCCAGGCTCGCGCCCGGAGCCAACTCCGGGGCCGCGCCCGAGGCCAGGGTCAGCGAACTACGGTCGTTGGCCTGAATGCGCCAGCGAGTCGGGCTGACGCCGGTCTGGCCGGCGGGCTGGACAAAGTAGTCGCCGGTGGCCAGGCGGCCCGTCGGCAGCTCGGCCCCGCTCAAGAGCAGGAACTCGCCCTCGCGCCGGGCCAGGGTCAGCCCGCCCCGCACCAGGCCGAAGTGCTCGCGGGTGGTTATGGCCTTGGGGCTCACCGGGCAATTCTCCTGGCAAACGATGCAGGGCCGGTCAAAAGCCCAGGGCAGGCAGCGCCCGGGATCCACAAAGGCCGTGCCCAGGCGGATGGGCCCGACGGCCGCGTAAGCGCCTAGGCCCCGCTTTTCCTCCAGGGTGATGGGCCGAATGGCCGCGGTGGGGCAGAGCTGGCCGCAGGCCACGCAGTTGAGCTGGCAGCCGCTGGTGCCCATGCGCATGTTGAGCGCGGGCGTCCACAAGGCCTCCAGGCCCGTCTCCCAGCCGGAGGGCTGGATGACGTTGGTGGGGCAGACGCGCATGCACTGGCCGCATTTTATACAACGCTCCACGAACCTGGCCTCGTCCAGGGCCCCGGGGGGACGGATAAGTCCCGGTTGCCAGGCCGGACCCACCAGCCCGCCCAGGCGCAAGGCCGGCACCGCGGCGAAGCCGCCGACCAGGGAGGCCACCACCCCGCGCCGGGTGAGGTCCGGGCCGGTGATCTCGCCCATGGCCGAGCGTGGCCGTTGGTAGGTGTTGAGCCCGTCCCGGCAGGAATCGAGGCAGTTCATGCACAGCACGCACTCGCTCTGGCGCACTTCCCTGCCCGGCGCGCAGGCCCCCTCGCAGTCGGCCTGGCAGAGTTGGCAGCCCCGGCACTTGGCCTGGCTGCGGCCCACTCGCCAGAGGGCCCAGCGGCCCAAGATGCCCATGAGCGCGCCCAGAGGGCAAACGAAACGGCAGTAGAAGCGGGGGACCTTGAGGTTCATCAGCAAGGCGGCGATGAACAGGGCCGCGATGAGCCAGGCGCCCTGGTAGTGGCGCTGGGCCACCGAGATCTGGCCCAGGGCGGCGTCGGCGGCGGGCAGCAGGATCAGGTTCAGCGAGCGCTGGGCCAGGGGTATGGGGTCCAGTAGCCCGGTCTGCAGCGAGGCGGCAGCCACAGAGCTGGGCGAGGCCCACCAGGCCAGGGCCAGCCCCAGCAGCATGAACGCCAGGCTGCCCAGGACCGCGTCCTTGAGCTTGGGCCAGAGCCGGCGGGCGGTGAGCACGGCCAGGGCCACGACCCCGGCCGCCAACAACCAGCCCAGGGCCGGCCGGCCCGAGGCCCCCAGGCGCAGGCGGGCGATCAGGTCGCCGGCGGCGGCGGCCAGGAGCGCCAGGAGCAGGTAGTACTTCACGGCCTGGGCGGGGTGGTAATCGTTGTTCGCCAGGCGATCTTTCAGGGGCCGGCGTCTCCGCCCCAGCCAGCCGATGAAGTGGTGCATGGCCCCGAAGGGGCAAAGCCAGGCGCAAAAGAAGCGGCCCAGCAACGCGGTCAACGCGACGGTGGCCAGGGCCCAGGCCAGGCCGGAGAAGAGCGTGCCGGTGGTTAGCAGGGTGCCCAGGGCGGCCAAGGGGTCCAGCTGCAAAAACCAGTTCACGGGCCAGCCGCGCAACTGCCAGTACCTCCCGCCCAGAGTGGTGACCACGCAAAACCACAGGAACAGGAGCAGGAAGAAGGTCTGGCTTATTCTTCTGGCGGTTACTATGCGCATGCGCCCTGCCCCATCCCTTGCCTAGACGCTGACCCGCTTGGGGCTTAACTTCTCGAAGTCGGCCTGGCCCAGGCCGGCCGCCGCGGCCTGGCCGATGAAGGGCAGGTCGTGGGCGGTCTTGCCCAGCAGGACCGCCCCGCAGGCGTCGGCGGCCACTTGGTCCGTGCTCACGATCAGGGTGTTGGTGGCCTTCAAGTCGTCCAGGGAGCCGCCGGTGGGGCCGTTGCTCTGCATGGAGAGCACACCGTCAAGGATGACCAGGGTGGGCCGGACCATCATGGCCAGCTCCTTGATGACGGTGTGGATGTCCTGGTGGAAAACGTTGCGCCGTCCGCCCAGCAGGCCGTACCAGTTCTTCATGGACATGGAGGCCCCGGAGCGGTGGTGGTCCTTGACCGGTGAGAGGCCGATGACCTTGTTTACCCCCTCGAAGGGCGCGTACAGGATGGGCCAGTTGACGATAAGCCGGCCGCCCTCGACGCTGGTGGGCCGGAAGAAACGCTCCTCCGGGAGCCACAACTTGGCCCCGGCGGCATAGGCCGCCTCACCCAGTCCGGTGAGCTGAAAGCAACTCCTGGCGTCGTTGATGGGGTTGTCGGCGACCGCCACCGCCGCGGCCCCGGCCGCCCGGCACAGGCCGATCAGCTCGCCCAGCAGCTCGGGGTTGGTGGTGGCGCCCAGGGAGGCCGGAGTGGCGAAACCGGCGTTGACCTTGATGAGCACCCGGTCGCCCCTGGCGATGAATGTCTCCAAGCCGTCGAGGGCCTTCAAGCCCGCCTTGAGCGCTGCGGCGCGGTCCGCGCCTTGGACGATGGCCATGCGGCCGGCCTGGGCGGTCAGGGAGAAATCCGGTAGCTTGACCGGGGCGTGGGCCCGCGGCGCGGCCCCCGGCCCGGCCGGGTCGTGCAGGCCCAAGCCCAGGGCGGCGGAGGCGGCCAGGGTCAGCCCCGCGCCCAGGCTGCGGCGCAGAAAGTCGCGCCGGTCCAGCCCTTTGGTTGCGGGCTGCGGTTCAGCGGCCTCCGGGGCGGTCGCGGGTTGCCGGGATTCGGGCTCGTCGCTCATGGCTTGGCCTTGTCCAGGGAGGCGTTCAACCTCCGGCCCAGTTCGAGGGCCGCGCCGGCGCTTTCGGCCTGGTGCACCCCGGCCAGGTAGCGACCCACGCTCATGACCAGCTCCCAAGTCCCGGCCACCTCGACCAGCCGGGCCCCGGCCAGGCCCTCGGGGTCGGAACGGGCCTGGCCGCCGTTGGCCAGCAGAAACTCCACGTAGGCCCGGGCCAGGCCCTCGGCCTCGGCGGGGTCCTTGCGGCCGGAGATGAAGGCCATGGCCTCATCCTGTCCGATGGCGTAGGTCGCCACGAAGACCTGGGAAAGCTTGTCGAAACCAAAGACGTCGCTGGCCAAGAGCGAGATGCTGTCGGCCTGCCTGCCCTCAGCGGGCAGGAGCGCGCGCTCGTCGGCCTCGGCCTGGCTTTCATGGCCCTGCTGGTCCTGGGCCGGAGCCCTGGCCAGCCAGGCCCGCGCCCAGGCCAGGGCCGCTTCCAGCAGGACCGGATCGGGGGCCGAGGCCACCACTTCAAGATAGAGGGGACCATGGGCCAGGAATATGGCGTTGGCGGTCCGATAAGCGTTGGAAGTCAGATCCAGGGCCTGGGCCCCGCTGCGGCGCTGCACGCTGTAAACAGAGAAGGCCCCCCGGCCCTCGCTCATCTGGAAGACGTAGGCCTCCAGCCAGAGCTCGGGCCGGGCGCTCAACTGGTAGCGCCGGGTGGCCAGGGCCTTGAACCCAGCGGCAAGATAGAGTTCGGCCTTGCCGTCGATCTTGTCGGAGAGGGTCTGGGGGTCGAACAACTCGGCCGAGCCCATGGCCGCCAGCCCCGTGGGGTTCAGAGCATCCAGGTCCGCCCCTCCCCCGCCCGCGCCAGAGGCCGCCGCGCCCTTGACCGGCGCGGGCTTGCCCCAGCTCAGGGGATCGTAGCTGGCCTGCTTCAGCCACATTCCCATGGCAATAACCGCCAAGGTGGCGAGCACGGCCAAGCTGGCCATGGTCTGGGCGCGGCTGGGCCGGGGATGAGCGGCGGGCATGGGCTGTCTCTCCAGGGCCGGCCGGCTCCTGCGGCGGCCTCCCTGGAGTTTGAGGCCAGAGGGCCCTTACGTCAATGCCCCGCGCGCGATGCGGGGTTTCATGCCTGGGTGGAGCCGGCGCCATCCAGGGCCTGGCGCACGGCGCGGGCCAGCCTGTCGATGCTTGTGGGCTTGAGCAGAATCTCGCTCACCCCCAGGGCCCCCAGCCTGGCCATCTCCTCCTCCACCGCGTAGCCCGTGCAGACTATAATGGGCAGGCCGGGACGAATCTGCCGGACCTGCTCCGCCAACCGGCCGCCGCTCATGCCCGGCATCACCAGGTCGGTAAGCAGCAGGTCGAATTTCTCGGGATCTGCCTGGAGCACCTCCAGGGCCTGTCGGCTTTCCAGGGCGGCGCGCACTTGGTAGCCCAGGCTCTCCAGAGTCCGCTGCATGGCCAGGGCCAGCTCGGCCTCGTCCTCCACCAGCAGGATTCTCTCCCGGCCCCGGGGCAGGTCCCGGACGCGCTTCAAGCCGGAGGTCTCGGCCTGGGCCTCCTCGCGCAAGGGAAGCCAGACCTCGAAGGCGGCCCCTCGGCCCGGCTGGCTTTCCACGGAGACTATCCCGCCGTGGCTCTTGACGATCCCATGCACCACCGCAAGCCCCAGACCCGTGCCCTGGCCCTGCTCCTTGGTGGTGAAGTAGGGCTCGAAGATGCGCTCCATGGTCTGGCGGTCCATGCCGTGGCCGGTGTCGCGCACCGTCAGGACCGTATAGGCTCCGGGGGCGATTCCCTCGCGCGAGGCCGCCTCCTCGGGGCTCAGCAGGGTCCGTCTGAGTCCCACCTCCAGGACCCCTTCCCCGCCGGCCATGGCCTGGACCGAGTTGGTAATGAGATTCATAAGAACCTGGTGCATCTGGGTGGCGTCGGCCAGGACCGCGCCGGCGTCGTCGTGCTCGAGGTCGGCCTTGATTTCCATGCCGGGGGGCAGCGAAGCCCTGAGCAGCTGCACGGTTTCCTTGATGATGGGCCCCAGCAGCAGGGGCTTCTTCTCCTGCCCGTCCTTGTGGCTGAAACTCAGGATCCGTCGCACCAGATCCTTGGCCCGTTCGCTGGCCTTGAGCACCTGATCAAGGTCGCCCACCGCCGGCTGGTCGGGCTGGAGGTGCTGGCGGGCCAATTCGGCATAGCCAACGATGGCGGCCAGGACGTTGTTGAAATCGTGGGCAATGCCGCCGGCGAGGGCCCCCAGGGCCTCCATCTGCTGGGAGCGGCGCAAGCCGGCCTCGAGCTGGGCCTTCTCCCGTTCGGCCTTCTTGCGCTCGCTCAGGTCGCGCATGATGGTGGTGGCCATGGCCCGGCCTTGACGGTCCGCGAACAGACTGGAGGACACCTCCATTTCCACCCTGGCCCCGTCCTTGCGAACGAAGGTCATTTCGCCCAGGAACTGGCCCTCCCGCTCCCTTTCCAGGTGGGCCGGACTCTTGCGGGGGTCCTCGCCATCCAGGATGGCGTCCGGCGGCAGGGCCTTCAGATCCTCCTCGTTGTAGCCCAACAGGCGGCAGGCGGCCGGGTTGGCGGCCAGGATGAGGCCGTCGGGGGTGGTCAGCATGATCCCGTCCAGGCTGTATTCGAAGAGCAGGCGCAGCTTCTCCTCGCTCTCGCGCAGGGCCTCCTCGGCCGCCACCCGCTTTCGGGTCTCGGCCAGCACGGTCCATCCTCGGGTGATGGACTGAAACAGGGCCAGCCAAGCCGCCAGCATCACGGCTATTATCAGCGACCATTTGAGCAGATGCTCCCTGACCACGGCCAGAACCTCGTGCTCCGGCGCGGCGATAGCCAGGGACCAATGGGTATTGGCCAGGTTGATGGGCCTGAACACCGCCAGTTGGGGCTCTTTCTCGCCGCCCGGGGCCCCCGGACAGGTGAAGCCCGTCGCGCCCTGCTCGCCCTTGAGCATCTGGGCCGTCAGGTCGACCAGGTACGGGCACGGCTTCTCCCTGTCCAGGAAAATCCGGTCCATGGCCTGGGGGGTGCGGAAGATGAGATTGCCCTCCCGGGTCAGCACCCAGGCGTACTCTCCCCGGCCCAATTCCATGTCCCGAAGGTAATTGGCGGCTATATCCTCGAAGGAAAATAGAAGGGTCAGGCTGCCCCGATAGACGCCGTCGTTCATCACCGGCGCGGCCAGGGCCACGGCGGCATAGCCCTGGACCGCCTGGAAGACATCGCTGACCACCGCGCGGTGGGTGGTCATGATGATACGGTTGTGCTCCTGGGACGAAACGTCCTGGCCGATCATGGCCGGATTATAAGGGGAGGTGTAGAGGATGAGCCCGTTTTCATCGACCCTGGTCACGGCCCGCAGGGAATGGCGGTTGTAGTCGTGAAAGCCGTCCATCAACTGCCGGCCGCGCTCATTGAACTCGACAATATTGCTGTTGGCGGCCAGATAGGTCAGGGTGCTCAGATAATGCTGGAAATAGCTCTCCACCCCCTTGGCCACCTCGCTGGCCAGGGTTTTCTGCTGGGCCTCCCACTGCTGGATGGCTTCCTGGCGCACTTCCACGAAAACCGACCACAGCAGATAGGCCGCGGCCAGCGGCAAGACCAGGAGCGCAAGCCAAACACCTTTTTTCCCCAAGGGCCTTTTCCTTCGCCGATGGGACGGCCATGTCAGGGACGGCGCGCATTGCCTCGAAAGGCCTTGCCCGGGCGCTTGCGCCGGGACGGCCTCAAACCGCCTTTTGCAGGGCGCGCCTGACCTCCTGCAGCCGGGCCCAGGTCTGGGGGAACAGCGTCTTGCCTTCGGTGTGCGGCAGAAAAAGGCTGCCGGTGTAGTTGTCCATGTAGCCGGGCGCCGTGGAAAGCTCGAAGTTGGTCATCTTTTCGGCGATGTCTCCCACCTCGGCGCGCAAGGGGTTGGAAAGGGCCACCAGGCGCGCGCCCAGCAGCGAGCCGTTGCCCACGAAGGTGAAACGCTCCAGCGGCAGCTCCGGCAACAGCCCGATCATGATGGCCCGCTCCAGGTTGATGGACTGGCCGAAGCCGCCGGCCAGGATGACCCGCTCCAGGTCGTGGATGGTCAGCCCCACGCCCTCCAGCAAGGTCATGTATGCGGCGTACATGGCGCCCTTGGCCCGCAGCAGGTTGTCGATGTCGGTCTCGGTCAGGGCGATGTCGCGGCCGATCTGGGTATCGGCGGCCCAGGCCAGCACGTACTCCGGGCCGTCCTCGCCCTCGCGCAGCCGCGGGCTGGGGTGGTCGACCTTAACCCGCCCGCGTTCGTCGATCAGCCCGGCCAGCATCAGGGCCGCCACGGTGGCGATCAGACCCGAGCCGCAGATGCCCTTGGGCTTGGCCTTGCCCACGGTGACGATGCCGGGCTCGCCGCTGACCGGGTCAACGCTGAAGTTCTCGATGGCCCCCTTGGTGGCGCGCATGCCGAACTTGATGCCGCCGCCTTCGAAGGCCGGTCCGGCGCTGGCCGCGGCGCAGGCCATCCAGTCCTGGTTGCCCACCACCACCTCGCCGTTGGTGCCCAGGTCGATGAAGAGGGTGAGCCGCGGGTCCTTGTGCACGCCCGAGCCCATGACTCCGGCCACCACGTCGCCGCCTACGTAGGAGGCCACGGAGGGGAAGAGCAGGAGCCGCACGTGGTCGGCGAAGTTCAGGCCGAAGTCGCGGGCCTTGACCGGAGGGTAGTAGGTGGCGGCCGGTACGTAGGGCTCCAGGCGGATGTAGCGGGGTTCCACCCCTAGGAAGAGCTGGGTCATGGTGGTGTTGCCGGCCAGGGTGGCCAGGCTGATGTCCTTCAGATCTAGGCCCACCCGCCGGGCCAGCACCCCCAGCACCTCGTTGATGCTGGTGGCGGCCGCCTCCTGCAGGCGCTTCAAGCCGCCTGGCTTGCCGGCGTAGACGATGCGGCTGATGACATCCTCGCCATAGCCGATCTGGGAGTTGAAGTCGCCCTCGCTGCCAAGAACCTGGCCGGTGTTCAAATCCACGAACTGGGCCCAGACCGTGGTGGTGCCCAGGTCGATGGCCGCGGCCAGGTTGCGCGAGCTGGTGTCGCCGGGCTCGACCCGGATGACTTGGTTGCGCCCACCCTTGCGCCCCACCGGGCGCATGATGGTGGTGGTCACCTGCCAGTCGCCCTGTCGCCAGGCCTCGGGCAGGTCGCGTATGGCCTCGAACTCAAAGACGAATCCGCTCTCGCCCACCTCGCGCAGGGCGCTCAGGAGCCGGTGCACGTCGTTGCGGTTGTCCTCGCGGGTGGGGGGAGAGGCCTTGACCACCACCTTGGCCAGGGCCGGCTCGAAGCGGCCCTCCTTTTTCAGCGACTCACCGTCGATCAGAATGGCCGACTGGGGCGCGCCGGCGGCCAGGGCCTTCAGGGCCGCCTTGTCCAGCTGGGATTCCACATGCACTCGCACGGTCACATCCTCGGTCAGGGTGGCCAGACAGGCCTGGCGCACCCCCCTGGCGGCGTCGGCGGCGTTTATCTTCTCGGTGAGGCCGCCCTCGACCGCGCCCTCCTCCACGGTCACCCGGCACTTGCCGCACACGCCCTCTCCACCGCAGGAGGCGTTGATGTGCACCCCGGCCTCCAGGGCCGCGTCGAGAACGGTCCGGCCGGCTTCGATATTCACCGTCACGCCCACCGGCTCGAAACGAACCTTCACTTTCTGGTTTTGCTCGCTGTTCACGTTCAGTCCATTTCTGGGAGAGTGTTCCGCGGCCGGCGCCCCTCGCCGTCCCCTACCAGGAAATTACAACCCCTCTAGCGGGCCGCGTCAAGCGATAAGCCTTGGAAGGTTAGAGCAAGCTGGCGTCCCCAAGCCCTATTGTATAGAATATTGTCACCGGGCACGCCCCTGGCCGGAGGCCTCGCACCAGGCCGGTTATTCGCGCAAATTCCCCGACGCCCGGCCCCGCCCTCGGCCCAGCCGTTCCCTCGCGCCCGACGGAGAAGGCCAATGTCCCAGACCAAGGTCCTCATCGTGGACGACTCCGCCACCGCTCTGCATTATTTTGGCGGGATGCTGGAACAGCTGGGCTACCAGACCGCCAAGGCCCGAAACGGGGCCGAGGCCCTGGGGCTGCTGGAGCGGGAGGAGTTCGACTTGGTCCTCAGCGACCTGGTCATGCCGGGCATGGACGGGCTGGACCTCCTGCGGGAAATCAAAGCCCGAGGCCTGGACATACCATTCCTCATCATCACCTCCCACGCCACCTTGAACACCGCGGTGCAGGCCGTGCGCCAGGGGGCCGACGACTACATCGTGCGCCCGGTGGACAACGAACTCTTGGCCCACCGCTTGCGAGCGGTTTGTGAACGCCATCAGATGCGCCTGGAGCAGGCCCGGCGGCTGGCCATGGAGGCGGCTCTGGCCACCGCCGGGGCGGCGGCCCACGAACTGAACCAGCCCATGACGGCCATCACCGCCATGGCCGACTTGCTGGCGAGCACCAAGGACCCGGAACGCATCAAGGAACTGGCCAGGCTCATGGCCGCCCAGGCCGAGCGGGCGGGCAAGATAACCCACCGCCTGGCGAGCCTGGTGCGTTTCGAGACCAAGCCCTACGTGGGCGGGGCCAAGATACTGGACCTCCAAGCCTCCAGCGAGGACCGCGACGGCAGATGAACAGCCTGAGCACCCGTGCCCCGCGCTTCAACCTGACCGCCTCCTGGCAGCGGGCGGGCCGCGACCTGCTGGTGCTGGTCACCGGCGGCCAAGCGCCCCATCTGGGGGCGGTGGCCATGGCCGAACCCCGGCCCAGCCTGGCCGACCCCGAGCGCTTGAGCGCCACCGCTTCGGTATTCTGCTACCCTGGCCACAAGGAAGACGAGCTGGCCAGGGGCCTGGCCCTGAAACTGGCCTCAGCCCTGGGGGTCAAGGTGGTGGTGGCCGCCGGCATGCACTGGGAGGATCTCACTCCCGCCGACCTCCGGACCGTCAAGGCCAACCACGAAAAGCTGGGTGTGCTTCTGCTGGCGGCCCTTGCCGACCAAGCCTGAGACCGGCCCCCTGTGATTATTCAACAGACCTCACGGGGAGAGGGAAAGGCTCGCCAGAGCACAGCGCCAACCGACCCGCTTTGGCCGAGGGGGCTCCCGGCCCCGCCGCCCCCCGGCCAGCCTTGACAGGCACCCGTTCGCCGGTAAATTAATGGATTCCATAGCCAACACGAGGCGCGGGAGCCATGATAGAGTTAAAATTCAACAAGACCGGGGGCTTGATCCCCGCGATCGCCCAAGACGCCGCCAGCGGCAAGGTGCTCATGCTGGCCTTCATTAACGAGGAATCCTGGCGCAAAACCCTTGAAACCGGCGAGGTCCATTACTGGTCGCGCAGCCGCCAGGAACTCTGGCACAAGGGCGGCACCAGCGGCAACGTGCAGAAGGTCAAGGCCATCTACGTCGACTGCGACAACGATAGCGTGCTGTTCATGGTCGAGCAGATGGGCGGCGCGGCCTGCCACACCGGCATGTGCACCTGCTTCCACCAGCGGGTGGAGGGGGACCGTCTGGTGCAGGAGGGAGAACCGGTCTTCGACCCCAAGGAGGTTTACGGCAAATGAAAGAGCCGCTCAAGCTGGGCATACCCAAGGGCAGCCTGCAGGACGCCACGGTGCGCCTTTTCGCGCGCGCGGGCTGGCGCATCAACGTCAACGGCCGCTCCTACTTCCCGGAGATCGACGACGAGGACATCGCCTGCTCCATCTGCCGGGCCCAGGAGATGAGCCGCTACGTGGAAAGCGGGACCCTGGACGCGGGGATAACCGGCCGCGACTGGATCTTGGAGAATGACTCCGACGTGCGCTACGTCGATGAGCTGGTCTACTCCAAGGTCAGCGCCCGGCCGGCCCGCTGGGTGCTGGCCGTGGCCAAGGACAGCGGCATCAAGAACGTGGAGGACCTGGCCGGCAAGCGCATCGCCACCGAGATGGTCAACTTCACCCGCCGCTACTTCGAGGAGCAGGGGGTACCGGTGAAGGTGCACTTCTCCTGGGGGGCCACCGAGGCCAAGGTGGTCAATGGCCTGGCCGACGCCATCGTGGAAGTGACCGAGACCGGCTCGACCATCAAGGCCCACGGGCTGACCATCATCAAGGAGCTGATGCAGTCGACCACCCAGCTGATCGCCAACAAGCAGGCATGGGAAGACCCGGACAAGCGCCGCAAGATCGAGCAGCTCTCCCTGTTGCTCAAGGGCGCCCTGGTGGCCGACAAGCTGGTGGCCCTCAAGATGAACGTGCCCAAGCTCAAGCTCCAGGACGTGGTGGACGGACTGCCCAGCCTTAACGCCCCTACCGTGGCCGGCCTCTACAACAGCGACTGGTTCTCGGTGGAGACGGTGGTGGAGGAGTCCAGGGTGCGCGATCTCATCCCCGAGCTGATGCGCCGCGGCGCCGAGGGGATAATCGAGTATTCGCTGAACAAGGTGATCTAGCCAGTCCCATTTTTTGCCGGTGCGGGGTTTGCCTCCGCCCCAACAAAAATATATCCCTCTCCCCATGCCAAGGGGAGAGCGCCAGGGTGAGGGGTTTATTCCCGGGTCCCCCCCACCCCTCCCCCTCACCATCAGGGGGAGGGGGGGATGGAAGCAAGAGGGAGGGGATTAACCCCTCCCCTACGAAAACAAAAGACATAAAGAAGCGGAACATGGGTTTGACCAAGCGGGCATTGGAAATCCCGCCCTTCATAGTGATGGACGTGCTGGAGCGGGCCCAGGAACTGGAGCGCCAGGGCCGGAGCATCATCCACCTGGAGGTGGGCGAGCCGGACTTCGACACCCCGGCCTGCGTCAAGGAGGCCGCAGTCAAGGCCCTGACCGACAACCGCACCCACTACACCCACTCCCTGGGCCTGATCGAGCTGCGCCAAGCCATCGCCCAACACTACCACGACCGTTATGGCGTGGAGGTGGACCCGGGGCGCATCCTGGTCACCGCCGGCACCAGCCCGGCCATGCTCCTGATGTTCGGGGCGCTGTTGGAGCAGGGGGACGAGGTCATAATCTCCGACCCCTGCTACGCCTGCTACGCCAACTTCATCGAGTTCCTGGGGGGCTCTCCGGTGCGGGTGCCGGTGAGCGAGGACGACGCCTTCCAGTACAAGCCCGAGGAAATCGCCCGCGCCATGACCGGCCGCACCAAGGCGGTGATGATCAACTCCCCGGCCAACCCCACCGGGCAGCTCTTGGGCCCCGAGCGCATGGCCGCGGTGGCGGCTCTGGCCAGGGGGGCCGAGGGCCCGCCCTACGTCATAAGCGACGAGATCTACCACGGACTGTCCTACGACGACGGCCAGGAGACGAGCGGCGAGCACAGCATCCTGGAGTATACGGATGACGCCTTCGTTTTAAACGGCTTTAGCAAGCTCTACGCCATGACCGGCTGGCGGCTGGGCTACCTGATCGTTCCCGCGCGCTACGCCCGCCCCTTGCAGAAGATGCACCAGAACTTCGCCATCTGCGCGCCATCCCTGGCCCAGTGGGCGGGCATCGCCGCATTAAAACAGGCCCACGGCGACGTGGAACGCATGCGGGAACGCTATGACGCCCGCCGCAAGCGCTTGGTGGAGGGCCTGCGCGAGCTGGGGCTGGGCATCAAGGTAACTCCCAACGGGGCCTTCTACGTGCTGGCCCGCGCCAACCACCTGGACCCGGACGACTACCGCCTGGCCTTCCACATCCTGGAGGAGGCCGGGGTGGCCGTGACTCCGGGGCGGGACTTCGGCCCCGGCGGCCATGGCTTCCTGCGCTTTTCCTACGCCAACAATCTCGCCAACATCGAGGAGGCGTTGAGCCGCCTGCGCGGCTATCTGGACCGTTTTCATCCTGGCAAGCGCCTGGCGCGGTAGCTTTCGCCAGGAGCCTGAAGCTCCCGGAGCCGCCGATCCCGGCCGGAAACGACGTGACATCATGCTTACCTTCCTGCCCGGCCCGATCAGGGGAGCGCTGTCCCTGCTCCTCTATTCCCTCAACACCATCTTCTGGTGCCTGCTCCTGTTCGCGGCGGCGCTGCTGAAGTTCCTGATTCCGCTGAAGCCCTGGCGAAGGGTCTGCGACAAGGTCCTTACCCTCATCGCCGACAGCTGGATATTCTGCAACAACCTTAACGTACGCCTGACCAACCCCATCCGTTGGGACGCCCGGGGCCTGGAGGGCCTCTCCCTGGACCAGTGGTATCTGGTGGTGGCCAACCACCAGTCCTGGGTGGACATCCTGGTCCTGCAGAAGGTCTTTTTCCGCAAGATTCCCTTCCTTAAATTCTTCCTGAAAAAGGAACTTATATGGGTCCCCTTCCTGGGCCTGGCCTGGTGGGCGCTGGACTTTCCCTTCATGAAGCGCTATTCCCCGGCCGTGCTCAAGAAAAACCCCCGCCTGAAGGGCAAGGACCTGGAGATAACCAAGAAGGCCTGCGAGAAGTTCCAGCACATCCCGGTGTCGATCATGAACTTCGTGGAGGGCACCCGCTTCTCCCCTGAGAAGCAGCGCCGCCAGGGTTCACCCTACGCTCACCTGCTCACCCCCAAAAGCGGGGGCATGGCCTTCGCTCTGGGGGTGATGGGCGAGCGCATCAGCCGCATCGTCAACGTCACCATCGCCTATCCCCCGGGCCCCAACAACTTCTGGGCCTTCCTCTGCGGCAAGATCGGCGAGGTCAAGGTCCGGGTGGAGACCCTGCCCGTGACCAGGGAGTTGTTGGGGGATTATCTGACCGACGGCCGATACCGCCGCCGTTTCCAGCTCTGGCTCAACGGACTCTGGCATGAAAAGGACGAACTGCTGGGGCGGCTTTCATCCTGAGACCCTGTGTTATCATGGAGCATCCCCCATCAGGGCAAAGGAGGATCCATGACCGAACGGGACCAGGACCGGGACCAGGAAGGCCGGGAACGCGACGCCCTTTGCCCCGACTGCGGGCAAGGTTTCAAATTCTACGTGGATCGTCTGGTTGGCGAACAGCGCATGGGCCGGCCGGTTGAGCCGCCGCCCTGCCCGCACTGCGGCTGCAACGAGTGCCGCCTGAAATAAAGCGGCCTCAGACCGCCAGGCCGTCGGCCCCCAGGCCGACCTGCTCCAGGGACCTCTCGGCCTCGCCGAGCACTTCGGCCAAGAGCGACTCGGCCGCCGCCGGCACCTCCACGAAGCGCCAGGCCGCACGCACGATGCGGGGCCAGAGCCTGTCCTGGAAGCAGTCCACGCTCAGGCGCAACAGGCAGGCCTCGATGCCCTCGGCCTGGGCCTGACGCCCCCGCTGGTCGAAGATCAACCTGACCCGGACCGGCCCCAGGAGGGCCGGCGAGTCCTCGGGATACTCCAACTCCGCCAGCATCCCCCCCATGCTCAGGTTGTGGACCTGGGCCGGCAGGAGCTGCCCCCCCACATCCACCTCCGCCCGTACGCCCATAATGCTCAGCCGCTGGGAGCTTCGGCGGTTGCGGGGGTTGAATGAGGCCAGCACCGTCTCGCGCAACCGGCTGGGCGAGAAGGGCATGATCAGGCTGGGCAGGCCACGGGCGGCCAGGCTTTCCTTTAGCCCACCGGGCGGGTCGTTGAGCAGCATAACCATGGGCAGGGGCCCCCCTCGGGCCGAGGCGCGCGCGTCTTCCAGGA
The DNA here is from genome assembly GCA_021811275.1 of Deltaproteobacteria bacterium. GTDB lineage: Bacteria > Desulfobacterota > Desulfarculia > Desulfarculales > Desulfarculaceae > JACRDC01. The sequence goes on from JAJZPI010000047.1 coordinate 18,762, forward strand.
AGCTCTCCCAGCGGGGTTCGGCGGGATCCAGCTGGCAGAGCGCCAGGTCCAGGGATTCCCTCCCGATGAGGGCCAGGGCCTGCTCAGGCGAGCGGGCCAGGCGCACCACCACGTCTTCGAACTCGCCCAGAAGGTGAAGCTTGACCGAAAGGGCCACCGCTTCCTCGCTGTGGGCCACCAAGACTCGCCAGGACAAGAGAAAATCCTCTCTCCCTCAAATCGGGGCATCCCAGATAAGGCCGTCCACATCCTCGGCGAAAGCCGGGTCCTTCATGATGCGGCGGGCGAATTTCTGGTAACGGGAGACAATCGAGCGCACGGCGAAACGCAGGGCATATATCTCAACAGGCTTTTCCAGCAGGAAGGCCACCTCCTGGCGCATACACATCTCCACCACTTCCTCGCTGGCCTTGCCGGTCACTATGATGGCGTCCTGAAAGGCCATGGGATACTTGGCTCCCAGGGAGCCCAGGAAATCGAAGGCGGTCAGGCCGTTCAGGTAGACGTCCACCACGAAAACCGCCAGGCTGGTGGGCGCGGCCATGCAGTGTTCCTTGGCCTGATAGGGGTCGGCGAAGGAGTGGATGCTCCCCCAGGTGTAGAACCCCCGGAGGATTTCGGTCATGACCTCGCAGACTCGCGGCTCGTCGTCGAGCACCACCACGTCCAACGAATATGGCAAGCAAGCCTCCTTGCTCAGGTCCTGAGCAGCATGACGGCCTGGGCCGCCTTCATCTTCTTCATGCCCTCCGCGCGCAGGCGGTCGCCCTCGGCCCCGCCCACCCGGTCCGCCTGCGCCAGCAGGGCGTTGCCCCAGTTGTGCAGGGCCGTGAAATCGTCGTCCTTGATCGACAGGGCCGCTTGATACTTGCCTATGGCCTCTTTAAGGAGATTCTCCGATTTCTGGCCGTCGGCGTGGTCCGCCCGCATCTTGAGGGCGTGGCCCCAGTTGTTGAGGACTTGGTGGCAATCGGGTTTGACTTTCAGCGCCAGCTCGTACTTCTCGATGGACAGACGCAAGAGCTTGTCAGCCCTGGGCCCATCGTGCAGCTCGGCCTGGAATTTGAGGGCATACCCCCAGTTGTTGAGCGACTGGTAGCAGTTGGGGTTGAGCTGCACCGCGTTTTCGTAGTTGTGCACCGCCTCTTCCAGGATGGGCACCGCCTCCTGGCGCGACTTCTTCTTGGCCGCCGCCAACAGCCCGTTGCCGTACATCATGTGGGCCCGGCTCAACAGGTAGGCAGTGTCGTTGTCCAGCGCCTCCTTGGCGAAGGGCTCCAGTTCGTCGACAACCTGCTTGAACTGATGATCCTCGAACAGGCCGCGCACCTTATCCATCACCCTGGCATCGGGAGGACCTTGGATGGAGGGCGGAGCCTCCTCCCTGGCCAGGGTCCTGGGCGCCGCCGCGCCCTCTTCCTCTTCGTCCTCCTCCAACGCCTCCGCGCCCATCTCGTAACGGGCGATGGCGTCATCCACCCAAGCCAGGGGCTTTTTGAATACCAGGTTGGCCTCGTCGGACTTTTGGCCCGTGGCGGGAAAGGGCGTCATGGCATCGAGCAACTGGCGAAGAAAGCTGAAGGGATTGGTGATGAAAGGGGGCGGAAACAGTTCCAGGGCCCGGCAAAGGGCCAGGAAGAATTCGTCGCTGGTGAACTGGGGCACGTAGAAGGCGTTCCGGCCCAGGCGCAGGAGGTCCTGGGTGAGGTGCTCCGGAGGCTCCTTGGCCTCTCCCACCCAGTACAACTCCTTCTCGAAAAGCTTGATCCCCGAAAACTGGGCGTATTCCGGCTCGCCCCGCCCGTCGTAGCCGGCCACCAGCCACAGGTAGCGAGAGCTGGCCTGGTTGAAGGCCGCGCCCAGTTGCTCTTTGTGGGCCTTGGCCTCCTCCTCGCTGGCCAAAAGGCGCAGGGCGGCTCCCTGGCCGCGCAAGAGGATCACCACCGGCTCGTCGATCAGGGCCGGATCGAGCTTGGCCAGCTGGTCAAGGTCGAGGACTTGGGGCAGAAAGCCCAGGCAGGCGCAGGCCTGCATGATCAGGGGGTCGAAGTTTACGGTCAGCACCCTTTGCAGAAAGCCCTCCTTGAGCAGGCTGGCCACGCAAAGGTGGGTCCAGTTCAGTCGAGCTCCTTCCAGGCACAGGGCGACCACGCGCTCGCGTTCGGCCGGCGAGAGGGTCGCCAGGGCGCCGCCCACGGTCTTTTGCCTGCGATTCTGGACGGCCCGCGGATATTCACCTTGGATAATCTTCAAGCATCCTTCGGCGTTGGGGATGCCCGCCGAGGTTGAGCAGCCGGCGCCCATGAACAGGGCGCACTTTCCGCTGTAGGTCTTTGTGGAACGCAAGCGTTCGATCACCGCTGTCAGGAGCCTTGAATACTTCATTCCAGGGTGTTCCAGGGCAGGCCCAGGGTACGAACTGGTACGTTAGCAGGCAGAGCTTTGAGTGGCGCGCAGTGAATAATATTGAAATTGTGAAATATTGGCAAGGGACTTCTGGGTCTCCGCCCAAGATTACCGACCCCCACAAGGCAAGCTTTGTGGGGACCCCCGGTCTTGCCCTGCCTCGCGAGCGCTGGCGCGCTCGGCGGGCCATCCCCCGGGGTCCCCAGCCAACTTGTTGGCTGGGGTGGACCCTTGGCCCGCATACCAATTAGCGCTCAAGCTACTCGTTGAACGCAAATTGGTATAAGCCATCCAGAAGAGGACCGAGGCAGGTCAAGCCACGGCCGCTCGCTTGTTTCGCGCCGCCCCCAACCTTGGGGGTTATGCGGCCGGACCCGAGGGGATAGGACCTTTAGGCCACGGTAAGCCGGCGGGGGAGCAAATCGTCGGGCGTAGGCCTCACCAGGAGATCACGGAAATCGCCGGCGCGGACCATGTCGGCGAAGACATCGACCACCAGGGGATCGAACTGCTTTCCAGCGCCGTTTTGCATCTCGCGCAGGGCGTGGCGCACGTCCAGGGACGGCCGGTAGGGGCGGTTGCTGGTCATGGCGTCAAAGGCGTCGGCCACGGTGATGACGCGCACCTGTATGGGAAGCTGCTCGCCCTTGAGCCCATCGGGATAGCCTTGGCCGTCGTAGCGCTCGTGATGGTTGCGCACGATGGCCATTTCCTCGTAGGAGAGCCGCAAGGGGGCGATGATGGTCTGGCCGCGCAGGGGATGCTCGCGGATGACCTCCCACTCCTCCTCCAGTAGCTGGCCACATTTGTTCAGGATGGCCCTGTCGACGCCTATCTTGCCGATGTCGTGGAGTATGGAGACCCGCCGCAGCTGCTCCAGGTGGTCGGTGTGCAGGGAAAGGCGGGCGGCCAGGCGCACGGCATACTCGGTCACCCGCTCGGAATGGCCGCGGGTGTAGGTATCCTTGGCCTCCAGGGCCAGGGCCAGGGACTGCACCGTGCTCAAGTAGCTGTCCCGGAGGTCGCGATACATGCGGGCGTTCTCGATGGCCAGGGCAACCTGGTTGGCGAAGACCTCCAGGTAGTCGCGGTCCACCTTGGGTTTGGCGTGGGCCTCGTCCATGCGATCGGCGGCCAAGAGGCCGATGACCCGGCCCTGGGCGGTCAGGGGCAGAATCACGATGGACTTTGGCCGGTACTCGCGAATGATGAGGTTGTCCGGGTTGAGGTTCAAAGCCGAGGCGTCCTCGCAGATCAAGGGCTGGCCGCTCTGGGTCACCCGCACCAGAAGGTTCTCGGCGCGGCTCAAGGGCACGGTGTAGCCGTGAAGCAGTTGCAGTTCCCGGGCCCCGGCCCCCACGCCCTCCTCGTAGCGCAGGACTCCGGACTTCTCATCGACCAGCATGATCATGCCCCGGCTGTAGCCGATCGCCTTGACGAACATTTGCAGGACCGAGGGGTAGAGCCGCTGGCAATCCAGTTCCGAAAGGATGGCCCCGCTGGCCTCCTGAATGCTCATCAGTTGCCCGATCCTGTCTTGCAGGTCTTGGTTGAGGGCCAGCACCTCGCTGTGCTTCTGGCGCAGGAGGATCTTGTCCCGCTCCATCTCGGCCAGGGTGTCGGAGAGCAGGCCTCGCTGGGTCCGGCGCAGGACGCCCAGGCGGTGAAGGATGGAAGGATTCTTCCAGCTCAGGGAGAATTCGCAGAAGTCCGCGCCCTGGAAACGGCAGCGGGTCTCCTCCACCAGGGTGGGAGGCAGGCCCCAGATGGTGGGTATGGCCGAATAGACGCCCATGTTCATCAGGCAGAAATCGCGGCTCAGGTCCAAGTCTTTATACCAGTGCAGGCGCACCACCGCGCCCTCGCGGCCGCGGCTGACGATCTCCAGATCCTTGTTGCGGTTGAACTGGTCGTTGATGGCTTTCAGGCGCTCCATGGCCCGTTGGGGCGAAGCCCAAGCCCTGAGCAAGATCTGCTGGATGTAGCCCAACTTTTTGTGGGTTACCGATTCGAAGCCGATCTTGAAGGCGACTTCCTCATCTTCGCTTATCTTTCTGGCGTTCTGATAGAGACGTAGGCAGACTTTGGAGGAGACCCAGTTGTTAGGGTCCTTCAGAAAAAGCAGGGGGTCGCCCAGGCCGGCGAACTCGCCTTCAAGCCCTAAAAGCAACTCCTCCGACCGGCCATAATGGTGGTCGATATAGGTGATGATGGCCCGCGTATTCACGCAGCTGTTGTGCCGTTCCATGACTCCAGGACCGGGCAAGCGCGAGCGTTGAGTAGAATCGTCCGCGAGAAATCCTTCCCCATAATTGGGCAGATTCTGCGTTATTCACAGGCCATTGTCAAGCGGAAACAAGCGATTATATTGCACATTCTCAATAAAAAGCGGCCTCGCACACTATATATCGTGGTCCGGAATATCTGACCTCAACATATCGTGACCGGCTTAATAATATCTTGCTGATATTAGGGCAGGGAAAAAACCTGGCAGCCATGCAATCTGGATTCATCCACCTCCACCCCCAGACCAGCCCCGCTCAAAGCCGGGGCTAGGCCGCCCGGTCCGAAGGTCAAGTCCCGCTCCACCAAGTCACGCTCCAGATAAAATCCGGCCAGTGACCCCTCCAGGTGTAGAAGGTCGGGACAGGCGGAGGCGAAGTGCCTGCCGGCGGCGCTCAACAGGCCCAGTTCGCCCACCTGGCAACCCAATTGGCAGGGCAGCCCCGCTCCGCGGGCCAGACGCAGGATTTCCAGGGTGCGCGCGAAGCCCCCGCACTTGGAAAGTCGGAGGTTGAACCCCACCCTCGCGCCGCTGGCGGCCAGGTGCCGCGCCTGGGCCAAGGTGCAAAGCGACTCATCGGCGATCACCAGGGGCGCGGCGCGGCGGGCCACCTCCAAGAGCCCCTCCAGGTCGGCCGCCGGCACCGGCTGCTCGATGGACTCGACCCCCAACCGGGCCAGGGACTCAGCCTTGGCCAGGGCCTCGTCCACACCCCAGGCGCCGTTGGCGTCCACCCTGAGGCGCGCCTCCGGCCCCAGGACGCGCCGCGCCAGACCCACCCGCTCCAGGTCGTCCTCCCGCCCCGCCTTGACCTTGACCTCGTTGAGCCCCAAGGCCGCCACCACGCCGAGCAGGCGCTCCAGCGCGGCCAGGGAGGTCAAAGGCAGCACGCCGCTGTAGGTTAGGCTTGCGCGGGCTTGACCACCCAGCCAGGCGCTCAGGGGCCGTCCCTGCGCCCGGCCGGCCAGGTCCAGCAGGGCCGTCTCCAGGGCGCATATCGCCGCCGGGTGGGAGTCGGCTTCCTGTCCGGAGACGAGGCCCCCGGCCAGACCCAGGGCCTGGCCGGGCGTGAAGGGCCGCTCCAGCGCCTCCGGCAGCAGCCGGTCGTGCAAAAAGGCCAGGGAGTCCTCCACGGACTCCCCGGTGACGTACTGGCGGGGCACGCCCTCTCCCCATCCCAGCCGGCCTCGCTCGTCGCGCAGCCTTATAACCAAGTTGCGCGTGGCCAGGTTGGCGGCCAGGCTATGCGCGACAGCTATCCGGAACGGCCACTCGACCAGGTAGCCCGTACAGCCAACTATCTTCATCAACCGCAGCGCCGCTTGAGGTGGGAATGAACTGCGCGAGTTTTTTCCACTCATACCACGCGGCGGGATTGGCGTAAATATTCTCGCTCAAGCGTGTCAAGCAAGCTTGGGAGACCAGTTCGCCCCTTGCGCCCTGGCCGGGGACGGCAATGGGTTCCAGGGCCAACCGGTAACGGCCGCGGCCGAGGCGATGCACCAAACCGAAGACCACCGCCGCTCCCGATTTGCGGGCCAGGAGATCAAGGGAGCGGTCCAGGCGCAGCCTCAAGCCCAGGAAGTCCAGGCTGCGGTCCGGATAGGGCCGCCACATGCTGATCTCATCGCACTGGGTCATGAGGATGCGCCCTCGTTTCAGGTGGTCCACGGCCTGGAAAAAGGTGGCCTGGGCCTTGGGGTCCAGGAGCATGGTTCCGGCCTGGGCCGCGAAGCCCTCCAAACGCTCGCGCAGCGCCGGGGTCTTGCAGTGCACCATGACCGTAACCGGCAACCCGCGAAAGGCCAGGGCCCCGGGCAGAAACTCCACCGCGCCGAAATGTCCGGTGACCATGATAACTCCCCGGCCGGCGGCCAGGGCCTGTTCAAGATGCTCTCCTCCCCGCACCTCGATCCGTTCCAGGGCATGGCTCTTGATTTTTTTGTAGCTGCTGAAGCCCAGGGTGAGTTTCTCGTGGTAATGGTCGATGATGCCGGCGCGCACCCGAGGCCAAAGCCGCCCAGGGGAAGGCAATCCCTTCCGGGCGCCGGCAAAGGTGGCCAGGCTGACTTGTATGCTCCGGCGGTGATTGTTATCCATGTGAAAATAGATTCGGCCCAAGGCTCCCAGATAGCTCCGGCTGAGCCATCCCGGCAACCAGCGGAAGACCCAGGTATTGAACCCCAACTGGAAAAATGAACTTAAGTCATTGATATTGCGTAGCCCTTTTGGTAAAAATCTTCTCCCTGGCGACATGGCGCACCCCTCCCCCTTTTAGATGCAATTCTCCCTTGCAACCCAAACGGAACGCTCCTCGGCGCACTTCCGCACTGAACGACGCGTGACGCACCAAGGCCGCCCCTGTCGCGGGGTTGCTCGCAAGATTTA
>JAJZPI010000216.1 GCA_021811275.1 Deltaproteobacteria bacterium
GATCGCCCCATCGCCGACGCCGACCTGGAACTGGCGGAGGAGCGGCTGGCCGGCCTGGTGCGGGGCATGCCCGGCCTGGAACCCTTGCTGGCCAGCGCCGGCGATCTGTCATATCTGGTGGCCCGCCTGACCCTGGGCGAGCGCCAATGCCTGGAAGCCAAGATGGAGGTCACCCGGTCCCTGCTGAAACACCAGGGCGAACGCGCAGCCGACGCCTTAATCCAAAACATGAATATTGCCTATAATATCATATCATCATGGACTATTTGATGCAATGAACGGACCCAGTCACGCCCCTCGCGCCTGCCCTCTGCCGTGCTGGCCTCGGCTCATGGCCGAGATGGAACGGCGCGGCTGGAAGGTCCATCACCTGGCCCGGCTGCTGGGAGAAAAACCTAGCCAGGTCTGGTTCTGGCTATATGGCTGCCAAACCATGCCCCATCATTTGCGCCGGCGCGTGGAGCGCCTACTGGAGCTGCCCTTCATCCTGGATTAGAGGGCGCTCCTGTCCCTGGCTGGGAGGCGGGTGGCCCGCCGGCCCCCCGGGGGATAAACTTGGCCCCGCCGGATTTTCCCACACACCGCGACCGGCCGGGAGAGGTTCAAACACCGTGCCCCCATTCACCATCGAAACCGCGCCCGCGCCCCCCGCCAGCCCGCCCGGCGGCCAAACCACCGCCGGGCTCATCTACGCCTTGGCCGCCTTCACGGTCTGGGGGCTGTTCCCGGTCTACTTCAAGGCCCTCAGGCCCACCGGCGCCCTGGAGGTGGTGGCCCACCGCATCCTGTGGTCCGTGCCGCTTTGCGCCTTCATGGTCAGCCGGCGGGGAGGCTGGGGCGAGCTCGCCCGTGCCTGGGGCGCGCCCGGGGTGCGCCTGACGCTGCTGGCCAGTTCCCTGCTCATCTCGGTCAACTGGCTGGGCTTCGTCTATGCCGTGGAGAGCGGCCAGGTTTTGCAGGCCAGCCTGGGCTACTACATAAACCCCCTGGTCAACGTGTTGCTGGCCATGATTTTCCTGGGCGAGCGCCTGCGGCCCTGGCAGTGGCTGGCCGTGCTCCTGGCCCTGGGCGGCACCTTGGTCCTGGCCGTGGGCTACGGCCAGGCACCCTGGTTGGGCTTGCTCCTGGCCCTGACCTTCGGCACCTATGGCCTTTTGCGCAAGCGGGTGGCCATCGACGCCGTGGGCGGACTCTTCGTGGAGACCTGCCTGCTGGCCCCCCTTTCCCTGGCCTACCTGGCCTGGCTGGTGACCGGAGGGCGCTCGGCCCTGGTCAACGGCGGCTGGGGCCTGAGCGCCCTTTTGCTCTGCGCCGGAGTGGTCACCACCATGCCCCTGGTCTGGTTCACCCGGGCGGCCCGGCGCATCAGCCTCACCGCGGTGGGCATGGTAATGTACCTAACCCCCACCCTGCAGTTTTTGCTCGCCGTCTTCGCCTATGGCGAGACCTTCACCCTCACCCACCTGCTGGCCTTCGGTCTGATCTGGTGCGGTCTGGCCGTGTTCATGGCCGAGAGTGTTTACAACTCGCGGGGCCTGCCGCCGGCGAGGTAGGGAGAGGCCACCTGTCTGGCGCGGCGCTTGCCGCGGCCAGGGAAGCGAACGCTTCCCCCCGGCCGCGCCTGCGAGCGGCGTGACAGCCAAGGTGGGCTGGGCTATAGTTCGCTAGCTCTAAAGAGGAGAAGGGCCATGGCCGCACCGGGCAGCTTGGGGGAGTTCATCGCCGCTCTGGAGAGCCGGGGCGAACTTAAACGCATAGGCGAGGAGGTGGACCCCCGCCTGGAGATCACCGCCCTTACCGACCCGGTGATGAAGGCGCAAGGGCCGGCGCTCCTGTTCGAGAAGGTCAAGGGCTCACCCGCGCCGCTGGCCATCAATCTCTTCGGCAGCAACGCCCGCATGTGCGCGGCCCTGGGCGTGAGCGACCTGAACGACATCGCCGCCCGCCTCAAGGGCCTGATGGAGATGAGCCTGCCCCAGGGGCTCTGGGCCAAGCTCATGACCGCCATCCCCAAGCTCAAGGAGTTGGCGGCCTTCGCGCCCAAGCAGGTGAGCGAGGCCCCTTGCCAGGAGGTGGTGCTCACCGGCGACCAAGCCAGCCTGGACCTGCTTCCCATCCTGACCTGCTGGCCCGACGACGCCGGGCCCTTCATCACCTTGCCCCAAGTCATCACCGCCGACCCGCAGACCGGCAAGCAGAACCGGGGCATGTACCGCCTGCAAAAGTTCGACGCCCAGACCACGGGCATGCACTGGCACAGGCACAAGGGCGGGGCGGCGCACTTCCGCGCGGCCAAGGAGCTGGGCCAGAGGTTGCCCGTGGCCATCGCCCTTGGCGGCCCGCCGGCGGCCATCTATGCCGCCTGCGCGCCCTTCCCCGAGCACCTGGACGAGGCCATGCTCACCGGCTTCCTGCTGGGCCGGCCGCTCAAGGTGGTCAAGGCCGTCGCCAGCGACCTGCTGGTGCCGGCAGAAGCCGAGGTGGTGCTGGAGGGCTACGTGGACCCCAATGAGCCCTGGCGAGTGGAGGGACCCTTCGGCGACCACACCGGCTACTATTCCCTGGCCGACGAGTACCCGGTCTTCCACCTGACCACCGTGACCCACCGCAAAAATTTCATCTACCCGACGACCATAGTAGGCCGGCCGCCCATGGAGGACTACTGGCTGGGCATGGCCACCGAGCGCATGTTCCTGCCCTTGTTGCAGTCGGTGCTGCCCGAGGTGGTGGACTACCACATGCCCGCCGAAGGGGTGTTCCACAACCTGGTCTTCGTGGCCATCAAGAAGCAGTACCCCGGCCACGCCTTCAAGGTTATGAACGCCCTCTGGGGCCAGGGGCAGATGATGTTCGCCAAGGTCATCGTGGTGGTGGACGAGCACGTCAACGTCCAGGACGAGAAGGAGGCCTGGTGGGAGGCCCTGAACCACATTGACCCCCAGCGCGACGTGCTCTTCACCAAGGGCCCGGCTGACGCCCTGGACCACGCCGCCGGCCTGCCCTGGCTGCACAGCAAGATGGGCATCGACGGCACCAGGAAGTGGCCCGACGAGGGCTTCACCCGGCCCTGGCCCGAGCGCATCGTCATGACCCCGGAGATCCAGCGCGCGGCCAATGAGAAGTTGAAAAAGTGGGGATTGATTTAACACGAAAGAAAGAACCGTTCATGAAACAATTGACTCCCTAATTGAAATTTTGTGCGACACAAATTGCGAATATATGAATAAGAGCACGGTTAAGGGATATTTAGGAGAATTATATGTTAAGCGCAAAATTGAGTCCGAAATAAAGGGCACATCTTGGAAAATTGAACATAGAGGCAACCAAAGTGGATTTGATTTATTATTGAACGAAAATATTCGCATTGACGTTAAGCTCTCAACTTTGAAATGTGAATTTAATAAAAAAATAATGCACTGGGGGTGGGCATTACAATTCGACAGAACAGAAAATATCAAATGGGATTACGCTATATGTGTCGCCCTTAACAAAAAATATGTCCCGGGATCTTATTATATTATTAATCATAATGACTGCGAAGACTTCCCGCGTGGGCCAGGGCAATTTAAAAATGTTTCCCATGGATTTGGACTGCTGTTGAATAAATTAGAACAACAAGCTGCTCCCCAAAATTGGCAGGATTTTTTCCAACGATCATACAAATTGTTGGAAAAAGGTAAGGCCAAAATTATTGCAACAACTAATCATCTCAGCAAACACCTAACCTAGTAAGATTTATTTTTATGCTCTTGACTGACCGGCTAAAAAACTTCGGCGAACTGGTCAAGTTCAGCCACACCATCTTCCTGTTCCCCTTCGCGCTCTCTGCGGTGGCGCTGGCCCACGGGGTCAAGCCCGTGACCTTCTGGACCTTCCTCTGGATCGTGGTGGCCCTGGTGGCCGCGCGCAGCGCGGCCATGGTCATGAACCGCATCGCCGACCACAAGTACGACGCCGCCAACCCGCGCACAGCTAATCGCCCTCTGGTCACGGGCCAGGTCAGCCGGGCCCAGGCCTGGCTCTGGCTTACACTCGCCTGCGCGGTCTTCGTGGCCGCCTCCTGGGCCCTGAACCCGCTCTGCCTGGCCCTCTCGCCCGTGGCCCTGGTCTGGGTCCTGGGCTACAGCTTCACCAAGCGCTTCACCGCCCTCTGCCATATCTGGCTGGGCCTGGCCACCGCGCTCGCGCCCCTGGGGGCCTGGGTGGCCGTCACCGGCGGGTTTCATTGGGGCGCGGTGGCCCTGGCCGTGGCCGCCGCCTGCTGGGTGGCCGGCTTCGACGTGATCTACGCCTGCCAGGACATCGACTTCGACCGCGCCCAGGGCCTCAAAAGCCTGCCCGCCCGCCTGGGGCTAGCCAACGCCCTGTGGGTGAGCCGGGGCCTGCACGCCGTGGCCCTGGCGGGCTTCTTCCTGCTGGCGGCGGCCTTCGGCCTGGGCCGCATCTACCTGATCGGCGTGGCGCTCATCGGCCTGGCCCTGGCGGTGGAGCAATGGCTGGTGCACGTGAAGCTGGCCAACGTGCCCATGGCCTTCTTCACGGTCAACGGCGTTATATCAGTCGCCTTCTTCATCTTCCTGGCCCTTGACCTCTGGCTGGGAGCCTGAA
>JAJZPI010000217.1 GCA_021811275.1 Deltaproteobacteria bacterium
CAAGCAGGAGACCTTCAGCCGGCTGCTGGTCAACGATTCACCCTACTTCAAGATCATCAACTTCAACTTCGAGCCCGGCCAGGAGTTGCCGGTGCATGCCCATGACATAGAGGGCCAGGTGAGCATTTTGATCTTGGAAGGCGAAGGCGAATTCCTGGGCAAGGACGCCGCCCTGCCCGCCAAGGCCGGCGACATCCTCATCTGCGAGATCGCCGAACCGCACGGCCTAAGGGCCAAGACCCGCCTGCGAACCCTGGTGACCATCGCCCCGCCCATTTGATCACCAGACGTCGATACCTTGGCAAGGAGGCAGGCAATAATGCGAAAGGTGGCCATAGACACGGATGCGTGCATCGGCTGCGGGAACTGCGAAGGGTTGTGCCCCAAGGTGTTCAAGGTTGATGAGCAGGCCGGCAAATCCTCGGTGATCCTGCCCAGTGGCGGTACCGAGGACTGCATCGACCAGGCGATTGACGCCTGCCCGGTGGGCGCCATCCGCTGGGAAGGGTGAGGCTGGCGGTTACGATGAACCAAGTCGGTCAAGGAGGGTCATGATGAAAGGGAAGACTATTGCTGGCGTGGCGGGGTTGCTAACCTGGGTGCTTCTTTGGGCGGCCGCCAATCCACCGCCGGCACTCGCCCACTGCGACACCTTGGACGGGCCGGTGGTGGCCGCGGCCAAGCTGGCCCTGGAAAAGGGCGATGTGACCCCGGTGCTGAAATGGATTCGCCCGACAGAGGAACCCCAGATCAAGGACGCCTTCGGCAAGACCTTGGCAGTCAGGGCCAAGGGGCCTGAAGCCAGGGAGTTGGCGGACCGCTACTTCTTCGAGACTCTGGTGCGGTTGCACCGGGCCGGAGAGGGGGCACCCTACGCTGGCCTCAAGTCCGAGCCCGTGGAACCGGCGGTGGCTGCCGCGGACCGGGCCCTGGTCAGCGGAAAGGTGGATCACTTGGCCCGGGAGGTGAGCGAGACGGTGGCCACGGGCATCCGCCAACGTTTTCACCAGACCTATGAGGCCAAGATGCACGCGGATGAGAGCGTGGAGGCGGGCCGCAAGTTCGTGGCCACCTACGTGGAGTTCACCCATTATGTGGAAAAAATGCACATCATGGCTGCGGGCGGCGGACACCATGCCGAGGCAGAAACCACCGGGCCCAAGGATAATGACCAGCATTGACGTCAATGATGGAGATACCGGGGGCCGGTTCGGCAGGTCTTGCCGTTTCGGCCCCCAACGGCTTCAATTCATTCTACTCGCCTTTTATTGAGGGAGGTTGCTTCCCATCAACCGGACCTTGAGCCCGAAAGCAGCCATCGGCACGGTTTGGTTACCGTCCGATCTGGGCACAGATTCTCCTGCCGCCCTCCTGACTCGCGAAACCTTGAAGCGGGAGTGCTAGGGATTGGGCTTGGAGGGTAAGGGAGCAGGAGGACCATGCTGTCCATGAAAGCCTTGGCATGCATTTGACCTTATCAATCGGCGCACGGTGGCTTACACTGAAATAGGATTCGGCCTCGGCCGCCCTAACCAAGATGATTCCATTATCCCAAGAAAGCCTTTGGCGGAGGATGCTATGTGGCCCATAGGTCCCTTGATGCATGAGCACCGGCTCATCGAACGCCTGCTCAAGGTGGTCGAGGGCAGGGTGGACGGGTTTCGACGCCGGCAGGAGGGTGATCCTGTCTTCGTTGAGCAGGTGGTGGGATTTTTCCGAAACTATGCCGACCGCTGCCACCACGGCAAGGAGGAAGATATACTTTTTCGCGCCTTGGCTGGCCGGAACCTTTCGCCCGAGTTGCGCGCCGTGATGGATGGGTTGCTTGATGACCATGCGCTGGGACGCAAGCTGGTGGGTGATCTGGCCGGCGCCAATCAACGCTATCAGCGGGGAGATCATCAGGCCCTTGCCGAGGTGGCCGACCTGTTGGAGACGCTCACCGCATTTTATCCCCGGCACATCCTCAAGGAGGACAAGGTGTTCTTCTTCCCCTGCATGGAGCTGTTCTCCCTGGACGAGAAGGATTCAATGCTCAAAGAGTTCTGGGAATTCGACCGTCAACTTGTCCACGAGCAGGCCGTCAATTTGGTCAAGGGGCTGGAGTCCGCAGGCTAGGGCCGCGGCCGGGAGTTGCGGCCAGCGATGATCAAGTTAAAGCGTATCTATGATCCAGTGGATTCCCAGGATGGGGCGCGTTTCCTGGTGGAGCGCCTTTGGCCCCGCGGAGTGAGCAAGGAAAAGGCCGAACTGGCGGGATGGCTCAAGGAACTGGCGCCCAGCCCGGAGCTTCGGAAGTGGTATCAGCACGACTTGGGGCGCTGGGACGAGTTTCGACGCCGCTACCTGGAGGAACTGGCCGCTCCTGGTCAATGGCCGTTGCTGGCCCAGCTCCGGAAGACAGCCCGTGAAGGGACCGTCACCCTGGTGTTGGCGGCCCGAGACCCCGAGCACAGCAGCGCGCGGGTGCTCAAGGATTTCCTGGAATCCGAGGGCGGCCATATGATCTAGACCCCAGAAATGAAGTGGAGCCAAGCCCTGATACCCGGCGGGTGCGGCGGGCACAGGTGACTTCTTTCTCGACTGGCAGGGCATATTTCCGCAGGTCGGCGGAGCTGTGAGTTCATAGAAGGAGGCTGAACGCCTTGGGTGTGGATTAACCCGGAAGGGATGCGATAAGATATAAAAGTCACGTGGTGTTTTGAGGAAATGGCCGCCGAAGCCTTTCGGCTTAAGGCGATTCCGGGAGTTGCCCCTGGCAAAAATCCTTATCATTGACGATGACTTGGCCATCTGCGAGCTGCTCACAGTCATGGTCGAGGAGATGGGGCATCGGTCCCGTTTCGTCTTGCTTCTCCGGGAAGGTCTGCGCCTTTTGGCGGAGGGCGGCTTCGACGTGGTGCTGCTCGACCTCAATCTCCCCGACGGGCATGGGCTACAGGCCTTGCCGAGCATCACCGGCTCGTCCGGCCGGCCCGAGGTGATCATAATCACCGGCGAGGGCGACCCAGACGGGGCGGAGTTGGCCTTCACCCACGGAGCTTGGGACTTCATCCAGAAGCCATTCGTCATGAAGGATGTGGCCCTGCCCTTGATGCGGGCCCTGCAGTTCCGCCAGGAGAAGCTCGGCCAGGCCCAGAGTCTCACCTTCGAGCGTCAAGGGATCGTGGGCCACTCCCCCGCCCTGAGGGCAGCCCTGGACCAGGCTGCCCACGCCGCGGCCAGCCAGGCCAACCTGCTCATCACCGGCGAAACCGGCACCGGCAAGGAAATCTTCGCTCGGGCCATACACGCCAACGGCAGCCTGGCCAAGGGCAACTTTGTGGTGGTGGATTGCTCGGCCTTGCCCGAGACCCTGGTAGAGGGCATTCTCTTTGGACATAGCAAGGGGGCCTTCACCGGGGCTGACAGCGACCGCCAGGGACTGGTGCACCAGGCCAACGGCGGAACGCTTTTTCTGGACGAGGTGGGAGAGCTGCCCCTGGGGGTGCAGAAGAACTTTCTGCGGGTATTGCAGGAGCACCGCTTCCGCCCGGTGGGCGGAACCAAGGAACAAGAGAGCCGTTTCCGGCTGATCGCGGCCACCAACCGCCACCTGCCGGGCATGGTGGCCGAGGGCCGCTTTCGCGAAGATCTGCTTTTCCGCATCCAGGCCCTTTCCATCCATCTCCCGCCCCTGCGCGAACGGCCAGATGACATCAAGGATTTGGTCTTTCACCAACTGAGCCGCCTGGCCAGACAGTATCATCAGGACGTCAAGGGCTTTTCCCCGGAGTTCCTGGATCTGCTGTTGGCCTATGCCTGGCCGGGGAACGTGCGGGAGCTGTTCAACGTGCTGGACAGCGCCCTGGCTGCTGCGGGAGACTTTCCCACCCTCTACCCCAAGCACATGCCGCCCCAACTGCGCCTGGGCGGGGTGCGGGAAGACCGGCGGCCAGCGACCGCGTCGGAGACGGCGAAACCGGGCATCTCCCACGCCTCCGAGCTGCCACCGCTAAGGCAGTACCGCGCCCAGGTGATGGAAAAGGCCGAGGGAGCCTACTTGAAACGCCTATGGGAATTGGCCCAAGGCGACTTGCCGCGGGCCTGCGCCATCTCCGGTCTGTCTCAGCCCCGACTTTACGGCCTTCTGCGCCAACACCGCATATCTCTCAAGGCCCGCCCCGGCGAGGCGTGAACCGGCGGTCATAACGGGCGGGATTCTCGGCTACATTCCTTAAAAGGCTTCCTTTGGCCTCCCCGCCTCTGGGGCTGTTTGCGGACTAGGAGCCTGTCGGAGTAGTCCTTCGACAGGCTCTTATGCGGGCCAGGGACGGCGCGCCCGAAATTGTGCCAAATGACAATTTGGCGCAATTTCAAAAGCTTGCCAAAATTTACTTTTGCAAGCGGCAGGAGGATAACGCCATGGACGGCTTTGGCGCATATTGGTATCAGGGGCTCCAATGTAAGGGGAAGGCTGGTGTGGTCTGACCAGAGACTGCTGCTCTTGAAGAGGCCTGGTCTCGCGCAATGGCGTCAGTCCCTTCCTTTACTCTTCCCATTCTTGACAAGTGGGGCGGTGAAGTATACTTTCACCGATGTCCTTAAATGTCCCATTGTGT
>JAJZPI010000218.1 GCA_021811275.1 Deltaproteobacteria bacterium
TGCGGGCCTTGTGGATGGTGTGGTCGTTGATGATGTTCATCATCCGGGTCTGGTTTCCCGCCACCTCCACATCGGAGACGAAGAGGATGTTCAGCCCGCTTTTTTCCGCCACCATCTCCTCGGGCACGTACTTGAGGAAATAGTGGCGATAGGGGTTGCGCCGCTCCTCGCGGTCGAAGTACTTGGGCTTGCCGCGCTGCAGGAGTTGACGCCGGCTTTCCTCCGAATTGGCGTTCAGGATGCGGTAGAGGGTCTTGAGCAGCTCCTCGCGCGCCTGGGGCTGCTCATCCTGGCGGGCCAGGGAGGAAACCAGCAGGTCCTTGGCCTGCCCCAGGTCGCCCTCGCGCAGACATTGGCCGGCCTGGCGGTTCAGGTCCTCCACCGAGGGGGCCGGCCGCGAGACGGACTCGCTGGCCACCGCAGGCTCCTCGCCCGGCCCGGCCGCCGGCCCGGGCTGGCGGCGTAAGCGGCCGCTCCTGGCTTGCAGCACCTCGGGGTCGTCGGGGTGCGCCTTCAGATAGGCATTCAGGAAAGGCAGGGCCTCCTGGTGCTTGCCCATGCGCCTGAGCATGGTCGTGTAGTTGAGCAGGCCGTCCTTGTAGAACGGATCGGCTTGGAGGGCCCGTTGAAAATACTGGCGCGCCTCGGGTTGGCGGCCCGTCTGGAAGGCCACCAGACCCAGGTTGTTCAAGGCCGTGGTCTGGTCGGGCCGCCTGGCGATTATCCCCAGGAATATTTTCTCCGCCGCGTCCGGGCGTCCCTCGCACATCAGCTTCACGCCTTGGCAGAGTTCCTCCTCGAAGTCCTCGGGCTCCTGGGGCGCGGGGCCGTCCTCGGGCTTGAAACCGGCGCTGCCACACCTCGAATCATTCTGAGAGGCATCGACAAGAGGACCGGCGCAGCTTTCGCAACGCGGCTCCGCCAATTCGTTCAATCTCATTTCGTCTCCTCTCGTGCCGGCCCCCTAGGGGGGGCGTTTTGGCGACTCTGGCGACAGGAGCCGGTTCCCGTCCGCCGGGCTGGTCCGCCGCCCGCCCAAAACCGGGCGCGCCAATCCCTCAAACCCGCGCCATAGTGGCGGTCGCTTTCGTCTTGCCTTGAGTCTTGCAAAAACCGGCCCAGCTTTGGCCTCGGACCGGTGTCGATGCCGGCGGCCCCGCACCCACGGCGGAGGGTGTGACTTTGGCTGTCAATACGCTGAAATACCAGGCGCAATGCCATAGTCAAAATTTTGGCTGGGAGCCGCGATCTTGCCGGGGCGAGCAGGCCGGGGCAACGGCCTCCCCGTCCTCGCGCAGCTAGGCAATTTTTGCTCACCAAGGTGGCCGACCTTGCTTCAGCGCCCTGAAATGCGTTGCTTGTGCCTGGTCGCCGTAAAACCCGCCCTCCTCCTGAAGCCTTGCGAACATGCCCCGCCACCCCCGGAATCAGCTTTTGATCTTGGCCGGCAAAAACCTTCAGAGCAGGCACGCAATTTGCAGAAAAACCTGGCGACAACTTTGGGCGTTTGGACTATCCAGGCAATGCTGGCCCGGTTCAGACGATTCACCCAAAAGACTATCTCAGCCAAGCGGAGGTCATGTTGATGTCAGCCAAGGTACTTGTCACCGGCGCGGCCGGGTATCTC
Organism: Deltaproteobacteria bacterium; assembly: GCA_021811275.1. Classification (GTDB taxonomy): domain Bacteria; phylum Desulfobacterota; class Desulfarculia; order Desulfarculales; family Desulfarculaceae; genus JACRDC01. Next base: position 1,628 of record JAJZPI010000218.1, read on the forward strand.
GGATCCATCCTCTGTGAGCATCTTCTGGATGCCGGCCACAGCGTGACAGGGCTGGACAACCTGCTCTATGCCCAGCGCAGCCTGTTCCACCTCTGCGCCAACCCCGGCTTCGACTTCGTCTTCGGCGACGCTCGTGACAAAGCCTTGATGAGCTCTCTGGCCAAGCAGGCGGATGTCATCATCCCCCTGGCGGCCCTGGTGGGGGCTCCCGCCTGCGCCCGTGACCCCTGGCTGGCCGAGTCGGTCAACCACGACGCCTTGAGCATGCTTAACGGTCTGCGCAGTCCGGACCAACTCCTGATCTATCCCACCACCAACAGCGGCTACGGCACCAAGAGCGGGGACGTCTACTGCACCGAGGAAACGCCGTTGGAGCCCATATCCAAGTATGGCGTGGACAAGGTGGTGGCCGAGCAGGAACTCTTGCAGAGTCCCAACGTGATCACCCTGCGCCTGGCCACGGTCTTCGGCTTCTCTCCCCGCATGCGCGTGGACCTGCTAGTCAACCACTTCACCTGGTGCGCCTTCAGCGACGGCTACCTGACCATCTTCGAGAAGCAGTTCAAGCGCAACTACATCCACATCCGCGACGTGGCCGACTGCTTCCTGCATTGCATCGCCAATGCCCGCGGCATGGCCGGACGACCTTATAACGCCGGCCTGGACGCGGCCAACCTTTCCAAAGAGGAGCTGGCGCTCAAGATCAAGGAGCACGTCCCCTCCTTCTACATCCACTTCTCCGAGGTGGGCAGCGACCCCGACAAGCGCAACTACATCGTGTCCAACCAGCGCCTGCGCGAGGCCGGCTTCGAGGCCAAGCGTGGCCTGGATCAAGGCATAGAGGAACTGCTCAAGGGCTACCGCATGATGGCGCGGTTGCCCTTCAGGAATGTCTAGCCATTGATTGGGCGGTCGGATTGGCAGATTTCAGCCACACAGATGCGGTCATATTGGCAGGAGGGCTGGGCACCAGGCTCCGGCCGGTAGTCAGTGACCGCCCCAAGGCCTTGGCCTTGGTGCGCGGCCGGCCCTTCCTGCTCTACCTTCTGGACTGGCTGGCTTCCTGGGGCCTGGAGCGGGTGGTGCTGTGCACCGGTTACCTGGGAGGGATGGTCCGTCAAGGCCTGGGCAAGCGCCACGGCCCCCTGCGGCTGGCCTATTCGCAGGAGGCCGAGCCTCTGGGCACGGGGGGAGCCCTGCGCCTGGCCCTACCGCTCTTGGACTCCGAAACGATCCTGGTGGCCAACGGCGACTCCTACTGTCCGGCCGACCTGGCCGCCCTTTGGAAGGCCCACCAACGCATCGGGGCCCAGGCCACCCTTGCGCTGACCGTGGCGGCCGACAGCGGGCGTTTCGGTCGCGTGGAGGTGGACGCGGCCGGCGTGGTGCGCGCCTTCACCGAAAAGACGCCGGGGGGCGAACCGGGCCTTGTCAACGCCGGGGTCTATATGCTGCAGAGGAGCCTGCTGGCCGGGCTTCCCGGCGGACGCGCCCTGTCCTTGGAGCGGGAGGTCTTTCCGCAGCTGATCGGCCGCGGACTCTATGGCTGGCCGTGCGGGCAGGGATTCCTGGACATCGGCACCCCTGAGTCCTTCGCGCTAGCCCAAGAGGAGTTGGCATGACTAACCCCTTTGCCGGGAGCAGGCGAGAAGGATCCATGGATGACCGGGCTGCCCGCATGTTCGCGCTGAATTCACCCACACTCCTGACCAAGGTGAAGGTCGGGGTGGGAGTGGTGGTGCGCGACGGCATGGGAGGCATTCTGTTGGAACGCCGTAGCGACTGCGGGCTTTGGGGGCTTCCGGGGGGCAGGCTAGAACCCGGCGAGTCACTGTCCGAAGGCGCTCGCCGTGAAGTGCTGGAGGAAACTGGCCTGGCGGTCAGGATCACCCGTTTGCTGGGAGTTTATTCCGAGCCTGCCGAACGCATCGTAACCTATCTGGACAATGGAGACGTTGCCCACTTGGTCGACGTAGTGGTGGAATCCGAGATCGTCTCCGGCCGCCTGACCAAAAGCAACGAAAGCGAAGAACTTCGGTTCTTTCCCCTGGACGCCTTGCCTCAAGACATGGTGCCACCGGCCAGGAAGCCCTTGCAGGATATCAAGACCGGCAGGGTTTGCGTCCTGGACTGAGGGGGATAAGACCGAAGCGGGAATGGTCATCTGGATCGAAAGCCCAGCGAAAAACTTCAACATCGGGGGTAGCCCTCTCCATCAATACTTCAAGCTGGATTTCCAAGATGAATCGGCTAGTTTTGCCAGATAACCGCACCCGAGATGTCTAGCCGCCGCTTCACCTGCGAGCGCGGTCGGGGCTCGACCGTGATTAGGCCATGCGCAGGGTTCCGGCCCGAATGAAAGCTTTGAGACTTACGTCCTCCCGGCGTTGCGAAAAATGCTAGGCGAACGTTGACATCTTCCCGGAAGCTGCTGCACGACCGAGTTCGAGGGTGATGGAGGGCATCGGAAGAAATAAAACCGCTTTCAGGCATGGCTCTGTTCAGAGGTTGGTTAGCTAATGGATTAGCTGCCTCGGTCAGCTAAGGAGTATCAGGTGCGCAGAGAAATCTCCATGCCCGCGCAGGCGGCGCAGGGCCGCGCAGAAAACGATAGGCCGATCTGGCAGTCGCGGCCCCGACCGCTGGTGTTCCTTCATATACCTCGCACAGGTGGCACCTCTCTGATCGAGTTTCTGTTGGCTTGCCGTTTCGGCCATGAGGAAATTTGTCCGATTCACAAAGACAATCCTTTCCTAAAATTCCACCAGGAAGGGGACCCCAGACGCTACAAGTTCTACTATGGCCATTTGCTCATACCCACTATCAAGACTATCGGGGAACCATGCGATATAGTGACTTTTCTCAGAGACCCCATCGCCCGCCTTATTTCGTGGTACAAGCACTCTCGCCGCGATGGATCAGAGCACTGGTATAAAGACAACGCCGCTGCCTTCGCCAAAGAAT
>JAJZPI010000048.1 GCA_021811275.1 Deltaproteobacteria bacterium
GCCGCCACCGAACAAGCCGCTGAGGCCCGTCGCATTACCCAGCCACGACCCAACCTTGTAAGCCGTGCTTCCCGCCGAAGCCAAACTGCCAAGGCTTCCGAGGGCACCCCCCGCACTGGAGGAATTGCTGATGTTGAAGCTGAACGCCCCCCCGGACAGCCCCGAAAGAAAACTGGCCAGGCCGCTCGCCGCCCACTGGGCAACCATTTCGGCCAGCATCTTGGCCCAGGCGTTGAGCACGGCATCCACGAAGGAATCAAAGGCATCCTGTAGCCCCTCCCAATCGCCCTTGACAACGGCCACGAAGCTGTCCTGGAGGTAGTCCACCATGGAGGAGTAGGTTTCCTTCCAGGCGTTGTACGACAGTTCGCCAAAGTTCTTTTGTTTGAGATAGATTTCCTGAAAGGCCACGTCCCAACCGGAAACCATGTCGTTCTTGAGCTTGGCCTTGAGGTTGTTAATATAGGCGTCGGTGTTCTTTTCAGACTGATTCAGGGCCTCGGTTTCCTTGTCCAGCCGCTTGGCGAAGGAATCCTCGGTGGCGTCCTCGATCTCCTTGTTCTTGGCCTTTTCGAGCTGGACGATCTGCTGGTTAAACTTTTCCTCTGAATAAACGCCTTCCAAGTAGAAGGATTCCAGCTTGACGAATCTCTCATTGTACTTTTGCTCGATCTCATCAACGGCCCTGTCCGTCTCATCCATGGTGGCGCGGGCAAGTTCGCGCTCCAGGTCCACGGATTCGGCAATAAGCTTGGCCTGATCGTCGTAGCGCTTCTTTTTGATTTCGTAGACGCGCGCGGTCTCGTTCTCCTCGATCTCGACAGACTTTTTCGCCGCGTACTCCGCGATCTGTTCCGCGCTCACGCCCTTCTGGCGCATGTCCTCAAGCTCTTGGCGAAGCTGTTCCCGGGCCTGCTCAACACCCCAAAGGCCAATAAGGTTGATCTTGTTCTGGGTCTCGCGGGACAGGTCGGACTTTTCCTGGGCATATTTGGCGTTGGCAAGCGCGGTGTCTGCCCCGGCCTTGGCCCATGCTTGAGTTTGAAACTCAGCGCTTTTGGCCGTTGCGGCATCCACCCCGGACATGATTTCCTGGTAACGCCGGGTGGTGGTCTTTTGGGCTTCCAGGAAGGAATCTGCGAAGGCGGTACCGACGAGGGCCGTTTTCTGCCTAGTCTCGTCGATGTCCCAGCCCATCTTGAGCATGGTCTTACCGAAAGCGTCGCCGGCGCTGATTACATTCGAACTAACCTTACCCATGGCCGCGCCAATCATGTCGAAGGCATCCGAGGCGGTGATTTCGGCGCGCTTGGTAGCTTCGGATAATTTCTCGATTTCTTCTCGGAGGGCCGCAGCCTTTTCCTTCATGGCATCATAGTAGGTGGGCATTTTGCTGCCCGCATACTTGGCTTCCATGTCGGCTAGATATTTTTCAATCTCGGCTAGGCGCGCCTTGGCATCATTGAGGCTGGTGGAGGCCCCGGTGTTAGGGCTGAACAGGCGGGACCAGAAATCACCCCAAGTGATCGTGCCCTTGATAGCGGCGGTTTGGAGGGTAAGGAAGTCGGCTGTATCCTGTCGCAACTTGGTCATGGCCGGGGCCACCACGCCACCGAGGGTGGCGCTATAGTCATCCCATGCGGTCTGGAGGCGGTTCACCGCCTTTTGCGATTCGGAGGCTCCCGCAGCCCCATCCTTGAACGCCTGAACCATGGCCGGGCCGAAGTTGCGGATGAACATGTCCGAGGCGATGGACCCGGTTTCAAGCATCTTGGAAAGCTCGCCCTCGGTCATGCCCATGGACTGGGCAGCTATACTAAAGGCACCGGGAAGGCGCTCGCCAAGCTGGCCACGCAATTCCTCGGCGCTTACCGTGCCCTTGCTGATCATCTGCGAAAGAGCGAGCAAAATGCCCTTGGTTTCGTCGGCGGACAGGCCAAAGGTTGTGGCGGCCTGGCTTACGCCCAAGAAAACAGTCCTTATCTCTTCTCCGGTAAGCGTGCTGTTTTTGGCGGCCGCGCTGATGCCCTTATAGGCCCCCGCCACGTCATAGAAAGACTGGCCGAGCTCGTCTGAAACCTGGCGCAGCCAGGTCATTTCCTTGGCACCGGACTGTGCGCCCCCCGTAATATAGGTAAAAGCCGTTGTGAGCTGCTGGGCCTTGCGCGAAGCCTCGTCAAGGGCCAGGGCCGCGTCGTAGACCTCTTTGGCCTCCTATCCCAGTGACAGGGCGGCGAACGCGGATTTGAGGGTCGAGAGCGATCCCCCCCAGTCCGCGCTCTTCTTCGCCGCGTCGGCCATGGCCTTGGAGCCGGAGTCCACCTCTTTGGAGAAGCCCTTGAGCGCGGCGGTGCCCTTGCTGGCATCCACCTCAAGCATGATCTGGATTTTGTCAGCCACGCTTTTTCGACTCCTGCTCTTGCCGTTTCCTGGCCACGTCCGTCTTGGTGTCGTGGATGATGTTGAGCATCGTCCACATTCGCTCGGCCTTGTCCCGCCTCATGGGCAGCGGGGGCGGGTAGATGCCCAGGTCGTAGGTGAACTGGGTCGCCACCCGGTTGTAGAGCGCCAGCGCGGTCTTTGCGTCTGGCGAGAGCCCGTCCTCAAGCTCGGGTAGCTGGCACCCCTCGCAGTCGGGATCTCCGTCGCCCGCCTCGGCCTGTTCGTCGCAGGCCGCACAGCTCAGGCGTGGATTCCACGCCCGGAAGCGGACGTACCCGGCTAGTTTTTTGCCTCTTCCTCCAGGGCCCCGGCGCTGGGCGCGTTATTGTCCAGGGCCTCCAAAATCATCGACTTGACCGCAGAAGGAAGCTTGAGTTTGTTATCCCTGGTGCATTGCACTTTCTTGCCGTCGCTGCCCACCACGCCCGACCAGTCCAGAAGCGCATAATCCAGGCGGTCACGGGCAACGGCAGCCCAATCGATTTCACTACTGGATGCTCCGGTGCGCTTGTTGGTGATGCGCCTGGTGTGCCGCTCGACCATTTCCGAAGTCTTCTCGTCGGTCACGCGACGAAGCCAAAAGGTGACGTCGGTCCCCTCCGGCACGAAGGGGAACCGCTCGTCTTCCTCGATGATCTGGATGAACCTCTGCATAATCGTTACTCCTTTGGGTCGTGGCCGCCGGCCTAAGCCAGCGGGCTGGTAGTGCGGGTATTCAGGACGTTGATCTTGAACGGCTCGTAAATGCCGGTCATGCCGGTGCGCTCGGTGGCCGTGCCCAGGGCTGCCATTTGCAGGGAGGCGGGAATCTTTCCCGCCCCGCTCATGGCCGGATCGGCGTTGGTGATGACCAGATTGGGCAGGTACACCGAGAACTCGCGGTAGTAGCTAGCATCTATCACGCCGCCAACGAAGCTCATCTGGAGCTTCTTATGGGTACCGTTGCCCAGGTCTCCGATGAAGGTGTCGTGGCCGCTGGTGTATTCGGGAAACTCCAGGGTCAGGGTGGCGTCCGGGAAGCCGTTGCCGGTGGGCTCGGCCGTCTTGTCCAGCAGTTCGGCGTTGGCCTCGCGGTTGCTGTCCATATTGCGGGTGAAGGCCAGGGTGAACTTGCCCGGGTACACGCCCATGGAGGCGTCCAGGGCCGCTCCGGTGGCGTCGTTCATCCAGAACTTGCCATGACGGAAGAGCGCTCGGTTCTGGGTCTCCGGGAAGGTCACGGTGCCAATGGTGGTGTTGTTGTTGGTGCCCGTGCTGGTGTTGGTGTTCTTGGTGTCGGCCACCATGTCAAAGCTGATGGTCAAGGGCTGGCCAGATTCGCCGCTGATGGTCATGCCCGTGACCTTGGCCCCAGGGTACTCGTGAGTCGAGAAGCCCATGTAGGCGGCCAGGGTGCCGAAAAGCCCGTCGGTGTCTGAGGCCATGGCGAAGTAGTTGGAATAGGCCGCTGAGCCCGTGCCCTTCTGGCTGGGGGCGGCGGTGCTGCCCATCACCATGGCGATCAGCACGTCTAGGCCGTCATAGCGCAGGTAGCCCTCCAGGCTCCCCTCTACCGTCTGGTAGCCGGTGTCCTGGTTTTTCTTGAACGACTGGCCCACGCTCTCGTCAATGAGCTGGTCAAAGGTGCGGGTCAGCCCCACGTTCGTTACCATCACGCCGTCATTGGCTCCGCAGGCGACGGCGGTTCCCCAGGTGGTCGCCTTCTTGAAGGCGGCCTTCGCTTCGCGTCCTTCGCTCATTTCAATGCCTCCAGATAGTCGGTTAACCGCCGCGCCGTCTGCGCAAGCGTGAATCGGGACAGAATCAGGTTCGCCCCCCGGCGGCGGGTGTCCGCCGTGCCGGCGTAGTCCTCATAGGCTCGCCTCATGGCCTGGGCTAGGCCAGTCACGGTGGGCTCGGGCACCATGCATTCACAGCCGAAAGTGGCCTTGATTTGTCTGGTTGGCAGCACCATGGCCGTCTTGCTGTTGATGAAGTCCCGCAGACCGGTATGGGCCGGGGCCAGCACCAGGGAGCCGCAAGCCATGGCCTCGGCCGCCGTAGCCCCAAAGCCCTCGCCCCGGCTGGGCAGGACGGTAACGTGGGCCTGCTGGTAAAGCTGTACCAGGGCCGGACTGGTATAGGGGCGGGAGTCCACGAACACCCTGCCATGTCCGGCCTCGCCAAAGAACGGTTTGCCCGTGGTGGTGGTCTTGATGGTCAGAGCCACGGGCTCCGCCGGGGTGAAGGCTTCGGCAAAGGCCGGCATGAGCAAGTCCCAACCCTTGCGAGGGGAGGGCGCGCCGACGTAGATGAAGTGGAAAGCCTCACCTGGGGCGTAGCCGTGGTCGGCGTAGGACATGAGGGCGTCATCCACCCCCAGGCTGATAACCTCGGCCTTGACACCCATGTCGGCCAGGCGGTCGGCGTTCCACTGGCATGGCACAACCACATGGTCGGCGGTCTTGAAGGCTTGACGAAACTCCGGCGGGACCGGCCAAGTCTCGAACATGCTGTAGAGCACGTTTACTCGGTCGGGGATGGGCTTGAAGAAGTGCGGGGGCACCCAATGCAGGGCCACGCGGGCTTCATCGTCCCAGGTCACGCCTTGGGCCTCCATGTCGGCCTGAACCTTCTGGCTGTGGTAGGTGTAGCCAAAGTTATCGCCCAGCCCGGCATAGATGAACCCCGCCCATGCAAAGGTCTTACTGTTCAAGCCGCTTCCTCCTTTTCGGCGCGGTGATCTGCTGCACACCCAGCGCAAGGCAGGCCGCACAAGTAGCCCCTGGGCAGGGGATCAAAGCTCCCGATGAAGCCCAGCACGTTATCCGGACGCATGAAGGCGTCGGAGTAGCAGCGGTAAACCAGCCCATCCGGGAAGGCGCAGAAGTAGTCCTTACTGCCGGCGCTACACCGGGCATGGGTGGAGAACTGGTAGCTGGGGGGAATGTCATCCGTAACCAGATTGGCCCCATAGTCCACGGCCAGGGCCTCTAGTTGCTCCCAAGACGCGGCGTCCTTGCCGGACCAGTCCACGCCTGGATTAAGCTCCCGTAGGACGTTGACGCGGTAGTATGGCCCGAAAGCCCTGAGCGCCCTTCTCACCTCATGCAGTTCGCCCGGCCTGGCAACCACGGACACGCTGGGTACCCGCCCACCCATGGTGATTACCTCCAGGCGCCGCAAGAAGTCCGCGATGGGCGAGCCGTGCCAGGAGGCGGTGAAGCTGGCACACCGATCCAGGGGCAGTCTGAGTGCGGCCTCGGTCAGCAGGTTGCTGGTGATGCTCCAGGCGCAGCCCTCATGCAGATTGGCCAGTAGCTCGGCCAGACCTGGGTATAGGCTGGGCTCCCCGCCGGTCAACTCCAGATGGTAGGGCGCGAAACGTTCCAGGCCGGCCAGCCATTCCGTAGGGTCAAGCATGGCGTCATGCCAGCGTCCCCGATGGTCGTAGGCATCCCAGGAGCCGTCTTTGTTCCACGTGAAATGGCAGACCGGGCAACGCAGGTTGCAGGCCATGATTGGGATGAAGAGGATGTTTCGCATCAGGGCACCGCCAGCGCATATTGGTAGGTGATTTCCAGGTCAAGCTCGAAGATGCCTATAGGGTCGGACGATCCGCCCTCGTAGGTCCGGGCCTGCTTGACGTGGGTGGTCTCCCAATAGGGATTTCGGGCCGGGATCATCAGGGCGCTTTCCACTGCCGCCAAGAGAGCGTCGAAGGTCGAGAAGTCGGCCGCCGGGGCATCGGCTAGGCCGGCTATCGTGACCCTCAAGACAGCCTCGGCTTGGGCGTTGGTGATATCCTCCCGGTCTCGCTGGGTCGAGAAGTAGGCCAGGGCCGGCCTCTCGGGCAGTTCCTCGGGCAGGTGCAGCCCGCGCTTGACCGTGGCCACGGTGACGCCAAAGCCGTTGGCCACAGTGATAGCCTTCAAGCAGGTGTCCAGCGCGGCCAGGATTGAAGAGCGCCCGCTCATTTGCTCACCTCAGCGATCACCCGGGGCGGGAAGTCGCGCACAAACTCTTTGCCTGCGGCTTCCATGGCCGGCCGCAGGTAGGGCCGGGCCGGAATGGTTACGGAGCGCTTCATGACCCAGCGCCCCGCCACTTGGAAGCGCAGATACTTGGCCCGCTTGGCGGTGATGGTCGCGCCTTCTTCGTGGACCCGGGCGTAGACCTGGGCCGTGCCGGCGATGCCGATCACCTTCTCGCCGGCCTCGGCCGTGCGGTAGAAGATGGACCCTAGGAGCCCGCCCTGCCCTCTCCGGCTAATGAGGTGCGGCCGGCCGCCGAATCCCGTCTCGTAGACGTGATTCCGGGCCTCGTTCATGGCGATGGTGAGCGACTGGCGGGCGGCCCGCTTGAACCCCTCGGGATAGGCGCGGATGCGCTCCAGGTCGGCCTTGCTGAATTCCAGGTGGAGGTCGATCATGCGAGCCTCCGGTACTGGTCGAGCACGGCCTTGACCTGAGGCGGGACGCCGCCGCCCTGCGAGGTCCAATAGGACTTGGTGCCTCCTCCGGCAGGCAGGACAACCGAGGTCATGCCCAACTCGCCCTTGCCCACGGTGGCAACCGATGACTCCTTGAGCTTCCAGGCCGCCCACTCTATGGCCGCCTGCTTGAGGTCGGCCGGGACGGTTGAGTAGCCCGCCTTGGCAGCGATGCTGACGTTCTGGATGCCCTCATAGAACAGGTAGCCCACCAGCTTGATGTTGTAGGCGGTGGGCACGTAGCCCGAGCTGGTCAGGCTGGCCCGGGCCGGGATGGTTTCGCCGTTGACCGTCAATGTGGTGACGCTGTTCAGGGGCCACTCGGGCACCAGCAGTTCGTCCAGCCCGTTGCCGTCCAGTCTCCAGGTGTAGTCCGTCTCGGCGAGTACCCGGCCGGTGTGCTGCTCTGCCGCCTCGCTCACCGCGTCTATCAGGGCTTCCAGGGCGGCGTCATAGGCCGCCGCCGCAGACGGCAGGCCGGCATAGGCTTTCAGGTCGGCGAGGGCGCAGAGGGCGTTAGCGGCCACGGCCATGGTCCACCTCGATCAGGCCCAGGAGCAAAAGCCCCCAGGTGGCGGTGACGGGTTGCTCCCAGATCATGGTCCCGCCGCTGGCGGCCAAGAGACCCACCAGCGAGGCCAGCAGCGCGGGGTTGCCCAAGGCGCGGCGCAGGGCGTGCCAGGCCGCGAAGGCTATGCAGGCCAGGCCCAGCCAGCCGTATTCCCACAAGACCAGCGCGTATGCGCTGTAGGGGCTGGCATGGCCAACTTTTCGGCCCAGAGTCGAGGCCCAGGAACCGGGGCCCCACCCAATCAGGCGGGCATCCTGAACGACCTGCGCCCAGATCATGAGTCGATGGGACGCGCCGGGCCCGCGATGCCAGATGACCGCCGCCAGCACCCCGGCGGCCAGGGCGGCCAGGGCCACTCCGGCAATCCACCAGTGCAGGCGGTTTCCCAGGGGGCGAGCGCAGGCCCACAGACAGGCGAAGGCCGCGGCTCCGGCCGCCAGCCAGCCCGTGGCGCTGTCCTGCATGGCAAGGCACCCCGCCAGCAGGGGCAGGCAGTAGGCCCAGCGGCCCGCGATGAACAGCGGCCAAGCCGCGCCCACCAGGCCGGCCAGGATGATGGGGGAGCCCAGGGGGCCGCCGTTGTGGCCCATGGCCAAACCCGCGCCGTCCGGCGAAGGCTTTAGGAGCGGGTCGAGCCCCAGCAGGCCGGCCAGCCACCAAGCAGCCAGCAGGAGGACCAGCGCCCGGCAGGCGTTAAGCAGAAGCGCAAGCCGGCCAGCAAAGACGATGGGGGCCAGGGCCAGGACAGCCACCCCGGCTACCAGGTAGGCATGGGCATCGCTGGCGGCCTGGTAGACCTCCAGGGGGATGGCCCGGGTCACGGCCAGGTGACGGCCGACCAGCAGCATGGCGCTGGACAGGGCCAGGAGCGCGGCCGCGCCCCGGTTGCCCACCACCAGGGCGAACATGCCCCCGGCCAGGGCCAGGCCGAACCACTGAGCCTGGGAGACATGGACCTGCCCGTCAAACCACAGGGCGAAGGGCACCAGCAGCGCCAGTCCAGCGGCGCTCCAAGCCGGTATGGCGGCCAGGGCGGGCACTAGGCGTCCTTACCCCGGGGCGGCTTCTTCACGGCCTTGTCCACGGGCGGGGAGTCGATGCCCTCTTCCATGGGCGGGCCGTAGGCGGCCTTGTCGGGCACGATCACCCCCCAGCCGTCCCTTTCCCACTTGGCGGCATCAGCGGGCTTGACCTCAACCACGTAGTTGGGGTGCCAGTGATTGAACCGCTTTTTGACCAGGAAGCTAACCTTCTCGCTCATGTCTTCTCCCTTGGGATGGCCCCCGGGGCTGGGTGAGGCGGCAAGGAGTGAACCGCCGCCCCGGGGGCCTGGGCATCCTTGGCTTAGGGCTTGAAGCCCCAGGTGGCGTAGTTGATGGCCGTGCTGGTCGAGGAGCCGGACAGGCTCAACACGATGGGGCTGTTGATCGGCCCCACCACCACCCCGCCGTAGGGGTTGATCTTCTCGACCGTCGCGTTGCCCACGGGGATGGTCCCGCTGGCCGTGGCGTTGTAGGCGATCTGGTAGACCTTGGAGCCCACCACGCCATAGCCGCTGGGCAGGGCCGAACTGATGGTCAGGGACACCCCGGCGTTGACGGCGCTCACGTAGCGCTCGGCCACCAGGCCGCTGGCGGTCTGCACCACCACCGAGTCGCCCACGCTAAACCCGGTCGTGGCCGTCACATTGAGCGTGGTCGAGGAGCTGGTGGCGTCCACCGTGGTCTTATAGGTGGGGTAAAAGATGCTGATCTTGCCCGCCGCGTTGTTGGCCGTCGCGTTGATGGCGTAGACCGCGGTGTGGGCGTTGGTGTCGCCGGGCAGCACCACGTCGGTGATGGTGGTGCCAGAGCCGTTGGCGGTCATGGTGCCGGTGTAGACCGCCCAGGAAGCGCCGGCCATGCACAGGACCAAGGCCAGGGCCAGCAGGGCCTTGAAGATGCTCTTTTTCATGGTCTTTTATCCTTTCCTTGCGTCTGTCCTACAGGATCGGGACGCCGGTCAGCATGGCGAACCGGGCCTCGGTGGTCAGGGTGAAGCCCTGGCGGAACTCGGCCAGGAACGCGGTCTGGTTGTGGGAGAAGTAGGGCTCGGCCCAGGGGTTGGTCTTGATGGTCACGCCCTGGCGGATGCCCAGCAAGGCGTCCTGGGCGAAGCGACCGGCGTAGAGCCGGGTCTCGTTCGCGCTCGCGCCGTAGGTGCTGACGATGTTGGCATCGCGGCGGAAGGGCTCGCCCCAGATGGTGGGCACGCCTGCCGCCTGGGTGGGGGGCTTGTAGATGTACTGGCCATCGCCGTCCTTGAGCTTCATCATGGTGCGCTCGGCCTTGAGGTTGCCCAGGATGTCCACGCCCAGCGGCGAGTTGTAGGAGTCCTGGACAGCGCCGATCAGGTCAAGGATGTCATCAAAGGTGAAGTCCGCCCCGGCGGCCAGGATGTTGGTGGTGATGAGGGCGTCCAGACCGCTGATGGGATCGGTGGCCGCTGCGGTGCCTCGCAGGCAGGCGATGTCCAGGGCCTCGCCCAGGGCCTCGGCGAAGAGGCTCATCAAGAAGGCACTGACGCTGGGGTCGGAATCGTCCAAGAGCTGGTTGGAGACCACCACCTTGACGGCGGCGGTGTGAGCGGTCAGGCTTTTCTGCCCGAAGGTGGGGCTGGACGGAGGCTTGAAGCCGCCGGACTGCGTGAAGTCGGCGGGGTTGGTCTGATCCTTGTCGGCCGTGGTCTCCGGCACCCAGTACACGGTCACGCCGCCGGTGGCGGTCGGGAAGGTGATGGTCTTGGTGGCCATGGGCACGCGCCGGCACAGGCCGGGGATGACCGACCATTTGGTAGTCATAAGGTCCAGCAGCTCGCGGCTTTCCTCGGTGGGGACCAGGTATCCGCCGGCCGTGGTGGTGGTGTAGAGGGACTTCTCGACATGGGCGGGGCCTTCGTTCATGCCCATGCGCCGCACGTCGCCCAAGAACTGGCTCAGGGTGACGATCTTGGTCCCCTTGTCGGCCAGGTCGTCGCCGGTGCCCACGTCCTTCTTGTCCAGGGCCTTGAGGTAGGGGGCCAGGCCGGCGTCGATCAGGCCCTTGATCTTCTCCTCGTTCAGGGCCTCGCCGGTGGCCTTCTCGATCAAGGCAATGAGGTCTTTGTCTTCCATTTCCGCTCTCCTGACTAAACCCGGCCGAGGTGGTAATTCAGCCGGTTGGTTACGATTTCGGTCAGTCTCTTCTCGGCCGCAGCACCAAAGGCGCGGGCAAGGGTTGCGGGGTCGATGGCCTTGGGCTCGGGTTGCGGTTGAGGCGGCTGGGCCGCACTGAGGGCTTCGACGAGGGCTTTGACCTCTGCTAGTCTGGCCGCAAACTCGCCCGGGGGCAGAATGGTCCGGTCCGCAAGCTCGTCCAGGGCCTTGGCTAGGTCGGCGGGGGTCACGAATTGAACCTCCCCCATGCTGGCCTCCAACTCTTCGATGACCGGAGGCCAGTCCTTGAGCTTGGCTTCCAGGGCCTCCAGGCGCTCCAGGGCGCTGGGTTGCTCCAGTTCCTTGGGCACCACCAGGCCGGCGGCGCGCGCCTGGGCCAGCGCATTGGGGTTGGCCGGCACGGTCACGGCGGACACCTCGAAAAGCTCTTGACGTAGGAACTCGGTGCCCACGTAGCGGTCGCCGTCCATCATGTATTTGTGCTCTTTGGGCATGAACCCGACAGAGAATGCCCGGAGGAACCCGCCCTTGTAGAGCTGGTAAATCTGGTCGGCGAAGGGGTACTGTTCGGCCGTGGCGAACTTGGGCTTGATGTAGAGCTTGCCGTCGCGCACTTCGGCGGCCTCGGCCATGGCCACGGGGGGTTGGCTGTAGTCGTGGCCCCAGGGGATGACCGGGTTTTTCATGAAGTTGGCCAGTTCCCACCCGGCCTGGCGGATGATGTCGCCCGAGCGGTCTACGCTCTCGTCGCTGGCCACGGCCCAGAAAGACCGGCTGGCCTCGTCCAGCTCCTTGACCTCGAACGGCAGGCTCTTAATCATGAGCTGCATGGCATTCCTCCAGGGAATAGGCCCGGCTGACCGGGACGATGGGCTCGTGCGCCGGGCCGGCGCTCTTTGAGCGGTCCACGTCGTACATGACATGGCAGCGGCAGTTAATGTCCTCGCGGGCGCATCCCGAATGGCCGGGCACCAGGGCCTCGCAGGAGCCCACGTGGAATGGCTCGTCCTGGGGTATGGCGTTGTCCCGGGTGTAGCGCCGGCCGGCGGCCTGATGGCTGGGGCGGGCCCCGGGCTCGTTCACCCACCGCTTGAGGAAGGCCACGCCGGATTGCACCAAGCCTTCGTCGTAGGCCCAGCGGCGGGCGTTGGCGATCTCCGTCCGGGCGATAGTCCGCGCCCGGGCGTTCTGGCACCAGTCAAAGATTTCGCTGACGCGCTCGGTGGCGTCTTTAAGGGCGTCGCCCTGGGCCAGGGATTTACTCAGGGCGTCTTGTAGGCGGGTGCGGGTGTACTCGTTAACCTTGGCGGCCGTGGCCCCATGGCTGGCCAGCCAGTCCACCACCCGGCGGTCTACCAGGTTGAAGGCTATGCCCGACTCGGCAAAGGCCAGGGCCTCAGCCCCGGCTTCCATGGCCACCGCCGGCATGAACGTCTGCCATACCCCGCCGAGTTGCACCCCCTGGGCCTCCCAGGCGGCGAAGATCGGGTCGAGGTCTTCCCGGCTGAACTTGACCACCTTGGCCGCTGCCCAGCCGGCGTACTTGCCTTCGAGTTTGGGCCACAGGTCGGCCAGGCGAACCCTCACCAACTCGTGCTGACGCTGAAAGAACGGGACCAGCATGGAGCGCATCCGCTCTTCCCAGGGCCTCAGTTTGGCAATGAACTCCAGGCTGGCGGCGCTGTCCTTGACCACCGGGGCGGCTGCGGCAAGTTGCTCCTCGGCCGGCGCTCCCTTATCGCCCAGGTCCACGCTCATGGCCAGGGGCACCATATTGGAGGGAATGTGCGGCACGTCGCCGCCCTCCAGGGAGGGCAGGCCCTCCTCGTCGCGCCACTCGTTCACCGTGATGAGCCCGTGGTCAAGCTCGGCCATCTTGCGGGCGTGCGCGGCGTTCTCGTCGTCGGGAACGTGATTCTCGAACTCAAGCCACAACTTGGGGTCGTAGCGTGAAGCGAGTTGGTAGGTCACGTCCTCCGAAGCTGCCTCGGCCCGCGGGCCTATGCACTCCCGGCGGTAGGTAATGTCCGCCTCGGAACCGTTGGCGCGGTTGACGTCCTCCACGAGGCCCAACTTGGCCGCCGGCACGCCGTAGGCGGCCAGCAGGTTGTCACGGGTCCAGCCGGCCAGGGCCATGAACTCGAAGTCCTTGGCCGAGAACGACAGCGGCACGGGCTTGAGCCCGTTGCTCATAATCATGGGCTCGCCCACCCGGTCAGGCCCGCCGTGGTCCTGCTTGAGGCGCGTCTTGATCCTCTTCACCGTGTCGTCGGTGAGCGCCCCATCGCTGCTCAGGACGTAATCCGGCCGGGCCGAGTTGGCCAGGAATGCCCGCTGGTACTTCCGCAGGGCCTCGTCGGTGTCGTAGGCCAAGGCCTGCTGCTGAATCGGGCTGGCGCCGTAGAGCAGGCTTTTGGGGTGGGGGTAGCGGAAGTAGACCACATCCTCCCAGGCGTAGACGGTTTCCTTGCCCAGGTCATCGCGGAAGCGGAAGCCCTTGATCTTGGCCGGGTCGTTGTTTTCCGTCTCGATCTTGACCAGCATGTGGGGCAGGAGCGGCCATATTTCGGCCGGCAGGCCCAGGCCGTTGCGGGGCGCGTACCAAAAGGCCATGCCGGTCAGGTCAAGGTGAAGCTGGCGCAGCTTGAGCACCTGCGTTCCGGTCATGAGCGGGTTGGGCCGGTTAATCAGGTCCAACAGGGGGTGCTCTAAAATCTCCTGCCACTCTTCCCGGATGGTTCCCTGGCGCTTGTAGAGCTTGCGGGGCAGGCGGGCCATGTCGGTAGAGATCAGGTTGGTGGCCGTGCTGACCCATCCCTGGTAAGCCGCGACCTGGTTGGCCGGCACGCCTAAGTCGGAGAACCCGGACCAGTACCAGGAGCCGGCGCCGGCCGCCACGCCCTCGGGGAGCGGGTAGTACCCCATCTTGGCGGCGGCCTTAGAGATGAACGAGCGCAGTCCCATCGGGGCTCCTACCAAATGCCGGGCTGCTCGCCCGTCCAGAAGTGGCTGAACAGGGCGTAGCGGGTCCGGTCCATGGCGTGGTCGTTGGTCTTGAGCGGGCGGTCCTCGCCCTTCTCCTGGGCCTTGCTGTCCCACGAGTAGGCGGCGAACTCCTTGCGGGTGTGCTCGCAGGAGGGATCGACCAGGAAGCATCCGTCCTGGATCATGGAGCCTGTGAAGCGGATGCCGTCGAGCACGTCGTTCTTGGCGTCCAGCACCGGCAGGCCGCGGTTGGCGAGCTCAAGGGCGAAGCTGGCCGCGCTGGGGTCGATGTAGATGGCTTCGGGGGTGTCCGAGCCGAGCCAGGCCACGAAGTCGGAGGCATACTCGGCATCGGTCTTTTGCCGGCCCGCCTCGCGGCTGTCGAACCAATACTCCCGGGCCAGGTGGACCGGAGAGCAGGGGCCGAAGCGGTAGAGCCCGAACGTGGTGGGGTTGGCGGTGCCGTAGTCCACGGCCACGATGGACCGGGGCAGGTTGGCCGGGCAGGGCGCGACGTGCTGGGCCTCGTCGAACATGTCATAGATCACGCCCTCGGCCAGCACCCACAGGCCCAGGATGTAGCGCTTGAACCACAGTCCCGAGTACATGCGCTGATAGCGGTCCTTGACGGACTCGCTCAGGGCCAGGTTGTCATCCATGGTGAAGTGCAGGACCAGGGCGCGGGTGCGGCTCCCACCGTCCATGTACTCGCGCTTGATCCAGTGGAACGGCCCGCCGGGGTTGCAGTTCAACCAGATTTTGGCCCCGTCCACCGAGCACCGGGCCTGGGCCTGGCGAATGAAGCTCTCCGGCATGACCACGGCCTCGTCGCCATAGAAGCCGGCGGCGGTCAGGCCCTGGACGATGTCCTGGGAGCGTTCGTTGTTGGCCCCAAAGCAATAGTATGTGTTCGAGCCGATCTTGACGTGCCGGTCGTCGCCCCGGCTGTACTGGTAGGGGATGTTCATAGCCCCAAGCACCTGAAACAGCGGGCGGAGAACGTTTCGCTCAAGTGCCCCCACGGAGCGCCCGGCCAAAATGAATGCCTCATCCTGAAACCCAGACTGGCTCCAGGTGACGAACGACGTAATCATGCCTAGGGTCTTGCCCGAGCGCACCGAGCCCTCAGCCAGGATCAGGTCGTAATCGCGGTAGGGGCTTTCAGGCATCCACCACGTCAGGAGCTTTTTCTGCTGCACCGAGAACGGCGCGAACTGGAATGAATTATTAAGCCTGGGCATCGGCCCACACTTCTTTGGATGCGCCCGCAAGTGCATCTATTAAGGGCTTGAAATTAGGCGAGGTGGCCTGATTTTGTTGCTTGCGCCCATAGCCTCGGTCAGCGCCACGGCAGTCAAGCATGTATATGGCCGCATCAAGACTGTTGCCCTCAAGATGATTTATTAGCACGGATTCAGCCTCGTCTAGGGCCTCGTCTCGCTCATATTCAAACGCCTGTCGCACCTCGGGCAAGTCCTGTAGATAGCTATAAAACGTCTGCCTGGCACAGCTTAGATTGCGGCAGATTTCAGAGATAATCCCACCCGTGCCCTTTATGGCCTTGATAATTTTTTTGGTGGAATGTTTCTTTTTTCCGGCCATTAAAAAAACTCCTTGACCGGAACTAATTTACGTGCTGAAATTTTGCTATGGAAACTATATCCGACATGATTAAAGAGGTTAAGGACTCCAGCCCCAACCCTGATGCGTGCCTGCTCTCCTTCTCGGGAGGAAAGGACGCATGGTGCTCCTGGCTGGCCGTGCGCGACCATTTTCAGACCGTGCAGCCGTTCGCCTACTACCTGGTGCCCGGCCTGGAGACGGTTGACGCCTACCTGGACTACTGCGAGCGCCGCATGGGGTGCCGCGTGGTGCGCCTGCCCTCGCCGCGCCTGCTGGGCATGCTGCGAGACGGGGTTTTTCAGACGCCGCGCCATATGGACGTAATCGACGCCGCACATCTGCCTGAGTTGACGTGGGACGACATGGGCCGGATGACAGAGAGCGCGGCCGGCCTGCCGGCCAACACGTGGACGGCGGTTGGCGTGCGTGGTGCCGACTCCATCGGTCGGGCCAGCGCCTTCAAGCGGCAGGGAGTGGTCAACCCCAAGCGCCGGGTGTTCTACCCTATCCACGACTGGCGCAAGGCCGACGTGGTGGGCGCTCTCAAGCGCGAGGGGATCAAGCTCAGTCCCGAGTATCGTCTTTTCGGCCGGACGTTTGACGGGCTCTACCTGCTCTACGCCTGGGGCCTCAAGCAGCACTGCCCGGCCGACTATGCCCGCTGCTTGGAGTGGTTCCCGCTCATGGAGTGCGAGGTGTTCCGCCTGGAGCGAGCGCTTGAGCGCTACGGCAGCATGGATGCCCTCCCCCGCCAAGTCGTGCAGGCCGAGGCTGGCCGGGTTGCCCGTGAGAGCAGGTTCCCCAACCGCCTTCGGGCCCGCCAACAGGCGGAGTCCCCCACGCCCGACCGCTTTAGCGACCTCAAGGCCCAGGCCAAGCTGACGGCGGCAAAAATGCGCAGCATGACCGACGCCGAATTCATGTTCACGCTGTATTTCAGGGATGGGTCGGCCTTGCATGTGGTATTCGAGGACCGCGCCCAAAAGGATTTCTTTCTGCGCCAGACCAGGATTTTTTCCCACGGCGACAAGTACCTCGACGGCGAGTTTGTCGCCTCCCGCCTGGGCGTGGGGCAGTACGCCAGATTCAACCGCATCCCCAGGCCGCGCGTGCCCAATCCCTTGGCCGGGCTGGAAACGCCCAGCAACCCCGAATCCGCCTACCGCGCCTGGCTGGAGGCCATCAGGGCCGCGTTCCAGGCCCCCATCCCCCTGCCCAGCTCCGATGCCGAGCGCATGGCCCAGGCCGCCGGCTGGCCCGCCGAGCCCATGATCTGGGGCCACGACGTGGCCGCCGCTGCCGGGGTATCCCTCCCCCAGACCAGCTACTACTACCGACCCCATCATCGCCCCGATAGAGCCCTGGAGGCCCTGGCCACGTAGGCAGCACCCTTGGGGGTCGCACGACCCCCAAGAGCGTCTAGGGTTGGTGGGCGGCTTCACGGGCTCTTAGCTCCCGCTGCTGCCCCGCTTGCCGCTGCGCCTGCTGTTGTAGTAGGTGTCACCGATGGGCATGTCATACCTCCTGGCCAGGTGGCTGGTTGGCGAGGATGGACGGCTCCATTGCCGTCGCCCGCCTCCCTTGGGCTAAGGTAGTGACATACCGCTATATGTTGTGTCTAGGTGGTACCGGGCCAGATACGGCGAGTTGCGGGGAATTGCTGCGAGTTGCGGGGTTAATTATAATGGCGGCTATAGGGCCTAGCAGCCACTTATTCTATTGCGTTGGCTGGTCTTGGATTATTCTTTACCGCTTTCTTCCCAATTCTCCCTTAGCGTTAATTCCGCATGGGTCATATATATTGACAATCCCTCGGCGTATGCCCAATGTTGCTCTAGCTCTTTTGTCACAAACAACGGGGCGCTGAGGTCGTCTTCTGTTATCTCTTCGACGTCAAAAGCATGCTCAACCATGCCATGTTTGAATTCTTTTATTTCTTCTTTCATTAATTCTGTCATGTCTTCCCCGATAGATTCCACGAGATGGCCAACAGGGACGATGCTTTTTAATTTTATCCATCCCTTTTTTAGGGCCTCATTAAGAAAGTTGAACAATATAAATGCCAAACGCTCTTCACTACCGGCTATTTTGGCGGCACGCTGTATAGCAAGTTCGCAGTCGTTTTCGTCAAACGAATCGAAAATATCCCCGATGATCTCATCTGTAACGTGCTTTTTTAGCTCGTCTACAATCTCTTCAACCCCTTCTTCTAGGAGTGATTCAAACTTTCTTATCGCTTTTTCTCTGTAAAAGTCGGCGTCCATTTTTACTCCTCCCACGGATCGGCATTGGCGTTTTCGGCCAGGTTTCTAACTATTTGTTTTGGGTATTTCCAGGCATTGCCCAATAATACGCGTCGGAGGTCGCCATTTTCAACCCATTTATCAACCGTGCGAGGACTTACCCTGAACAGGGCGCATACCTCGGCCGTGGTGAGCAGGGGGGGCAGGTCTTGCCAGCTCGTGGCCTGGTTGATGATGGTCATGCTTCATCCTCCGGCTTGGTCGTGTCGATCATAATTTCCACGGTGTTTTCGTCTCCCCCCGGCAATTCGCCTATCCGGCGCGAAATCATTCACGATCTTCCTCCGCATGTTTAAGCTGCCCAAGGGCTTGTGCAATGACCAGGAAAACTTCTTTGTGCGCCGTGGCGCTAAACCATACCCCCACCTTATCGCCTATTTGCTCCCCAGGCTCGGCAAACTTTTGCTGCACGGTCAAAAGCCGATCCGGACCAGCTCCCCATATGTGCACTGGATTGAGCACAAGCTCGATGGTTGCCACGGGTGTTCCATTGGCCCAGGTGACGGTCAAGCCGTGGAAATCTTCGGACCAGGACGGCGCACCCGATAGCGTGGGGTCCGGCAAGCGCCACCAGTCGAGCAACTGGGCCAGGGAGCCCAACAGGTCGGCGGTGAACAAGGGCGGGGGCGTCCAGTCGGGGAAGTCCCGGCGGGAGTAAGCTGGCAGCTCTGCCGGGCGGGGCTCCATCGCTGAAAGCCGCTGGACAGCCGGGGGGCTTGTGGTTTGTGACGTGTTGGCCAGTATTGCTAGGACAAGCCGGGCGGCCGCCGTTGAGTCCATATGAGGGGCACCACGGCCACGACCACCCATTGGGAGAAGGCCGCCTTCCCGCAAATATCGTGCCCTCAAGCGAACGTCTGCCCTGGCGAACCCGGCCTGGCCGAACGAAGAAATCAATTTTTCCAGGGTCATGCTTCATCCTCCTGCTTGGTCGTGTCGATCAGAATTTCCACGGTGTTTTCGTCTCCCCCCGGCACTCGCCGCCCGCACCACCAGCAGTTGAGGGGCCGCGCCCAGGGTTCGCAGGGCAGGTAGAGAGCTCCGCAGCGGCAGGTGAACTTGCCTAGAGGCGGCACGATCCCCCCTGGCAATCCTCCAGGGCCTCCGGCTCCACTTCCATGCAGGCGTCGCAACCGACCATGACGAACTGCTCATGCCCGCACGCCCGGTAGAGCGTGTCCAGGATGCCAGATGGACCAGCCACCGGCGCGTAGCCGCACGCTCCGGTGTGGTCGTCGCAGTAGATACAGGCCCTTTTTGTGCATTTCATATTAATAACCCACCCGTTGCAGCCGTTTTAGCGCTTCTTCTCGCCCTTTAGGATAGACCCATCCCGACCACTGCCAGGAGGCGGAGGCGTTTAATCCTGCTGGCGTGGTTTTCCTGATAGCCCCGCAATCGGGGCACCACAGCATGGCTCCCCCACAGATCGCCCACGAATGGGCGTGCCTACAATTCGCGTTCATTGGCTTCTGCCTTCTTGCCACAGTGCTCTTCGCATGTTTTTTCGTGCATACAGTACGGGCAGCAGGCGTTACACGGCCGCGACAGATCGCCGCAGTCGTACCAGTGAGTAACGTCGTCTCCCATGATGATCCTGTGCTCGCAAGCGCTCATTTCCAACACTCCTTCAAGTGTTTGCACTTCCTGGACTTCTCGCACTCAATCTTGCGCAAGAAGCACTCGTGTTTGGGGCAACCGCGTATCTTGTCCGGCGGCGTGGCAGGCTTGCCCCAGGCGAATCCCACGGTTTGGCGCTCGGTCATCGGCCTATCCCCTCCACCAGCTTGAGCACCCGCTCGTCCTTGGGGGCGGGCAGGGCCTTGGCTTGGTCCTTGGCAAAACGCCTGTACGCCTCTAGGAACGACTTTTTTTTAAAATCCAGGTTCGCCCCCGTCCACCCCTGCTTGCTCTCGCCCAGGGAGCGATAAGCAGCCTTAGCGGGCGAATCTAGATATGCGTCAGGCTGGGCATAGCGCGGCGCCCCATCGGCATCGTACCCCAGGAACACCCGATGGTAACTGGCCTGACCTGGCATATTGAGCACTTTGAGCCACTGGCGCTCTCCCTCGGCCAGAACCTTATCGTCCTCGGATTCTTGGGGACCAGCCACGGCATCCAGAATCTCCGCAAGGGTGGGCATGCCCTTGAATTTCCGGGTAGCCATGATCTTCCCCACGCCCTGCCGAACTTCCTCAATCGGAAAGCGCATGAGCTGTTCACCAATGGCCTTGGTAAGCCCTCGGCTAAGACTAGCGCCGAAGTTGTCCGCCATGACCACCAGCAGTTCAGCAATTTCTCCCCGCTTGTCCTGGTCACTTCCCATTCCCGGCCTCCAGAAAGTCTTGACAGTTCAACGCCTGCTGTTGCCCGGCAGAACTTAGACGTAAAAGAGGGCTACCCCCCCTGTCATAATCGTCCTCCCACCCCTTGGCATTAAGCCAGGTCGCAGGGTAGGGAATGTATTGCCCACCATCCTTGAGCCAATCTAGGCATCTCTTGGCCCGATCAAGTCCTTGCATCATGGCTGCGAACAGCTCCGCATCGGGCTTGATTTTGCTCCATGCCTTTTCGGCTTGGCCCTTGCTACGTTTTTTGGGGTAGGATTTCCAGAACTCGTTGAAGCGTGTGTGCTGCTCTCCATGCACAATTGTCTTGGCCTGGGTCTTGGCCTGCACACCCGCCACCCCATGGGGGGCTATAGGGGGTCTTAATTCTTTTTCTTTATCTCCTTCTTCTTCTACTTCTAAGTCAGGGCGGAGGATTTTCGGAGTAACTCCGGAGCAACTCCGGAGTTGCTTTCTTGTCCACTCATCGCACATATCTAGGAACTTCGGGCACCTGAGCGCTACGCTGCCGTTCTCAAAGGCGGCAAAAATGCGATTGTTTTTTTCGCAAAAAGTTAGGATTTTTACCAAAGTTTTGCGAGAAATTTGCAGTTTTTTGGTCAAAAAACGCTCAGAAACCGTGCAAGTTTCGGGAAAATCCGGGTGGAATTCGCGGGCCATGACCTCCAGGCAGCCGAAGAACACTAGGTAGCCGTCGCCCCCGAAGGTGGACACCAGCTCGAAAATGAAGGGATCGTCCAGGCTGTCGCTGATGTGCTTGAACCACTTCATGCCGCGTCACCTTTCGCCGGAGCCTTGCCCATCACGCCTCCCCGTTGTCCAGGGCCCAGGACATGCGCCCATCGTATAGGCCCTCGCAGTAGGCCAGCTTGACGTGTTGGTTTTGGGTTCCACCTCTCGACCCAGGGACCTTGCCAGGGCATCGCGCCAGGCCGCGGCTGGGGCCTCTCGGTTTTCAAGGGTAGAAGGTCTAGGGACAAAATGGACACAATGGACAGAACCCACCGGCGTCTGAATTGCGTCCATATTGTCCATTCTGTCCATAGGGGTCTGGGGGACGGAGAATCAATGCTCGTACCTCGGCTGGGGCCGGAATGGACTCCAAGCTTTGCGCGATGCCTCGACGCTCGACCCACGTCTCCGTCATGCCGTCCAGGGCCTCCATGGCGCGTTCTTCCGCTGTGCTCATGACTCCTCCCTCTGCTTGCCGCGATAGGCGGCGCGCCACGTGGCCCACCGCTGGGCCTGAGCCGCCGTCTTGACTGCATGGCAGGCCGGGCATAGGGCCTGCAAGTTGCCGGGCCGCCATTGCCACAAGGGGTCATCGGAATGAGGAAGGGCCTCGGCCAGAGGAATGACGTGATCTACTTCGACGGCATCCACGGCTTCGCCGCAACAAGCGCAGCGGTAGCCGTCATCGGATAGAGCGACCCGCCTGACATTTCCAAGGGAGCGGTTGAAGTAGAAAACGCAGTTATAGTTTTCGACGCACGCCTTATGCCAGTGCCGCCGGAGGGCGGGGCTGCCGTCGGGGTTGAGGATGGGCTGGTTGCACCACCGACAGGTTCCAAAGGGGGCCGTACCAAACCAAGGTGGCCTAGGTGGCACGCGGTGGAGGGCCATCAGGCCGCATCCTTCTTCTTGTAGGCCCCGCACCACAGGTACACACCTGCCTGCGGACCGCTCTTGAACGTAACCACGGCCTTGATGTCCAGCCGGCCCATATCGCACTGGCCGGCGCTGTTGCGCGCGCAGTCGATGCGCGGGCAGTTGATGATGGTGGCCATCTACGCCGCCTCCCTAATCAAGTAGCCCAGCATGCAGGGCATCACCTTGACCGCGCCGTAGCGCTTTGCCTTTCGGGCCATGTATCCCCAAAGGTCGTAGTGGGGATGTCGGGCATGGTCCTGGAACCAGGAGAAGGGTGCGCCAATCTTCGAAGCGAAGCCGTGAAGCTCTTGCAGGTCCGGCGACCATAGGTGAATGCCGTCAAAAAACACCATGACTATGCCGCCTCCCTCTTGCCCAGGGCGCGGTTGGCGCGCACCAGCTCGGCTATCAGGCCCATTACGCCTCCACCGCCGGGCCGGGCTGCTGGAGCGCGGCGAGAGCATCTATAAATCTTTGGCCGGCCGCCCGCAGCGCGACTGCCGCCTCTTCTGGAGATTCCTCACCGCCAAAGGCTCGGCAAGTCATGACCTGTTGCCACTTTTCGTGCGCGGCCTCCATCTCTATCGCCGCTTCCCAAAGATCGGCCAACTCTCGCGCCTCTTTAGCATTGATGCGTACTACGGGGGCGATGCTTTGCACTTCAGCCATACTGGCTAGCTTTCGCAGATCACCGGGTGTCATTTTCCTTGCTCCTTCACACGCGCTTCCACCTCTTGCAGCCGATACTCCAAGCCATCAATCTTGGAGCCAATTTCCCGCAAGGAATGTTCCAAACTATCCACGCGATTGCGAAGCGAATATATTTCATGGCTGTCGGCCTTTCTGTTAATCTCTCTTTTAATATCCATGACTTCTTGCTGCAAAGCACCGAGGCCAGTCCATGGAGGTTCTAGCATTTTCCTTCCTCCTTCACCCCACCGGCCAGGCAGATTTGGGCCAATCTAATAGGGCCATAAAAATAACAACCATAACAAATAATACAATCAATTCCAAGCCCTTGGCATGCAGGACAATATGTATGACGATGACAGGAATGTTCGTATACTTCGGCATGCTGTTTGTAGTTCATTTGCCCTGCTCCTTCACCTGTTAAGGTCATTTGCACTCCTCCAGGGCGATGATCGTTTTCATTGTTTAAACCTTGAGCCGAATACGCCATCTCTTGCCCTGTCCCAAACGCACCTTGTTGGGTAAGCGCAATGATCGCATATCTGGCCATAATGCCCTATTGGCCCCATATGGGCGAGGTTTCCACAAACCACGCAACGATGATAAGTAAATCGCAATACACGGTGCGCGGTTTTCAAAAGCGGTAGGCCAATGTAATTGGCAATAGCCCTCCTGGCCCAAATCCCGAATTTGGACATAAACCAGAAACGATGGCTAATCTCTCTCATAGCTCGCCTTCCTCCCTGCACCCCTCCAGGGCGCGGCGGGCCAAACGATCCATTTCTAATACTGCCTCATAAGGATCGTAACCATCGTCTAAGGTTACAGTGTGGACATTGCTCAGCGCCTCCCGTAGCTTGTCGCGCTGGGCCCTTACTTTATCTATTGGTTCCTCATAATTTGGATATTCGATAGACAAATATCGAACTTCTTTCCCAAGTCCAAGCGCATAATCTATTTCAGAGCGCGTGCTTTCGCCAATATACCCATTGATATCC
Source organism: Deltaproteobacteria bacterium (assembly GCA_021811275.1). GTDB lineage: Bacteria > Desulfobacterota > Desulfarculia > Desulfarculales > Desulfarculaceae > JACRDC01. The sequence goes on from JAJZPI010000048.1 coordinate 23,275, forward strand.
AAGACCCGAACCCAATCACACAAGTCTATTTTACGCTTGTGCAAGTTATCCAGTCTGGCTTTTGTCTCTGCATCAGGGAACACTCTCTCGTGATGGCCCCAAAGACCAACGGCCAAAACTATATTCCCCTCACCAGTAAGTCTTGCATTTTCGCTAATCCAAGCCTGTTTAAATTTAGTGCTCCCACACATGCAGACAATGGGGGCCGTAAATCTTCTCTCAAGCTCAGCCACGCGGGCGCGGAGGGCGGAAAGTTCTTGCGCTGGTACGGGGACTAGTCTCCCGCAATATTCAAGATCATCGCTCATTTCGGGAACTTCTTGATTGCTTGGTATGCCCATCACTTCTCCTCCTTGTCCGGCCTGGGAATGGGGCCGTCCACTTGTAGTCTTTGTTGTGGAAGGTAGAGGACACCCGCCCCCACCGCCCAAAGGTTTCATAAAGCCAATGCCCGGGGTTATTTGGATCTGGTCCCAAGACCAAGGCCCACGTTTTATGGATAGGGCACTCCGCCCACCACCCTCGGCCTCATCCCGCCCCTTGTCTTGGGTGTTGGCCATGGGTGCACCGCTGATTTCCAGCAGGTCATCGGACGCTCCCCAAATGCGAATTTCCATGTCGCTCCTTGAGCCGGGGGCCAGGGCAGGCAACCCGGCCCCCGGCGGTTACGCCGCCACCCTCATGGGGTGGGCGGGCATGGGGCACTCCAGGTGGATCGTGTACCCGCCTCCCGGACGGGCTGCATCCACCAGATGGGCTTGCCCTTCTCGCGGGCATAGACCAGTTCTGCGTTTACGCCGGTGGAACTACGCCAGCCCGGGATCATCAGGATCATCAGGGCGCGGCTGGCGTCGATGAAGCGATAATCGACTCGCGACCAGAAATCCCAAGCATGCGGAAGGTCGCAGAGCTGGTGGATGGGGTGCGAATGGGCGATCGGTGAATACGCCACCAAGCCCTTGCCCATGAGCCATCCGGTTGCCTGGCGGGCTTGCCGGAAGCGATGCTCGCGCACCTCGGGCAGGTGCGAGGTGTAGGGGGTGGCCAGGTAGAGATCGATCATGGCGATTGCCCTAGTAGATGATGCTCAGGTCACTATTGTCCGCCAGCTTCTCATTCAGCCAGGCCGCGACCGTCGCCATAGCCTGGAGCTTCCAGGCACCGCCGTCCGCTTCCCAGAGTCCGAAGCGCGGGCCCCTCTCCATGCGGAAGATGAACTCGCTTTCGGGCTGCTCCACCTCCAGGAAGGTTCGGTAAGGCGCCAGGATGGCCGGGTTGGGCAGCGTCTCTTTGGCCTTGGTAGTGACGCCGGCTTGGACGGTGACAGTCTGGCTCATGCCGTCGTCCACCGAGTTGAGGGCCTCCATGTCCACCACGTTGCCGGCGATCTTGATGATGGCGTCGCGTCCCTCGCCCCCAACGAAGGCAGAGCGGAGCATGATCTGGAAGTCGGTGCTCGGCAGGTAGTTGCCCAGGGTCACGGAGGGGAGCATGGCCCTGGCGATCAGGTAGGTAGGCCGCTGGACGAAGGGCCCGGCCAGGGGACCCAGGACGCGGACGTTTGTGGGGCTGGCGATATGGACCATGAGCGGGAATGTCAGCGCGTCGCGGTCCTCCTTGAGGTAGTCCACCAGGGCGGTCAGGGTGGACAGATCGG